>DATELB010000118.1:0-27652 GCA_035277085.1 Nitrospira sp. | reverse complement strand
CGCATCCACGCACAAGGCGGGTGCCCGTCTGTCCTATCTGCCGCTGGATTTGCTGAAGGACGATATCCCCGGCCGCTTTGACGTCATCTGGTATTCCAATGTGCTGCACATTTATTCGCCGGAGGAAAATCTGGGCGTGTTTCGCCGGGCCAGGGCGGCGTTATCGGCTCGGGGGCGGTTGGTGATTCAGGATGCGTTTCTCCACGATCGCGAGGGGTTGTACCCCGAGGAAGCCAGTCTCTTTGCAGTGTCAATGCTGCTCTTTACGGATACCGGCAATACCTACTCGGTCGCCGAGACGACCGCATGGCTGAAGACGGCCGGGTTTGCGTCCGTCAAGCCGCTACGGATGATCAAGGGGAAGGAGGACTGGGAGGGTGGAATTCTGCAGGCTGTTGTCCCTCCAACGTGGCCCAGAAGGCGCGCCCCGCGGACACGATCAGCAGGAAGTTTGCGCTCCCGCTGACGATACTGAGCCAGAGCGTCAGATCCGATCCCTCCGGTCCGCCAACGATGCTGACCACTGTCGCCACGTCGAGCGCCAATCCTATGGTCCCATACGCGACGCAGACCATGGCCGCCCATGCTTTCCCCGTAAGAACCATGACAATAAGCAGGACAGGAAGCAGGACGAGAAAGAGCCACCACCCTGCATGAGCCGTCGCGTGTGCTGCCGGCCGTACCACGAGCAAGAGCGTGGCGAAACCCACGCTGGCAAGCGTCAGCAGCGTCACAACGAGAAAGTTTCGGTGCGGCATGGGCGGAATCTTACGCGCCCCGTCTCGAGCGGGCAACGGTGCTGAGGGCAAGATATGGGGGAACCCGGCTCACAGCAATGTCTCCTTATTTACGACGGCCGTTGCCGGATGTGCGTGACGGCAGAGGACGGCCTTGAACGCTTATCCGGAGGTCAGGAGCTGCGTATCATCCCTATGAGAGCGATGAAGCGAAGCGGTTGCTTGGATCACGACACCAGGGGGCCGGCCGGAAGACGCCTTTCTCGTGACCGCCGATGGGAGAATTGCGAGCGGGTTGGACGTCTTTCTTCCTCTGCTGGCCGGAATACGGGGCGGCCGGGTGCTGGCCAAGCTGTTTGCCCTTCCGCTCGTGAAGCCGCTTGCCTACCGGGCTCTACGCTTTGGTGGCGAGGCATCGTTACCGGCTCTTTGGAGAAGTCCGCTGAGCATCCTTCCTTCCTTACCCCAAATCCTAGCCGCTTCCCGACCACCCCCTTTTGGGGGATTGTCCCCCGACAGCGGGGAATGTTCTCCTTGGGTCGTTTCCTGGCATAGTCGGTTGCACGAACAGGAGACTCAAGCATGCGGTCTATTTTATGGCTAAGCAGCGTCAGTCTAACCGTTCTCACCGTCCCCTTCATGGTCTTCGCAGGAGAGCCCTCCGCTATCCCAACCGCTAATACCGTGGTAGCAGCCGGATTCGGCTTTCAGGACGAAAACACCTCGTTCATCACCGTCAAAACCTACAATGCGCGGTCCGGTGAGGTGCTTTCGGCGGAGACCTACGAACTCGACATCAAAGATGATGGTCCCCCATCGACCCATCCCCGGACTCGGATTTTCGCCGGAGGGGTCGGCGTCGGGACCGGAAATCTCTCTGAATTTACGCTTCGTGTATACGACGCATCGAATGGGCGTTTCTTATGGGAAGGCCGGCTCAATCTTACCGTCGGAGACCATTCCGACACAACGACCCATCGGGTAGCCGCTCATGTACAGCCCATGGCTCGAGTGACCAGAATCGCTGCCCGGACGAACGAGGCGGGGCAGCCATATTTTGTGCTGCGAGCACGCGATCCACAAACCGGACAATTAGTCTGGTCGGATGAATTTTCTACGGAAACTGCGCACGTTCGAATCGACCGGATCAGCCGCAGCGTCATCGGCATGGCCGGGACGGCTCCAAGAGATATCGACTTCCGGATCAAGATGCCGGATATGGCCGGCCGGCTATGGCTGTGGGAAGATAAGGTGGAACCGGCTGAAGAGGATGAAGAGTCGTCAACGGAGCAGTCCGATGAGACCGCAGGCTTCTCGGGGCGTGATCGACAACCTAGGACGCCTTCGCATGCCCTTCCTGCCACTGCGCCAGCCAGCGGGATTGAAACTGATCGTACGACAGAGACAGTTCGGCTTGAATTGCCGCTGCCAGCGTTTGCTTTTTCTTGAGCCTTGCGAGCAGCTGCTGCACCTCGTGCATCCCATAACGGCTGACCATGTAATGCGTAGCGGAATCCGCCTCGAGGTACGCCACTGACGCTGCGTCCGCCGTCAGGTTCGCCCAACTCCCTTCCAACGTCGCCAGAGGCATGAAGGATATCTCACTCCGGGTCAGATCATCGACATCCGGCCAGTGATCGCTGGACAGCTGCATGGCCAGCCCCTCGTTGAGCCAGGTCGGCAGAGCATTGTTATTGACGCCCTGGTGGTCGTGAAGCAAAGCATGCACAAACTCGTGACGCAGGACCCGCTTTAACCAGGCGCGATCCGTCAACGCGCCCTGGATCGGCAGGTGGATGCGGCCCAAGATTGGATCGAATAACCCATCGGCCCAGGCGGGGCTTCCTGTGTTCGCTTGGAAGGTCGCGTTCGGATGGAGGACCACGACTATAGGCTTCGAGGGATAGTGTCCGAACTTCTGGCCGATTTCCCTATAGGCCTCCTCCAGGATGTCCACCACAGTGGTCCAGGAGTCGACGTCATTGTCGCCGTCGTATTTGACTGCAAAATGCGCGCCGTCACGCCTTGTGAGGCCGCTTTCCATCTGGTCGGTCTTCCGCACTTTTGCCGTGACGGTACGCAGATAGGATTGCAGAGAGGGATCCGTTCCCGCCCGTTCAGCGGCTTGGTCGAGGTGGCGGGCCGCCTCAGACAGACGGCCGCGTTCCTGAAGCCAGTCAGCCAGCGCCATATGCGGGAACGGCTCTTGGGGCGCGAGCTCGATCAGCCGTTCCAGAAAGTCTTGGTTCATGGCGGGGTCGCGTTGCTCCCAATAGGCGTGGGCCAGGTTCATGAGGATGACCGGATTTTTCGGATCGAGGGAAGCGGACTGCTTGAACGATTTGAGCGACGCTCTCGTGCCGTCCACCTTTTCCTGTTCGATGCCGAGATTATTCCAGAGAATCGCCACGTAGGGGCGGATCCGCCCGTCGGCTTTCAGATCGGCAGAAAGGCCGTTCAGTCGAGTTTCAGCGGTTTTGAGATCGCCTTTCTCGACTTGGTCCCGTATGGCCTCCAAAAGGTCATGGTGTCTTGAGTCCGGAATGCCGCCCGCATCCATCAGCCGCAATTGCTTTTGTGCCTCCGGCGGCGGCTCCTCGGCTGTGGGCTCATGCGCCTGGTCACGAACCTGTTCTTGTCTGTTGACCGTTTCATGGTCAGTGGGCGCAGAGGGGGGAGGCTGAATGTAATTCGGTTTGACGACGGCCTGATAGACGATAATGAGCGCCAGGATTCCGGCGATCGGATAGAGCACATTCGAAATGTTTCTACGATACATGGAGGCAGACCTTCAGTCTTGCGCCAGTGTAGCACCGGGGGCGGGGACCCCAAAGAGATTGTAAGGAAATCTACAGGACTTGCCGGCGGACCCTTAACGCCGCTTCCATTGAGGAGGCGCGGAGCCTGTGCTACGATCCGCCCGCATGTGGCGCTCCTCTGAGCCCAGGCGGATGTTGAAAAAGCCGCTCATTACACCCATCCTTCCCAGGCAGGTCTTCTATACCCGCCCCGCCCACCGATTGCCTTGCAATCGATTACCCGGGACATGCCTTTCAGCAAGCTTTGTTCTCGCTTCCGCATGCCGGGTAGTGCTGCGGCGCCCCTCTGGAGAGACGCGTCCCCGGAAAACGATCGCAAAGCGATTCGTGGGATGGGCGGGTGGAAAATGCGTGTCGGGGTTGGGCGGGTGAGCCTGGGCGAAGCGCACGTCTTGGCGTGCGCAGGGTGGGTGGGTGAGAAGGTGAGCTTTGTGAACATTCTTCGGCGCAGTTCCATCTTCTCACTGATGCTCCGAGTCACGTCTCTGAAGTACAGCTATGGCTTTTCATCAGTCGTCTGAAATCACAACGCAGTTCCAGCAATGGTTGGACCGCCTTGCGCGTCCCATTGAATTCGCGAGCCGTGACGCGTTTGCCCATCTGCCCACCGTAAAAAACCTGAGCAGCTTCGTGTCCTCGCAGATTCTAGGGGCTCTCTCGGACCGCGTGTATCCCAAAATGGTTGAGGCGGCCTTGCTGAAGCTCCGTGCGCTGTTCGTAGAGGACCAAGCGCGATTGACGACGGAAGACCAACATCTTCGCTTGGTTGAGGCTGCTGCGATTCTCAAGTCGTTGCGGGAGGCCGCGCATGACCAGCGTGCCGGCTGGAATACGCCTGAGCCGCTCAAAACGGACCGGGCGCTCTCGCGACCAATGCCCTCTGGGGACGTCTGGACTATCCCGATACGCTTTGCAAAGGGGGTCGGGCCCAAGCGGAGCGCGGTCATGCAGCGTTTGGGCGTCGAAACCGTTGAAGATGCGCTCTGGACCGTGCCGTGGCGGTACGAAGATCGATCGGTGATGACGCCTCTTGGCGATCTTGTTCCCGGCATGGTGACGGCTGTGTATGGGACGGTGGCAAAATGCAGCGTCAAGCGAACGAGGAACCGCCGATTTACCGTGCTGGAAGTCGGCCTGGAAGACCAGACGGGACGGATGCAAGCGGTGTTCTTCAATCAGCCGTATTTGGAGCAGGTCTTGGCGCTGGGCACATCCGTCCTGATGAGCGGGCGCATTATTGCCGGGCGGCAAGGGTGGATGGTCCCACGCATGGAGGTGTCGCAATACGAAGTCGTGGGCGAAGGCACGGAATTTACTCTGCATGTCGGGCGTGTCGTTCCGATCTATCATGAGACGAAAGGATGGACGTCGAGGCAGATGCGGGTCCTGATGAAGGCATTACTGGATGACCATGCGTCCGGGATGAAAGATATATTACCGGTTACCGTTCGGGCCAGGCAGCGGTTGATGCCGGTTCAAGAGGCGCTGGCCGAGGTGCATTTCCCGCCAACCGGCGCGGATCTGGCGTCCTTTGAACTCGGCCGTTCGGCGGCGCACCGGCGGCTGGCATTCGAGGAATTGTTTTTGTTGCAAGTGGCGCTTGCGGCCCGGCAGCGATCGGTCCAATTGGAGAAAAAAAGTTTCCATTTCAATCCGAGAATACCGCTGTTGGAAAAGCTCGGCCGCGCGCTCCCGTTTCAACTTACTTCTGCTCAGGACCATGTGATCCGGGAGATATTTCGCGACATGATGTCGGCCACGCCGATGAATCGGCTGGTGCAAGGCGATGTCGGATCAGGTAAGACGGTCGTCGCACTGCATGCGATCGTGATGGCGTGCGGCGCGGGGTATCAGGCCGCGCTTATGGCCCCTACAGAGATTCTTGCGGAACAGCACTCGCGGAACCTTGGAAAATTCTTCCAAGCCCTTGGCCTAAAAGCGGTGCTCTTGCGGGGCAGTGAAAAGGCGGCGGTCAAGCGCTCGCAACTGGAACGGCTCGCCTCAGGTGAGATTCAAGTGGCGATCGGGACGCATGCCTTGATCCAGAAGGGCGTCAAGTTCCACAACTTGGCGCTCGCGGTCATAGACGAACAACACAAGTTCGGCGTTCTGCAGCGGAAAACGCTGAGCGACAAGGGATACAGACCGGATGTGCTCGTCTTGACCGCCACGCCGATCCCGAGGACGCTTGCAATGACCGTGTATGGGGATCTGGACGTCTCCGTCATCCGGGCCCTGCCGCCGGGACGAAAACCGGTGCGGACATTTCTCTTCGGCGAAAGCCAGCGGCGCCGGGCCTATCAAATCGTCCAAGACGAGCTGCGGAATAAAAGGCAGGCATACGTCGTATATCCGCTTGTCGAAGAGTCCGAGAAAACCGACTTGCAGGCGGCAATCCAGGGCGCGGAGCGACTGCAAAAGGAAGAGTTCAAAGATTTCCGGGTCGGTCTGTTACACGGCCGCATGAAGCCGGCGGACAAGGAAGCGGTGATGGCGGATTTTCTCGCCGGCCGAATCCATCTGTTGGTGGCGACGACCGTCATCGAGGTCGGTGTGGATGTGCCGAACGCGACGACCATGCTGATCGAGCACGCGGAACGGTTTGGTCTCGCTCAACTTCATCAACTGCGCGGCCGCGTCGGGCGATCGGGGCATCAATCCTATTGTCTCCTCATGGCCGCAACCCTCGGCCGCCAAAAGATCGCGCTCGGCAAGCGCCCGGCCGGCAATCACGAGGCGGCATCGTTGGTGAAGGAGCGTCTCGAAGCGCTCGTGCGGTCAACCGATGGATTCGTGATCGCAGAAGAAGATCTGCGAATCAGGGGCCCGGGTGAATTTTTCGGTTTTCGGCAATGGGGCATGCCGGAGTTCCGTGTCGCCAACATCGTAAGAGATGCCGACTTGCTGCAACAGGCAAGGTCCGAGGCGTTTGCGCTGCTCAGGCAGGATCCGCAGCTGAGTTCCTCGGCGCATTACGGGCTGCGGGAGGCGATGCTGCGGAAATGGGAAAAAAAGTTGGATTTGGGATCGGTGAGTTGAAGACATATAAGGTGGATAATCGCCCTGCTCCAGCGATGGGTGAAACCGCATGGCCCTGTCGCTGCTTGGCTCCGCAAACTTGCTCCGTCCTGGACTTCGTCCGAACGGATCTTCGAGCACTGCGTAGCCATCGCCATTCAGGCAAAAGACGCACGCGTCGGCGTGCGCAGGCTTGCGCGGGTGATGGCGACCGCAGCGATAGGGCCCTGCACCCTTCGCAAGTCGCAGGAGGCGAGTATCCACCTTACTCTGGGAAAAGAAGACCGATCGGTGTGAGAGAGAAGGGGTGACGGATGGGGTTGTTGCAGCGGTTGAAGCACGATCTCAGGTCGGGGTTGGCGACTTTGCGGCTCGGAACGGCGCAGGCGGCTAACCGGGCGCTCGAGGAAACTGAACTGCTCCGCCTTCGACTCGAAGTAAGGCGCATCGATCAGCAGTTGCAGGAACTCTACCGCGATGTCGGCGAGCGCGCAGTAAGTCTCCGCGAGGCCGGCGAACCGGCGGAGCGCGTGATGTACGATACCGAGATTGCCCGCTTGGTGAAAGACATTCAGCAGCTCAAAGACACCAGCAACAAGCTCGAGGCGGAGATGGAGGAAATCCGCAACGCCGAATGACCGGTCAGCGACTTGCAGGCATTGACATCGGGACGCTGACCTGCCGACTGCTCATTGCAGACCTTTCCCCCACCGGGCCCGTGAAAGAGCTTCGCTCCGACCGACGGATTCTTCGCCTCGGCGAAGGCGTCGACCGCTCCAAGCGACTCAAACGCGAAGCGATTGACCGCGTGGTGCAGTGCATCAAGGAATGGCGGGAAGTCATCGGCCGCTATCAGGTCCAGGCGTGCGCGGCGGTGGCGACGAGTGCCGTCCGCGATGCGGAGAACCGCCAGGAGTTCCTGGATCGCATCAAAGCCGAGACAGGATTTGTGGTGGAAGTGCTTACCGGCGCGCAAGAAGCCGAACGGACGATGCTGGGCGTCCGCTCAGGCCTACCGCCGGCGATCAAAAACATGCTGGCTTTGGACATCGGCGGAGGCAGCACCGAATTTATCATGGTCCGGGAGGGTGAACGGCCCGTCGTGCGTTCAATCGACATCGGTGTCGTGCGGTTGTCCGAACGGCTGCTGCATCACGATCCGCCGACGTTAGAGGAGATAGGGCAGGCACGGGACTGGATCCGCCGAGAAACGGCGGAAGCACTCGCCGGGGTGGAAAGAGCAGGATGCACCTTCATCGGGACGGCCGGGACCATTACCACGTTGGCCGCCATGGCGCAGCAGCTTCCGACGTATGAACCGGCACGAATTCACAACTATCGGCTCTTGTTGGAAACTGTCGCCGACCTCGAGCAGCGACTGTTGGGCCGGTCGAAAGCGGCGCGCGCCGGCATGCCCGGACTGGAAAAGGATCGTGAAGACGTGATTGCCTCCGGAGCCATCATTCTCCGGACGGTGATGGAAACGCTGCGTGAGCAGCAATGTCTCGTGAGTGACCTCGGTTTGCGCGAAGGCGTATTGATCGAATTTGCACAGCGTACCGCGAAGCGGTAAAGCAGTCACTTCTGTGAATACCACCTATACCCTTTGTTCTCAGTAAAGCTCGGCTTGGGCGCCCCACCGGGTTTTTCCAACAGCAGCACCTTGAAATCGATCAATCCGAACCAGGCAGGGTCGGCCACGTCGTGATAGTGGGTACCCTGGAACTTCGGGAGCAGTTCGCCGAGTGCCTGTTTCAATTCGTTCTCGCTGTATGCACGGACGACGAACGGTCTGTTCATCGCCTGACAAAACCGCTGAATCGTATAGGCCGCGCCTGTGCACAGCACTTTCGTATCAGGCTTCATCGCAAGGAATTGAGGCAGGGATAGATACTGTTCGTGGAACCCGAGCCATCGGACGGCCTGGCGCAAGTGGCTGTATTGAACTTCATACTCGGTATGGCCGGGGAGCTTCACCGGCGCAGGCCACCCTTCTTCAATCCCGAACTCCGTCAGAAACGCCCGCCCCCCCGGCTTGAGCACGCGCCACAATTCAGCGACGAATCGAAACGGCCCCAGGTTGAAAATGACTTCCTCGGGCAACTCGCTTGCGAGCGGCAGGCGCACGCGCCTGATCCAGTCCAGCGCTTCCTGGTGCTGCGGCGTGGCGCCGGTGCCTGACAGCAGCTCGTGTCTGGTCAACTTGACCGGCGTCATGTCCGCCATGTTCTCGTTGTCGATCACGAGATCGACCGAATTATCCTTGAACGGCAGCCATTCGGCGTTGGCCTGGGTACCGCTGCCGGGCCAACCTCCTGCTTTGGCTCGCGTGACCTGCAGTTTCAAGAATGGCTTCGTGATATCGACCGAGCAGTACCTGATCGCTTGCTTTTCGAAAGGCAGGAGTTCCTTGCCAAGTTCCCGCGCGACATAGCCGAGCCCTCCGCCCACTTCGACGATGATGTGCGGCTTCGGGTTAAACCAGCCGAGGCGCCTGAGTTTCTGCATCAGGAGCCGGCCATACGTCAGACCGTTCAAGGCTTCATTGGGCTCGCGAAACAGATGTGAGACCGTGGTCTCGATGAGGTCGAAATGTCCGTCGTCCTCGCCGCTGTCTTTCAGTTCATGAACGTGGAAATCCTCCAAGTGCTCTTCGCCCTCGAAACCGTCCTGTCCGGACCAACCTTCCCGGATCTGCTGCAGCAGCACATCCCATTTTGCCTTGTGGCGATGTCCACCGGGAGGCTCCGTGCCGTAATAACAGAGGGAGTAATTGGGGACGGCCCAGCGCTCGAGATGCCATTGCCCTGGTTGTCCATCTGGCCCGCAGACTTTTGACCCATATCGTTCTAACAACGTGCGGACGGTGATGTGGCCGTTCATGGCCTTGAGCAGTTCGAGGCCCGTCCGGTTTAACCGCACAATGGGAAGGTTGTCGTCGAGGGGTGCAAACCACCATTCATCGGAATGGTGCTGATAGGCGACGAGATCGGGAATGTGCCAGGCCAGGAGATCGAGGGTGTCTCCGGAAAGATGGCGAGGCTCGTGAACAGCAACAGCGGGCTTCATTCAAATCGTAAGTGTTAGGCGCAGAAGCCTACACGAGCGGTCGCTTTTCCTGCAAGAACCTCGAGCCTGCCGAAGGATTTACAACGGAGATGGGACGGGGGAGGGGTCGGTGACGATGATCGTCCCGTGCATGATCGGATGGATACGGCAGATATACTGATACTTGCCCGGAGCCAAACCAGGGTGCGTGTAGGTATCGTTGGGAAGCACCATGCCTGAATCAAACGCGCAGCTGTCGCCGTCCTCTAAACAACCGACGTGCGTAATCGTGTGTTCAGTCGGCGTGGGATTTTCCCATCTGATCGGTGCCCCGGTAGACACGGTGGCCGATTTCGGAACGAAATAGGGTGATCCGTTGTCGATGGTGATGGCAGTATAAGGCGGCGTGGCGGAAGTCGGCCAGGCGGTCCAAGCCATCGCGGCAAGCATCACAATGAAGCTACATAGATAGACGGCTGGTTTCATGTTCTTCATCCTGACTTCCGTTTAACCATTCTACCATGCGGGTCAAGGAGACAAGTAGTCGCCCCGGAGTTCTCCCATCGTCGGGTAAGGCCTTGACGGGGCAAGGGGATTGTACGATTCTTTGCCTTATTTTAAGAGTGGTTAGGGAAGCCGAATGCGCCCATTTGTCATGATCCTCCCCTTAGTAGCGCTGGTATGGAACGGGCACGGTGCGCTTGGGTTTCATCCGGCGCCGGTTGAGGCGCTGACCCTTACGATGCCGGCTGCGGATACCGTCTTGACGGCGGGACAGGCGCTCCCTGTCGCGGTAGACGTGGGCAGGGAGGCCAGTCTCCGGCGGCTTCGTTATTATTGGTACCGGATCGACGAGGAACCGCTCGCTTCACATCAGGCGAATCCTACGCCGTTCCTCCCATCGCAAGACGGCGCTCTGTTTGTGGGTACAGTGACCGTTCCTGCGGACGCTCTTGGCCGCATGCGGCTCCTGGCCGTTGGCGAAGTCGTGAGAGGCCGAATGGAGAGCCATGAAGAGTTTGACGAGGTGCTCCTTACGGTCGGGACGATGGCGGAGCTTGAGGCCGTCGAGTTCGGCGTGGAGAAGCCCTGGCGACTCGGCCCGGTCGGCAAGCGGATCTCTGTTCCTGCGGTGGGCCAATTCAGTGACGGCGTCTCACGGCCGCTCAGCGGACCGGGGGCCGGCAGCCGTTTTCGTTCGTCGGATGAGCAAGTCGTCTCAGTCGATGTCAATGGCGTATTGCAAGTCACCGGCGCCGGCCGCGCCACGCTTGCCGTGGAAAACGGTGGGAAAACCGGGACGGTGGAGCTCATCGTCGCTGGCGATCAAGAGCCCAATCGCCCGCCGATCGCGGAAGTCGTCAAAGAGCTGCACGCCAAATCAGGAGATCTCGTACTGCTCGACGGATTGAAAAGCCGTGATCCCGACGGGGATCCATTGCACTTCGAGTGGAGGCAGATCCTGGGTCATCGGGTGATCCTGAGCAATGTGAACGAAGCCAAGGCCACCTTCGTCGCTCCCACGGTCTCGGAGGAAAAACGCTATCAGTTTTCCCTCGTGGTGACGGATATGGCGGGTCCGGACACCATGAAGGGCGCCGACAGCGCTCCGGCCATCGTCACCGTTTGGATCAGCCCCTGAGCGCATGAAACAGGGCGCCAGGCCCTTGTCCGAGCCCGTTGCAACACTATGCAAATTCATGCTAGATGGAGGCCGCATCACTAAGCAACGCGCAGGAGAATGAAAGAGGAGAGGATCGATGGCGAAGACGAAGAAGCGTCCGGCGAAGAAAGCTACGAAATCGAAAACCAAGAAGTCGCCAAAGAAATCGCCTAAGAAGCCGGCGAAGAAACAGACTGCGATGAAGCCCAAGCTTGCTCCCAAGAAGGCAAGTGGTGCAGCCCCCTCTCAGCCCAAG
Source organism: Nitrospira sp. (assembly GCA_035277085.1). Taxonomy (GTDB): domain Bacteria; phylum Nitrospirota; class Nitrospiria; order Nitrospirales; family Nitrospiraceae; genus Nitrospira_C. Next base: position 16,111 of record DATELB010000118.1, on the reverse strand, counting down.
CCTGCGGCAGCCAAAAAGGCGGTCCCCGACGAAGAAACGCGAAAGGCCCCCGGGGGCAAGGGGGGCAGCCCGGCGATACCCAACGATCCCGACCTGGATGAGGAAGAGATGGGCGAGGAGGAAATCGATCTCAGCGGCGAAAGTGAAATGGATGAGGATATGGAAGAGGACCTCTCTCTTGACGACGACGAAGAAGAAGACGTCGATTACCTCGAAAAGTCCGACGATCTCCTCGATGATTCCGACGACTACCGGCACTAATCCCCATCACCTCACCCGACTGCTGTTTCCGGCCTGAGCGTTAACGTCTCGCAGGTGAGCACTCTGGCGTGAGTCACTTTCTTTTCATCGTTCCTGCGCTGCGTGAACGGACGTCCGAAGAGAGCGCGGAGCTGCAACTGTCCCAGGGTGTGTGGGGACTATGCACGGCGCTCATTCGCTCGAATCTCCAGACGTATCTCACGCCGGAGTCGCGCGGCTTGGTCTATGTCCTCAAGGTCGGCCTCTGCGCGGAGTTTGTGCTAGTGCCTCCTATTAATGACTTTTCGGCGTTGGATGAATTTGTGAAGGATGAACTGCGGACTGAAGCACGGCATGGCTTCGTCCGGATCGACGCCATCAAGCGTTGGACATGGTCCGCTCATGCCAGTCAGGCGCTGGTCATGCAGGTGTTGAAGATTCAGGATCAGGAACTGGCCCGCAGATTTGCGCTCGGCATGCACCGGCTCACGATCGACGAGTACGAGGCGATCCGGAAGGGAATACGCGAAGCCGGAGTGGAGTCTTAAGCTGTGGCATCTCCTGTTGGGTGGGGAATTGAGAGGTGGGATCTGCGTGCGATCCGTCAGAGACTGCTGCCCGTCATCAGCACGTATGCATCGTCGATGGTGTCGACTTCCTTGACCGTGATGTTTAGTTGAAAACCGAGTTCGACGAGGTTCCATTGCGCCGCATGCAGCTGTCCCCGCGGCACGAGCACCGTGTGGTATCCCTCCCGTTTTGCGGCCCGAATCTTATCCGGGATGCCGCCGACCCACCCGATACGGCCGCCGGGTTCCAGCGTGCCGGTGAGCGCCGTGCCTCGCTGAATACGGTCGCCTTTCAACGTCGCAATGAACCCTACTGCCATCACTGCGCCGGCGCTCGGACCATCGCTTGCCGACGGCCGGTACGTGACTCCCTGCACCGACATGGTACCGGTATGTGAGACACCGGGCGTGCGCTCCACCGCATAAGCGAAGGCCTGCGCCATCGACCCCAAATGGGTGTTCCCGTAACGGACGCCTCCGATATACACTTGCAGTTCCATCGGATTGGGATTGGACTTTTTATCCCAGCCAACCAACATGATTTCAAACACGCCAAGGTTATTGTGTCCGATCGCAGCGAGGACGGGGAGTTCGATGTATTCCGCATACGCCGGCGGTCGGGCGGTCACGAGGAGGGCCGTAAATAGCAAACCCGTGACCAATGCACGTTTGTTCATGCATTGGAGTCTATCAGATGGCCTGCGTGCGTAAAGAACCTCAAGATTTCCTGTCTGGTCTTGCGCCGGGCCATTCCGTATGAAGACCTTGATGCTCGCGCCGGCTCAGATTGGTGGATGGGGGATCGCGGTCCTGCTTTGCCTGCTTCCGGCATCTGCCGGGGCCGGTTGCCTCGTCGACGACGCGGCGCCGGGCGCGCAAGGCCTCTACAAAATGCATCTCCATCCAAGCTGTACGAAGACTCAGCGAGAGGCTCATGCCGTCGAGGCATCGACTGTTCTAGCCGCCTTGAAACGAGGTCAAACGGTCGATCTGGACGGAGCCGTCATTCACGGCGACCTTGAGTTCGATAGCTTACCGGTGGCTTCCAATCCTCCCGCGCTGGACGGAGTGCTCGATCCGAAGGACAAGGAAGTGAGAATGATTGCCGGCGGACTATCACTCGTGAATTCCGTCGTACAGGGCAGAATCGTCCATCGCTCCTCCGACGGTACTCTCGTCTTCAGCGGCCCCGTAACATTTGCGGGAACGACGTTCGAACATACCGTCGATTTGTCGCGCGCGGTCTTCACGCAGGCCGTGACCTTGTCAGGCGCAGTGTTCCTGGCTGAAGCGTATTTTGTGCAAGCCCGATTCCTGCGCGGGGTGTCCGCCGAGAAGACGGCGTTCGGTCCTCATACACGCTTTCACCGCTCCCGGTTTCAGGGACCGGTGACGTTCCAGCAGTCGGGATTCACGGGACTGGCGGAGTTTTTGGAAGGGCGTTTCGAGCGAGACGCGAATTTTGCGCAAACCTACTTCAAATCGGGAACAGGGTTCTCGGGAAGCGAATTTTCGCAGTTGGCCGATTTCTCCGAAGCGCTTTTCGACGGGGATGTATTTTTTACCTTCACTCGGTTCGACGGAGATGCGTTTTTCCGCCGCGCGACGTTTCGTGCGACCGCGGACTTTGACGACGCGCAATTCAACGCCCGGGAAGATTTTTCCAAGGTGTTTTTCGAAAAAGGACCGCAATTTGCGAGGGCGAGGCGTTCGGGTCAGTCCCCGAATCTCGGCATCGAGAACCCACAAATCCAATACGCCATTACCCTTTCCTTGCTCGTCTTCAGTGCCGTTCTGATTGCGTATCTGGTTCGATCCAGGTGACCGTTCCTACCACAACTAATAGATCGGGTCTTGCTCAGCCTCCCCAAAGCTGGTATAAAGCGGCTTGTGGATAACCAACTCGACGGGTCGGAACAGACCGAGCTCCCATACCAGGTCCGTATCGAGAATTTCGAGGGGCCTCTCGACCTCCTCCTTCATCTGATCAAGAAGAACGAAATCAACATCTATGACATTCCCATCGCGATGATCGCTCAACAGTACTTGAGCTACATCGAGGCGATGAAGGACCTCAATCTGAACGTTGCAGGCGAATTCCTCGTCATGGCGGCAACGCTGTTGCAGATCAAATCCAAAATGCTGCTTCCCGTGGACGAAACCGCTGAAGACGAAGAAGACGGACCCGACCCGCGAGAAGAACTTGTGCGACGACTGCTCGAGTACAAGGCCTTCAAGGAGGCGGCGCGACAGCTGGACACTCAGGAGCGGATGTGGCGGGAGATCTACAGCCGGCCGGCGGCAGCGCACGAGGCCGCGGTCGATTCGGATGACACGATGTTGGAGAACATTGGATTGTTCGACCTGGTCGACGCGCTCCAAGGAATTCTGGATCGCAATCCCGGCAAGAAGCTGTTGGAGATCATCCCCGATAATCTGACCGTCCGGGACCGAATGAATGCCATTCTGGAAGCACTGGAAGGACAGGAGTCCGTCGGCTTTGAAGGCTTGTTCGAGGCGTCCTGCCACCGGTTGGTGATCATTGTGACGTTTTTGGCGCTCCTTGAGCTCATTCGTCTCCGCACGGTGCGTGTCTATCAAGCGGAAAATTTCGGACCGATTCTCGTGTCGCGCACCTTCTCGTTGGTGCCGGATCCGGCGGAACTTGATGATTCGGAATGGAGGTAAGCATGAGCGCAGACGACCTGCGTGACGCAGGCAGCGGAGTCATGGACGAAATTTCCGGTGCAGAGGCGGGCCAGCCGCCGGACACAGAGATCGCGGCATCATGTGATGCGCCCAACGACGGCCTTGACGGGTGTGAGCTGGCGGCCGTCCTTGAAGCGCTTCTCTTCGTCTCATCGGAGCCGGTGCCTTTGGGGCGTCTCGCGAGCGCGGTTGGCAACGTGTCGAAGGCTGAAGTCGAAGAGGGGCTCAAGCGGCTGGAACAGGATCTTTCCCAAGAAAGCCGGGGCATTCAACTGGTCAAGCTGGCGGGCGGCTATCGCCTGGTCACCAAGGCCGAGTACGCCGCCTGGTTGAAGCGCCTGGACAAGGCCAAGGCGGCGCAGAAGTTGTCGCGGTCGGCGCTCGAGTCTCTGGCCATCATCGCGTATAAGCAGCCGTTGGTCAGGGCCGAGATCGAAGAAATCCGCGGCGTCGAAACTTCAGGGGTATTACGAACGCTGCTCGAGCGGAAGCTCGTCCGCATTGTCGGACGCAAAGAGGTGCCGGGCCGGCCCATCATGTACGGGACCACCAAATTCTTTCTGGAACACTTCGGCCTGCAGGACATTACCCAGCTGCCTCCATTGCGGGAATTCAAAGAATTAGGCGAATCCGACCAGGCCTTGCTTCCGATGGAGCAGGAAGAGTCCGCCGCGACCGATTCGGAACCGGCGCCGCTGACCGACCAGGAACTGCATCCATCCTGGGATCCCCAGGCCATGATCCCTGAGGCGGTCGAGCAAAATTAACGAGCGCGTAGCCTGCACACTTCCTGCCTGTAGGTTCCGCCTTCCGAGGGTCTATCTCGCCTCAAGAAGACCGGGACCTCAAAACTCGGTTGCCCTTGCTGGAAGGCATCCTCCTTCCAAGCTCGGTCGTTTTCCCTCCATAGGGATGTGGATGTCGGCATCCTGCGACTTGCGATGGATGCATTGGCCTGTCGTTGTGGTCGCCATTCTCACCCGGCCAGCCCTACGCACGCCGGGACGGTGGCTTCCCAGACGGCGATGGCTACGCAGTGTTCGAAGGTCCGTCTGACGTAGTCCTGGACGGACCAAGTTTGCGGAGCCAAAAAACACAGGCCATGCGCTCTATCCAGCGCTGGAAGCAGCAGACGACTTCCACATCTCTTGCATTTCGTCTTTTTGCTTTGTTAGACTCCCCAATCCCGATCTAACTCATTGAAAGACGCTCGATTTCTTGGTTGTAACCCTGTCGAGGAACACGAGGCACCACCTATGATGAAAGCATGGCTTCTGGACGAGATGTTTCGATTTCGTCGCGCCCCCCTCTCCGTTGAAGGTACCCATGGCGAATGGGGCGCCGGGGACTCGATCGCCGAGGAAGAAGAGCTGCCTCCGCCGCCGGCCAATGTGGCGGCCAAATGCGGCAACGGCCGGATCACGATCACGTGGGATCCGGTTCCCGACGCGATGTACTACAACTTGTATTTCCAGACGACCAAGGGAGTCCAAATCAAGTTCTCGGAGCTCACGAGGCCGATCGCAGGTCCCGAGGATTTCAAAACCGTCATCGGTGTGAAGAAAGAGAAGGCCACGTGCCTGGAGGGCGCGCAGTCTCCATTCGTCCATGACGACCTGGCCAACGGCAGCTGCTATCACTATGTGGTGACGGTCGTCACGCCGAAAGGCGAAAGCCCGGAGTCGCAAGAGGTGATGGCGATTCCTTCGCCGTATTTGCTTGCGGCCTGCATCGGTCAGGAGGGCGTCGACGAGGGTGAGTTCAGTTCTCCCACCGGCATCACGCTCGACAAAGACGGCAATCTCTACGTCGCCGATACGGACAATCACTCGATTCAAAAATTCGACAAGACTGGAAAATTCATCGCGCGTTGGGGCGGCGAGCCGTCTTCCCAGGAAGGCAACTTCTACTATCCCCGGGGGCTGGCCGTCGGTGCCAACGACAGCATGTATGTCGCCGACAGCGGGAACAACCGCGTGCAGAAATTCGATCTCGACGGCAACGTCATGCAGGCATGGGGAAAATTCGGGTTCGCCTGGCGCGGCGCCGATATGGGCAAATTCGACGTGCCCTGGGGAGTCGCGACGGATCAAGAGGGCAATCTGTACATTTCGGATACCAGCAACGCCCGCATCCAGAAATTCAAGGCGGACGGGACGCCGCTGCTGAAATGGGGGCGCGACGGAAGCTTTGACGGCGCCTTCTTTTTCCCCCGCGGGGTGGCCGTGGATTTCGTCGGCAACATCTATGTGGCCGATGAAGGCAACAATCGTGTTCAAAAGTTCGACGCGCGCGGCAGTTTCCTCACGAAGTGGGGTCGCGAGGGCGCAGGGCCCGGCCAGTTCAAGGCGCCCTGGGGCATCGCTTGCGATGCATTGGGCAACGTCTATGTGGTGGACACCGGGAACCACCGGATTCAGAAATTCGACGGCAACGGCACTTTCCTCTGTGCCTGGGGCAACCGCGGCAAATCAGAGGGACAATTGAACTTTCCGTACGGCATCGCAGTCGACAAGGAAGGATGCGTGTATGTCGTCGACAGCGGCAATAACCGTGTGTTGAAGTATGTACCGACGGATGAGGAGATCAACCGGGGTAAGGAAGAGAAGCCCAAATCCGAGGCGACCGTTGCCACACCGCCGCCAAGCAACGTCGCGGTGAAGGCCGGTGATACGGAGACCTTCCTCAGTTGGATCGAAGTGCCGGGCGCGGTCTCGTACAACCTGTATTTCAACACGTCGCCGGAATTGACGAAGCTCAGCGGCACCAAGGTCGAAGGCGTCACCAATCCGTTCGCCCACACGGGCCTCACGAATGATACGGCCTACTTCTATGCCGTGGCGGCGGTCTTCGACGGCGACATCGAGAGTGAGCTTTCGAATGTCGTCAATGCCACGCCGGTGCTGATCGACATTACGGCGCCTCAGAACCCCTACGCCGTCATCAACCACGGCGCATTCATGACGAACTCGCCGGAAGTGGTGGTGACCATTTCGGCGAACGACATCGACACAGGCGTGGGCGCCTATTACGTCTCTGAAGCGCCCATGACCCCGATGGCCGGCACGCCGGGATGGGTCGAAGTGCAGCCGGCCTTGAAGTTCGGCGCCACGATTCCGTTCATCCTTTCCCCTAGCGACGGCCAAAAAACGATTTACGTGTGGTTCAAAGACGTCGGCGGCAACGTGTCGACGCCGGCCAGCGCGACGATTCTGGTCAATACGTCGGGCTATCTGTGCGTGTCGCGGTGGGGACGGTCGGGCCGCGGCGCGTCGCTGCTCCACGGCGGTGAGTTCATGGCGCCGATCTACGGTGTCTGCGTGGACCAGCAGGGCTCCTTGTTCGTCGTGGACAACGGGAACAACCGCATTCAGAAATTCGACAATGCCGGCAACTTCATCATCCTCTGGGGAAACTTCGGCTCCGCTAATGCCAACTTCCACAATCCCACTGGGATCGCGTGCGACGGCAAAGGCGACGTCTGGGTGGTCGATACGAACAACCACCGGGTGCAGAAGTTCGACGGCAAGCTCGGCGGCTACCTGATGAAGTTCGGCTCGCGAGGCAACGGCGAGGGCCAGTTCAATTCGCCCTGGGGCATCGCGGTCGACCGGGTGCGCGGCTATGTCTATGTCGTCGACAGCGCGAACTTCCGTGTGCAGAAATTCGACATGACGGGCGAGTTCATTATGTCGTGGGGCAGTTTCGGGAACGGCGACGGGCAATTTTATTTCCCGCGCGGCATCGCAGTGGACCAATCCGACGGGGCCGTCTACGTTGTCGACATGGGCAACCACCGTGTGCAGAAATTCGACACCAGCACGAACGTGTTGCCGCAGTTGCTGACCAAGTGGGGCGGCAGCACAGAGGCAGGCCACGCCAGCAGCCCGTTGTCGCAGGAGGCCGGTCAGCTCCGGTCGCCCTGGGGCATCGCCCTCGATGCGGCCGGAGATGTGTACGTCACGGACACGGGCAACCACCGCATTGAAAAGTTCGACAAAGAAGGCAATTTCATCACGCAGTGGGGCGGGTACGGTAACGGCGACGGGCAATTCAATTTTCCCTACGGCCTTGCCGTCGATGCAAAAGGCAGCGTGTTCGTCGTGGACAGCGGCAACACCCGGGTGCAGCAGTTCATGCCGGCCGACGAGGGCGGCGAACGGCTGCAGGAAGAAGCGGAAGCGGCCGCGGAGATCGAGAAAGCGCAACAACCCCAGAAGGCCTGACGGCCTGATCACGGAGGACCATGCTGGAGAAGGAACCACGGCTCGGACTCACCTATGACGACGTGGTTCTCGTGCCTTCGAAATCCGCTGTCCTCCCCAGCGAAGTCGACCTCCGCACGCAACTGACGCGGAACATCCAGATCAACATTCCCATCATCAGTTCCGCCATGGATACGGTCACCGAGTCGCGGCTCGCGATTGCGATGGCCAGGGAAGGCGGGCTGGGCATCATCCATCGCGTGCTCGCGCCTGCGGATCAAGCGGCGGAAGTGGACCGGGTCAAGAAATCTGAGAGCGGGATGATCCTGGATCCGGTGACCATTTCACCGGATCAAACGATCCGCGACGCGCACCAGCTCATGGCCAAATACCGCATTTCGGGCATTCCGGTCACCAAGCAGAAGAAACTCGTCGGCATTTTGACGAATCGCGATCTGCGGTTCGAGACGCGTCTCGATCTCAAGGTCTCTCAGGTCATGAAGCGCGACAAACTGGTCACCGCCCCGGAGGGAACCAGCCTCGAGAAGGCCCGGGAGATCCTGCACGAGCATCGGATCGAAAAGCTGCCGGTCGTCAACAAGCAGGGGGAACTGAAAGGTTTAATCACGATCAAGGACATCGAAAAGCGGATCAAATATCCGAATGCCTGCAAGGATGCCCATGGACGCTTGCGCGTCGGCGCGGCGGTGGGCGTGGGGCCGGACACGGAAGAACGGCTCATGCAACTGAAAAAGGCCGGCGTCGATCTGGTCGTCGTCGATACGGCGCATGGCCACTCACAGGCGGTCCTCGAGACGGTCAAGATGATCAAGCGGCAGCACCCAAGCCTCGAACTCATTGCCGGCAACATTGCCACTGCCGAGGCGGCGAAAGACTTGCTGAAGGCCGGCGTTGACGCGGTCAAGGTCGGCGTAGGTCCCGGATCCATCTGTACGACCCGAATCGTGTCAGGCTCGGGCATGCCCCAACTGACGGCGATCGCCGATTGCGCCAAAGTGCTGGAGGGCAGCGGAGTTCCGATCGTGGCGGACGGAGGCATCAAGTTTTCAGGGGACATCAGCAAAGCCTTGGCCGCCGGCGCTTCGACCGTCATGCTGGGCGGCCTGTTGGCCGGGACTGAGGAATCGCCGGGAGAGACCGTGCTCTATCAGGCGAGAACCTATAAGGTCTACCGAGGCATGGGATCGATCGGCGCCATGGAACGAGGCGGCGGGGATCGCTACGGCCAGAGCGGGCGTCCGCCGCAGAAGCTCGTACCGGAAGGCATCGAGGGTCGTGTACCGTACAAGGGGCCGTTGTCCGCGGTGATCTACCAGCTCGTGGGGGGCGTGAAGTCGGGCATGGGGTATTGCGGGTGCAAGACGATTTCCGATCTGCAAAAGAATGCGACGTTCATCCGCCAGACGGTCGCAGGACTCCGCGAGAGTCATGTGCACGACGTCATCATTACCAAAGAAGCGCCCAACTATCGTATGGATTGGGAATAACCCCGCGTGACACGTCTATCGTGAAGCGGATCTCGCAGCCAGTGGCGACCTTTCTCCTCTAACGAGCGGCGCTTCACGAACGACGGCCTCAATGGAACTTTGGCACGATAGAATCCTCGTTCTCGATTTCGGCTCCCAGTACACTCAGCTCATCGCGCGACGCATTCGGGAAGCGCACGTCTATTCTCAAATTCTTCCCTGTACTGTTCCCTTGGCCACCGTGCTCGCGTACCGTCCACAGGGTATTGTGTTGTCGGGCGGCCCCTCTAGCGTCTACGAGAAAAAGGCACCGAGCGTTTCAAGGGAACTCTTGGAGCAGGGCATTCCGGTGCTCGGCATCTGCTATGGCATGCAGCTGGTCACGCATCTGACCGGCGGGGAGGTGGCCAGATCCAAGCACCGGGAATATGGCCGCGCGGAGCTGACCATCGACGATGCCGGCGATCTCTTTGCTGGAATAGGCACGAGCGGCTCAACCGTTGTCTGGATGTCGCACGGCGACCGCATTGAGCGGATGCCGCCCGGGTTCAGGTCCATCGCCCATACGAGCAATTCTCCGATCGCCGCCATGAAGCGGGACGACGGCAAGCAGCGCGTGTACTGCCTGCAGTTCCATCCGGAAGTCGCGCACACCCCGGACGGCGCACAACTGCTTCGGAATTTCGTGTATCAAATTTGCGGCTGCAAGCCGACGTGGACCATGCAGTCGTATGTCGAAACCGCGGTCAAGCAGATCCGCGAGCAGGTCGGGAAAGAGCGGGTGATTTGCGCCCTGAGCGGAGGGGTTGATTCGTCGGTCGCGGCAGCGCTGACCCATCGGGCCGTCGGCGACCAGTTGACCTGCATCTTTGTCGACAACGGCGTGTTAAGGGCCGGTGAACGCGACCAGGTGCAAAAAACATTCGCCTCTCAACTGCATTTGAATCTCCGGATCCTGGATCGCACGCCGCAGTTTCTGGCGGGACTGAAGAATGTGACCGATCCCGAGCGTAAGCGGAAAAACATCGGACGCCTCTTCATTAAGAACTTCGAAGTCGAGGCCAAGAAGCTCAAGGGTATCAAATATCTGGTCCAGGGAACGCTCTATCCGGACGTGATCGAAAGCATCAGCTTCAAGGGCCCGTCGGCGACCATCAAGACGCATCACAACGTGGGCGGGTTGCCGGCGCGCATGCGGCTGAAGCTGATCGAGCCCTTGCGGGAATTATTCAAAGATGAGGTGCGGGTGCTTGGAACGGAACTGGGATTGCCGGACGAGATCATCTGGCGGCAGCCGTTTCCGGGCCCCGGTCTCGCAATCCGTGTGCTGGGCGCGGTGACAAAGGAGCGCTTGGCAATCCTGCGCGCCGCGGAAACCATCGTGGACCAGGAAATCCGAAGCGCCGGCCTCTACCGCGACATCTGGCAGGCGTTTGCCGTGCTGCTGCCGATTCGGACGGTTGGCGTCATGGGAGATCAACGGACGTATGAGCATGTCGTCGCCATCCGTGCGGTCACGAGCCTGGACGGCATGACGGCGGACTGGGCGAAGATTCCCGTGGACGTCCTGGGCCGGATGTCGAACCGTATCATCAACGAGGTCAAAGGTGTGAATCGGGTCGTGTACGATATCAGCTCGAAGCCGCCGAGCACCATAGAATGGGAGTAGATCGTCGTAGTGACAGACCAGAAATGTCCACACTGTAAAAGGTTTTCTCTGAGCAGCTGGAAGGTGTGGATGTCGAGTCGTTGGTGGCCGGCCGAGTGTGTGTATTGTAAAGGCGAGTTCTACCTCAAAGCGCCATGGGACGTTCATCTCCCGGGATCTGTGCTCACTCAGTTCTATGCGATGGTGCTTCTCATACTTGTGATCGTTAATTTCTGGTTCTTTCTGGCCGGGTTTGTGGTGGTGATGGCGGTCGAAGGTATTGGCAGGGTGTGGGCCGGACAGGTGGTTGCAATTGCGCGCGCGGACACATAGTTATCCAGGACACAGTCATGGAAGTTCGTCTTCAGAAATTGATCGCCGGAACTGGCCTCGCCTCAAGGCGGAAGGCTGAGGCGTTGATCGCCGCGGGGCGGGTGATGGTCAACGGCAGAATCGTCACGGAGCTCGGAACGAAAGTCGACCCGGGCCGCGATCATGTGAAGGTCGACGGCAAGCACTTGAGTGCGCCACAGCCGTTCGTCTATTTGATGTTGAACAAACCCAAGAACGTCGTCTCGACCCTGGACGATCCCGGCGGCCGGACGACGATCAAGGATTACCTCCGCGGGGTTTCGGTGCGGGTGTTCCCCGTCGGCCGCTTGGATTTCGACAGCGAAGGGCTGATGCTGGTGACGAACAACGGCGAGCTCGCCCAGGCGATGCTGCATCCGCGCTATCACGTGCCCAAGACGTACCTGATCAAAGTGAAGGGCGTCCTGACCGACGAAGAGATCAAGCGGTTGGAGCAGGGCGTGCGGCTGGCAGACGGCCTGACCGGTCCGGCGCAAGTCAGAAAAGTACGGAAAGTGGAGGCCAATTCCTGGCTGGAGATCACCATTCGGGAAGGACGCAAGCATCAAGTCAAGCGCATGCTGGAAACGGTGGGACATCCAGTCATCAAGCTGCTGAGAATTCGCATGGGATCACTGTCCCTCGGCGACCTTCAGCCCGGGGAGTTCCGTTTTCTCACCGATCGGGAAGCCAATGCGCTCCGCGAGTTGGTGGAAGAGCGGGTGGCTTCGGCCGGCGAAATGCGGGAATCCGGTGCTTCACGGCGGCCTGAAAGGCGCGAGGGATGGGCGCGACCGAAAAGCAAGATCCACCGCCGACGAGGGGCATGGTCATCGACAAGAAAGAGAGCGTGAAGTGAAAGTAAGAACGCATCGATGCGGAGAGTTGAATAAGGCGCATGTTGGGCAAACCGTGGTCTTGCAGGGATGGGTGCAGGGTCGCCGAGACCATGGGATGGTCATGTTTATCGATCTGCGCGACAGGACGGGAATCACCCAAGTCGTCTTCAATGCCGAGCGGAACCGCGAGGTTCACAAGGCCGCGCATACGTTGCGGAGCGAATGCGTGGTCTCCGTCACGGGACAGGTCATGGCGCGCCCTGAGGACTCCAAGAACCCGAATCTCTCGACCGGCGACATCGAAGTGTTCGTCGATGCCGTGGACATTTTGAACGAGGCCAAGACTCCGCCGTTCGTCATCGAGGACGATGCGGAAGTGACCGAAGGCATCCGACTGAAGTATCGCTATCTCGATCTTCGCCGGCCGCGGATGCAGCGGCTGTTGACCCTGAGGCACAACATCGTGCAGGCGGTGCGAACCTTTCTCAACAAGGAAAGCTTCCTCGAAGTCGAGACGCCGATCTTGACGAAGAGCACGCCGGAAGGCGCACGCGACTATCTCGTCCCCAGCCGGGTGAATCCCGGCCAGTTCTTTGCGCTTCCTCAGTCCCCTCAGCTGTTCAAGCAGGTGCTGATGGCGAGCGGCGTCGACCGCTATTACCAGATCGCCCGTTGCTTCCGCGACGAGGATCTGCGGAACGACCGCCAGCCGGAATTTACGCAGATCGATCTCGAAATGTCCTTCGTCGATCGCGAACAGGTGATGAGTCTGATGGAGCGCATGATCGTGACGGTGTTTCGGGAAGCGGGCGGCGTCCAGCTTCCTACCCCCTTTCCCCGGCTGACCTATGCCGAAGCCATGGGACGCTATGGGTCGGACAAACCTGACCTCCGGTTCGACATGCCGCTGTTTGACGTCACCGCATTTGCCGCCACCAGCGAGTTCAAGGTGTTCCGGGAGGCGGCCGGAAAAGGCAAGATCGTCAAGGCATTGATCGTCAAGGGGGGTCAGAGCATCGCGCGCAGCCGCATCGATGCGCTGGGTGACACGGCAAGGAGCTTCGGAGCCAAGGGATTGGCCTGGCTCAAAATCACGGCCGACGGTCAATTGGATTCGGTCATTGCGAAGTTCCTCGATGCCAAAGCGTTTTTTGCCGCCTTGCCGGAAGCCCGGCCCGGCGATCTGGTGCTATTCGGCGCCGACGCGCCGGCGATCGTACACGACGTGCTCGGCCGGCTACGGCTGCTCCTCGCCGAAGAATTGAACCTCATCGATACGTCGGCCTGGAAGCCTGTGTGGGTCACCGATTTTCCGCTGCTCGACTATTCTCAGGAAGAGAAACGCTATATCTTCATGCACAATCCCTTTGCCGCGCCCCTCGATGAAGATCTGCCGCTCCTCGATTCGGAGCCGCTGCGGGCGCATGCGAAAGCGTATGACATGGTGTTGAACGGCAACGAGATCGGGGGCGGCAGCATCCGCAATCACCGCAGCGACGTCCAGTTGCGGATTCTGGACCTGCTTGGCATCAGCAAAGAGCAGGCGCAGGCCAAGTTCGGATTCTTGTTGGAGGCACTCGATTACGGAGCGCCGCCCCACGGCGGTATCGCCTTCGGTCTGGACCGGCTGATCATGCTGCTGGGCGGCGCCGAGTCGATTCGCGATGTGATCGCCTTCCCAAAGACCCAGCGTGCACAAGATCCGTTGACCGAGGCTCCGTCCGCCGTGACGCCTGAGCAATTGAAGGAATTGCGCATCAAGCTCGACCTCGTGGAGTAAGTTCGAGATGGCCGGCAATACGTTCGGTCACATCCTTACCGTCACATCCTTCGGCGAAAGCCACGGCCCTGCAATCGGTTGCGTCGTGGACGGTTGCCCTCCCGGGCTATCGCTGTCCGCCGACGATATTCAACGGGATCTCGACCGCCGGAAACCGGGGACCTCCAGGCATGTCACTCAGCGCCAGGAGTCCGATAGGGTCGAAATCCTCTCCGGCGTCTTCGAAGGCAAGACGACCGGCACGCCGATCGCGTTGTTGATCCGGAATGAAGACGCGCGGAGCAAGGACTACGGCAATCTCATCGACACTTTTCGTCCCGGCCATGCGGACTATACATACTGGCAGAAGTATGGGATTCGCGATCATCGCGGTGGCGGGCGGGCCTCCGCCCGCGAGACCGCGGTTCGGGTCGCGGCGGCGGCGATTGCCAGGAAATGGCTTGCCGACACGCACGGCGTCGTCATTCATGGGTACCTGAGCCAACTCGGCCCGCATGAAATTCCGTTTACGTCATGGGACGCGGTCGCGGGAAACCCGTTTTTCGCGGCGAACACCGAAGTCGTGGCCAGGCTGGAATCGTTCATGGACGAGCTTCGGAAAACCGGCGACTCGGTCGGCGCCAGAATCACGACGGTTGCCGAGCACGTGCCCGTGGGGTGGGGCGCTCCGGTGTACGCCAAGCTCGACGCCGACCTGGCGGCGGCGATGATGAGCATCAATGCGGTGAAGGCCGTCGAAATCGGCGCAGGGTTTGCCTCCGTAACGCAGCGCGGATCAGAGCACGGCGACGAGCTGACGCCTGAAGGATTCGTCACGAACCATGCGGGGGGCATCCTGGGCGGCATTTCGACCGGCCAGGACATCGTGGTGACGATCGGGATCAAGCCGACGTCGAGCATCCGTCTGTCGCGGCGCTCGATCGACAAACAGGGGAATCCGGTAACCGTAGAGACCAACGGCCGTCATGATCCCTGCGTGGGCATTCGGGCGACTCCCATTGCGGAGGCGATGATGGCGCTCGTGCTCATGGATCATGCGTTGCTTCACCGCGCCCAGAATGCCGACGTGCGGACGCCGACTCCGCGCATTGCCGGTTCTACAAAAGCGTCGCCCTCCCGGAACCCGAAGAAACCCGCCGCCAAACTTAATCCCGAGCCCCATGAAGCCTGACACCACCGCGCATAGGTAGTTGCCGCGCCGCATGCCCGACCAATCCGACGCCGGTCGAATCCTCGACATCAGGAACGCGGAGGTGTATCGAGGCGACACGTGCGTCTTTGAGAATCTTTCGTTCCTGTTGGAACGGGATCAACACACGGCGATCCTTGGTCCCAACGGGGCAGGTAAGTCGACCATTCTCAAGTTGCTGGCGGGCGACGTCCATGCGGTGCCAAAAGATGAGACGGTCATTCGGCTGTTCGGCGAGACTCAGTGGAACGTCTGGGACGTCCGGAAGCGTTTAGGCATGGTCTCCCACGATCTGCAGCATCACTATATGGAACAGGTGACAGGCCTGAAGGTCGTGCTCTCCGGCTTTTACTCCAGCATCGGGACCTACGTGCATCAGGAGTTTACCTATGCGCAGATCGCCCGCGCCCGGACGGTGATGGACGATCTTGTCATCGGCCACATGACCGATCGCCGGTATGCAGCCATGTCCACCGGGGAACAACGCCGCTGCCTGTTGGCCCGTGCGCTCGTCCACGACCCTTCCGTCCTGGTGCTCGATGAGCCCACGAGCGGCCTCGATCTTACGGCCACGTTTCATTACCTGGATCTGGTCCGCGGCTACATGCGCAAAGGCAAAACGATTTTGCTTGTCACCCACCACATTCATGAAATACCGCCGGAAATCCAGCGAGTCGTCTTGTTGAAAAAGGGAAAAATCGTCGAAGACGGCGAGAAAAAGGCGGTGCTTTCAGAGACACATCTCAGTCACTTGTTCGATTGCCCGGTGACGCTGGTCTATGCCAACGGCTGGTATCAAGCTTTGCCCGGAAGCTGAAACAGCCTGTCAGCTTCGTTCTCGCGTCGCTCAGACCCTCAACGTACCCAAAACCGTACGCTTCGGGTCTTTACTTGCTGCGGCCTTGCTGAACAGACTGTTTGAGCTTCCGGGATGGATACTTTTGGTATCTGTGCTATCCGCCTGCTAAGGTGACGGTGAACGTCAGGTCGGCTTCAGCTCGCCTCACCTTCACGGTCACCCGTTGTCCGGGAACCGTCCGCTCGATCAGGTAGTTCTTCAAGTGCGCCGCATCCAGAATTTCCGTGTCCTCGAT
>DATELB010000117.1:0-3679 GCA_035277085.1 Nitrospira sp. | reverse complement strand
GTTCTGCCGCACCGCGATTCCTCGTTCGAATCGCATGGCGAGATTGTATTTTTCCTCAGCACTTCCACTCTCAGCGTTTGCGAGAAGCCTCTCTGTTTGCTGACCTTGCTCTACAGACAGATCGTCAGCTCGGGGCCGCTGGGCCGAGCAGGCCACGAGGATGGATAGGATTATTGCCACAAAGAAAAGTTGAACGCGCGTGGTCATGTCCCTCCTTGCTCCCCAAGAGCCACATCCCGGACCTCTCGGAGTGTCATTCAAGGTCTGGGTTGATAGCACAGACGCGTTTCGATTACATCTGTTTAAAACACACATGCATACACCGGTTATCAGCTTTTATTGCCGCCAAGTTCAGAACTACTTGAACCCTGGGTTTAGTAAATGACATCTACCTCTATCTTGTGAGTGGAAGCTTTCGGGATGAGCTGATGCAAGACAGATAGGGTAAATTGACGAGGCTCGATTCAAACGCGACCTCAAAGCCCGCCTTGCCGATATGAGAGGACTTCTTGCCCGACACATCTCCGTCGGCCAGGCGACTGCTCAAAACGCTCTTAGAACAGCCTTTGCGCTTCGAAAAAGTGAAAGAGGAAGGACGGTGGCGCTATCGAATCGTCGGAACCGGCAGCTACCTTCCGCTACTCGAAACCGCTGGAGATTCGCTGCTCCCTGGTAAGTGGTGTCCCCAACGGGATTCGAACCCGTGTTGCCGGCTTGAAAGGCCGGCGTCCTAGGCCAGGCTAGACGATGGGGACAAAGGCAGGCAGATGAAGTCAGACTCATACCATATTCGAGATCCGCCTGTCACTAAGGCCTTGCGTAAGGTGGTCGAATTTTGAGCATCGATGGAGTAGGATGTGCCACGCATTCCCTTCAAAGAACTCTAAGCAGGCTTCGAATGCATAAGATGCGGTGGTCTTCCGCCATAGCGGTCGGGGCGATCGTGGTCATCGGCGCTTGCGCGCACGATACCTATCAACAACGGGCCGACCTGATCAAAGAGCATTCCGACGCCTTCTATACCCATCTCAAAGCCAACCGGGTCGAGTCGGCGATCCGGGAAAACGAGCAGATCGAAGCGATGGCCGACGAGATGGGTCGGACAGTTCGCAAGCGCGCCTCGTTGCAGGGGACGACGCAGGTGGAACGGGAATTCGCCTTGATGAAGACTGCCCATGAAGCCGCCGCCACCAACTGGCTCGCCCTGGGGCAGTACTTCGCGATCAAGAAACAATACCCCCAGGCCCGCGGCACCTACCAACGCGTCATCAATACCTACGGAGATTCGACTGATCGGCCCTATCGCGAACAAGCCGCACGCGCGCTGCAGGACCTCGACATCCTCAACCCACCTTCCGCTTCCTCCAATCCGTGAATGCTCCGAGGCGCAGCCACCTCGCGCTGACGCTGGTTTGCGCCGGGTACATCTTTGTATTGGAAGCCTGCGTCCACAACATTCACGTCACCCCGGTCGCTGAGGGACCACTCACCCGTACGATCGATCAAACGGTGCGGGTCGAAGTTCCTTTCCTCGCCTTGCAGGGACCGGACCGCATGCCCGGTATCGCGCTGCTGCAGTGGCCGGCCTCCGACCTGCGCAACGCGATCGTGGAATATGCCAAGCAGCGGGGCACCTTCCTTGCGGCCGGTGAGGACCCAGGCGCGCTGACTCTGGCCGTCAAAGCGTGGTTATGGGTGCGCTCCAGGGAAGCGTATCGCTATATCGTGCACCTGGAATCGGACCTCGGGCCGACGGGAAAATCACCAACCAAGTCGTACGTGGCGCAGAAAGAAAGCGTCGGCTCGCGCGTGCGGTGGGTGACTGCTTCAGATCAGGAGCCGATCGCCGCAGCCGTGCAGGCAGCGCTCGACGACTTGTTCATGCAGATCGAAGAAGATGCGGCGTTATACGCGAGAAGATGACGGGCCGGAAGCAGCGTCAGCCGGTCCTGCGGGCGCGGGTCAACCACAGAGCTGCAAGACTACCCAGGGTGAGTCCGGTGGTAAACAAGGCGCCAGCCACCACGATCTCCGAAGTCTCCCAACCGCGATCGTTCTGCTTGCGGAGTTCCTGCTTGAGATTCGGCAGATGCGATTCAGCGCCGAGCCATTCTTCGGTCGGAGCCGCTGATGTCCATGGGAAAGTTGTTTTCATGCCTGAATCCTTCTCCAAAAATTGCGCGACCGCTCGTATCATCGTTTGCAAGCTATTCACGACCGGGTCGCCTGGCGACCTTCATTAAAACGGTCCCACGATTCCTTGGCCTGAGAAATCGAAGCCGCTTCATATTCGGGACAGTCGAGCCGCAAGGCCGGATCGCCGATAGGCGCGTTCACATAATCACAATGGTGGGGCTGAGCCGCATCGTCATGCTGATGGGGGCGAAAAAATCGGCATGACACACACATGCGGGCCACCGAAATCTCCCCCTGCTGCTGCAAGGTCCTGATCAATTTCATGAGCCCTTTTAAAAAAGCGACTTGCTCGGCTGAGCTCAAGGCACTGGCCGCATCGGCAAGCTGATTGGGAATTCCTACGGCCGGCGCACAGGCCTTTTCACCTCGGGCGGTGAGCTCCACGGTTACGATTCGCCCGTCACGCTGCGAACGGTATCGTTTCACCAACCGTTTCCGTTCAAGGGTCGCAACGGCCTCAGACGCGGTCGGAAGGCGTACGACGAGTTCTTTGGCTATTGCCGAGACTTGTGCCGTGTGGTCGGACTTGCCGCGCAGCAGAGTCAACACCTGCCGCTGCAGGGGACCGAGACCCGCCTGTCCCTCTCGCCGCCACGTCCGGCTCTTCATGGCCAGGCTGATTTTTTCCAAGCCGGCGGCCAGTTGCACGGTCACGGGCAGCCGCTCCTTAGGCACCGGCTTCTGCGACGCTTGATTTAAGACCCACAGTTCGGCCATGGAAGCCCCTTTAATCCTTTTAACCGAGTGTAGTTCGTCAGCGAAACTCCGTCAAGCCCTATTAGACAAAGAATTTCACCCAGGGGGTGCGCGGCGACGACGAAACTGGTCAGTCACCCGCGCGCGCTCTCAAAGCGCGCGATGCCGTGCCAGGCCGTGTTGTCTTGGGCTCAGGAATCCAACCTAGGGATTGCAGCGCCCAGCATGAGAATTTCTGGGTACGAAAACAGGTGAGATTAATGCAAAGAATGACGCCGGATCTACGCCGCCTTGAGATGCGGCGATGCCTCGACGAAACAATCGGGGCAATAGGTATGCGTCAAACGGGATTTGGGCGGCTCCATCCCATTGGCCTTTTTGTAGACCTCCAGGGTCACCCAACGCTCGTATGCCGTTTCGCCGTCGTCATGGATGAGACGGCACGACTTACAGACTCGAATCATGTTGTCGGGATCAGCAGCCATGAGTGCCTCCGTAGGCGTAAGGATACGGAACCGCTTTTCATTTCCTTATTAGGAATTCCCCTAGCGTTTCGCGAGATCTCGCCTAGTAGGCACCTGAGGAGTTGCTGAGGCGATTGGCTGCCGCATAGTGCCGGAACGCATCCCGCTTACGCCCCAGCTTTTCGTACAATTGCGCCAAGTTACAATGCGCCTCGAGAAAATCCGGCGCATGCTTGACCGCCTCCTGATAGGCCGAGAGAGCTGCGATCTTTTTCTGCCGATCTTCGAGCACCACGCCCAGGTTGAAATGCGCGAGCGCCGAA
>DATELB010000116.1:0-2046 GCA_035277085.1 Nitrospira sp. | reverse complement strand
TTCGTGTTTGTGGGGAATGCGATGCGGGCGTTACAATCGGGCTTTTATGATCGTTGAAGTGGAGAGCAGCGACAATTGCGAAACAAGCGTTTTTGCCCGGTTCAAGGAGGCCGGCCCGCCCCGACCGGTCGTTCAAGTGCGGCTCTACGACCGGAATCCGTCCGGCGACTGGTATTGGGTTACGGGATGGAGCGACAACCCAGACACGCCGGTGTGCCCCGCCTATGCGCAACTCGTCGAAGACTCCGGTTCGGGCCTCGCCCATCTGGTGTACGGCGGCATCTATGGACTGCGGTTCAAACCGGTCGCCGTTGAGGAACCCTGGAGCCCCACGAATCTGAATCAATGGGGCGAGACCTATCTTTTGCTTTCCAGCGAGCGGGACCTCCGCTTTGGGCCCTGAGACTATGCGCGGCGCCTCATCGCCTTGAGCGCAACTTTGACAAGGGGCGACGCTTGTGAGTCGTAAAAGAACGATCGAAAAAGGTCGTTGACGAATTTCGTATGCGCGCGAAGGTCGGCTTGGAACCGGTTCACGGCCGACGGCCGGTCGGATATCGCGTACCCGGAACGAATTGCACACCGCTCCAATTCGAGCGCCTCATCGGGCAACGAATGTGTTTGCAGATCGTGCACCATCTGGAGTTTGTGTTCGACGTCCCGCAGAAAAAGATACGCGTCCCTCAGAGCGCCTTCCTGCTTGGCGGACAATATTTTCTGCGCGGCGAATGCCTTCAACGACCCGAGCGTGCTGCGATTGACCAGAGCCGGGGATTCCTTCCCGGCCAGCACCTGGATGGTCTGTAACAGGAACTCGATTTCCCGAATACCGCCCGTTCCAAGCTTCACGTTTCGATGCTCATGTCCGCGACCGGCCATTTTGGCGTCGATCATTTCCTTGACCGCCCGCACGTCTTCGATGACGCCCATGGCGGCTGGCAAGCCGGGCTTGAGCGTGCTTCTTCCGAAGATGAATGGCCGCACGATGTTGATGAAGGCCTTGCCCACTGCTCCCGAGCCCGCGACCGGCCAGGCCTTCACCAGCGCCAGCCGCTCCCAGATCTGTCCGCGGGTTGCATAATACTTTCGATAATCCTCCAACGAACGGGCCAGTTGTCCGACGGACCCTTCGGCGCGAAGCCGCAAATCCACGCGAAACACGTGACCTTCCCTTGTCGGCTCGCTCAAAGCCTTCGTGAGCTCCCTGGAAAGAATCTCAAAATATTCTTCATTCGAAATGCCGGCAGCCGCCGCAGCCCCTGTTGCCCGGGTCTCTCCATCGTGCGATTCATAGACGTAGATCAAATCGACGTCCGAACTATAGTTCAGCTCGTGGCCGCCGAGCTTTCCCATCCCGATGACGGCGAAGCCCGTCTCCACCCATTTTCCTTGGCCGTTCTTATGCATAGGGCGGCCATATTGCCGGCGCAAGTCGGCGTCGATAATTTCGTACGCGGCATGGATCAAGAGCGCGGCCAAATCCGAGAGCGCCGCTGTCGTGTCGGGCACATCGGCGAGCCGCAGGAGGTCGCGCACCCCGATCCGAAGCATCTCGCGCCGTCGAAACCGGCGAAGCACGACCAGTTTGAGCTCCGTCACCGTGAGGCGGGCCAATTGCTTCTGGAGCGCACGCTCCAGGCCGTCTCTCGTCGACGATTTCGAGAGGACGTCCTCTTCGGCCAGCCAATAGACCAACATCGGATCGCGGATAATCGTAAAGGCGAGCGAATCGCTGTTTCCAAAGATGGTGGACAACAGGTCGAGCATCCGCGGGGAACTCCGCAGGTAGTCGAGAAACGTGGAGCGCGTGACGGTCTCCAGAAGCCGCTCCCAATGATTCAAAGCCTGGTCAGGATCGGCAGTGCCCGCAATCGATTCCATCAATATGGGCAGGATGGCGGCCAATTGATGGCGCTCATGCGGCTCACCGGCCATGGATTGCAGATTGTGGTCGGCTTGCCTGATATCCGTAACCCCGTAGGCGGCAAGAATTTCCCGGACATTCTGCGGATCGCGCTCGGACGCCATCAGCAGCGGCGTGGGATC
>DATELB010000115.1:0-2291 GCA_035277085.1 Nitrospira sp. | reverse complement strand
GTATATTTAGAGGTTTCCCAGCGGGTCATGAACGGCGCCGTGCCGACTTTGAGGCGCCGCAACCATTTGACGTTGATGTTGCCCTCGAAGCCGGGCACGAGCAGCCGGATCGGATAGCCCTGCTCGGGTCTCAAGGCTTCGCCATTTTGCCCGTAGCACACCATGGCTTCCGACAGCACTTCGGTTGTCAGCGGGACACTCCGCGTCAGACCGGCGGCATCGCTGCCTTCGGCTAGCACCCAAGCGGATTCCGGTTTGAGTCCCGCCGCCTCCAACAGCGTCGCCAACTTAACTCCGGTCCATTCGCTCGTACTGGTGAGACCATGCAGCTCCTGCACCGTCTGATCATCAGGTGCATGCCATGCAGCACGGCTGTTGCCGGAACATTCAATGAACGCCACTCGTGAAACGGATGGAAAGCGGTGCAAATCGTCGACCGTAAAAAACAACGGTCGAGCGACCAACCCGTGAATGAGAAGTCGATGGCGTGATGGATCGATCGCGGGCACGCCGTTATGATGGCGTTCGAAGTGCAGGGATGAAGGCGTCACGATGCCGTGCAAATCTTGCAGCGGTGTGAGGGAATGGGAAGCGCCGGCCGATCGAGCGGCCGACTCAAAGGGCGACCGTTCCCCGTACGTGCGCGCCGCGGACCCGGGCACCCGCATGGGATCCGAGCCCTGGTCGGCAGCGGCGGCCTTTCTTCCCAGCAGAAGCGACGTGGAGCCCAACGCAAGCAGAGACGCCCCGCGGGCAAGAAAGCGCCGGCGGCCTATCGAGGGCACCACGGACATGTCAGGAACGCGGGAGGCCGACTGATGTTCCGGCTTTCCGCGATCTGGTGGACTGGCCATTGGACTATTTAAATCCGATCACCATGCCGTCGGGTCCTGCTAGCGGTTCCACACGCGTGCGGCTGAATCCCGCTTCCTTCATCCATTTTCGGCAGTCGGCCCCCGTGAAATCAAAACCGCCGTGCGTTTCAATGAGCATGTTCAAACTCATCAGGAGGCCGAAGGCGTTGGTCTTCCGATCGTCGTCTATCAACGCTTCATGGACAATGAGCGCTCCCTTCGGCGGCAGGGCGTCGTAGGCCTTGCGCAGCAGCATCATCTTTTCCTCGAGGTTCCAATCGTGGAGGATGTGGCCCATGATGATGACGTCGGCCGGGGGCAGCGGTTCTTTGAAGAAATTGCCGGCCACAAACCGTAAACGCCCTTCCACAGCGCGCGCCTTGGCATACCTTTCGAAGACCGGTTGGACCACCGGCAGATCCATGCCGACGCCGGTCAGGTGTTTCTGTGCCAGCGCAATCTCCACGGCGACACCGCCTTGCGCACAGCCGACATCGGCAAACGTATGGAACTGTTTCCAGGGAAACTTTCTGGCGATGGCCCGCGCGGACCCGAGACTGAGACCCGTCATCGCCTTGAGGAAGCCTTCAAGCCGCTCCGGGTCGGCATAGAGCGTTCCAAAAAAATCCTCGCCCGTTTTCGCTTCATTCTGCGCGTTCCCGGTGCGCAATCCTTCCGTCAATGAGCCCCAAAAGCGGTAGAGGCGCGCGTTGGCCATCTCGAGCATGCCGCCGATGTAGGAAGATTTGTTGCGGTCTAAAAACAATGCCGTTTCCGGCGTATTGGCGTAGCGCCGGCCGGTCCGCTTGAGCATCCCCAGGGCGACGAGTGCGTCAAAAAAATCCCTGGCACTTCGAGGGTGCAGTCCCAGTTGCAGCCTCAGTGTTTCCGCATCGCGCGGTCCGCGAGCCAGTTCGGTGAAGAGTCCCAGCTCAATGGCGCTAAGCAACGTCTTCGAGCCCCAGAATCCGATGCCAAGCTGCATAATTTTGGCAGGAGTCGCGGCGCGCTGTGCCATCGTCCGTCCTTTCGTCAAACGTACCGACAGGCTACGCATGCCGCTGCAAGCTGTCAACGGGGTCGTGAGGGTGAGACCGAGGGGAAGCAGGAAAATCCGGCGGAAGACCGACTTCCGCCGGACTGGCCGGTTCACATGCCGCGGGAAGGTTCGCTTACTTCTTTTCGACGATGTCGCCTTTCATGGGGCCGAGAATGCCGAGCAATTCCTCCTTCTCCGCCTTCCCGACTTTATGTTGATCCAGCGTCGCCACAAGGTCTTCGACTAAGGCCCCGAAGGCGGCATCTGTCACGCCCATTCCGGCATGGGTTTGTTTCATGGTCCGCCCCGTATACTTGCAGGGACCACCCGAGGCTTCGCAGATCTGGTCGACCATGTGCATTTTGAGCTTCGTCAGATCGGTGCTTGCGAAATAGCCG
>DATELB010000114.1:0-5569 GCA_035277085.1 Nitrospira sp. | reverse complement strand
ATGTGAGTGGAATGCTCGCAAGAGCGGTGATGATAAGCAGACCAAGAATTGCCGTAATCGGCCAGATCTGATTATGCGTCGTGCTCACCAAGAATCCTCGGCGCCACAGGACATACGGAGCTCTAAGGAAGGCATCTTACCAATGATTTGACATAGTCCTCCAGCCTTACAACCTTTGGTAGGTGCGTTTGTGACCCAATCAGGCTCTGCAATCGTGAACCCAGTCCCGAATCTATGTACTTCCAAGGCTGCGACACACCGGAATTCAGATAGCTCGGGGTTGTACATGTCGTTGAAAGAAGGACATTAAAATCATGGCATCATCCTAGACGAAGGTCTCATAGGGCGAAACCGGTTTCGCCGCCTCGCAGGCAATGCTTGACAGGATAAGTGCACCTCATCTGCCAGCACTCTTCAGGTCATAGCTTTCGAACACATGAAAGCGTAAGCTCCGCAACGCACCAGGCTCAGGGAGAGGAAAACCATGCCGAGTCTTGATCCTTTGATTCTGTCGCGCGCCCAATTCGCGTGGGTCATCGCATGGCATATCCTTCTGCCCGCATTCACCGTCGGCGTGGCCTCCTACATCGCCGTCCTCGAGGGCCTGCATGTGGCCACGGGGCGCGACGTGTATCTTCGTGTTTCCAGTTTCTGGATCAGAATTTTCGCGGTTGCCTTTGGCATGGGAGTCGTCACCGGCGTCGTCATGCCGTTTCAATTCGGAACGAACTGGAGTCGTCTGTCTGATGCGACCGCGAACGTGATCGGCCCGTTACTGGCCTACGAAGGGCTGCTCGCATTCTTCCTTGAAGCCTCCTTTCTTGGTGTTCTGCTGTTCGGCCGCAAACTTGTTCCGCCGAAGGTGCATCTCATCGCCGCCATCATGGTCGCCGTCGGCACGCTGTTCTCCTCGTTCTGGATCCTCGCGACGAACAGTTGGATGCAGACGCCGGCCGGCTACACGATCGCCGACGGACGCTTTTATCCGACCGACTGGATGGCAGTGATCTTCACGCCCTCATTTCCCTATCGGCTCATCCATACCGTTCTCGGCTTTTACATCACTTCCGCACTCGTCGTGATGGGGGTGGGGGCCTACACGGTCCGGCGCGGGCGCTTCATTGAGGAGGGGCGCGTGATGATGACCACGGCGCTATCGCTCCTTGCCGTTCTCGTGCCGTTGCAGCTGATCGCGGGCGACCAGCATGGTCTGAACACGTTAAAGCATCAGCCTGCCAAGATCGCGGCGATCGAGGCACGATGGGAAACCGTCAGCCCGGTCCCCTTGACGCTCTTTGCACTACCGGATCAGGCGGCAGAAACGAATCGATATGCGCTCGACGTGCCGTATCTCGGCAGTCTGATTCTGACGCATACGCTGGACGGGACGATTAAAGGACTGAAGGAATTTCCTCCCGGTGAGCGTGCTCCGGTGGCAATTGTATTTTTCGCCTTCCGGATCATGGTGGGTGCGGGCGTGCTTATCCTTGCTCTCGTTGTCGTTGGCTGCGCGCTTCGCGTGGTCGGCCGTCTCTTCGAGACCAAGTGGTATCTGCTGGGCTGTCAATTGGCAATGCCGCTTGGCTTCATCGCCGTCTTGGCCGGTTGGACGACGACCGAGGTAGGCCGCCAGCCGTGGACTGTGTATGGCCTGCTGCGCACCGCCGACTCCGTCACCCCGTCGCTGTCCGGGGAACACGTGCTCGTCTCGTTGGTCTTATACGCCGCGGCGTATCTCATCATCTATCCCACCGGCTTTTTAATTCTCCTGCGCCTTGTACGCAATGGACCCGGAGAGATGCTGCCTGTATCGGATGTCCCCGTGCAGGCCGGCCGGCCGGCGAGACCGATCCATGATCTTCCCCGCGTCGCGCAGCCGGGAGGTTTGCCATGACCGAATCTCCGATGAGTTTCGTCGAAATTTGGAGCGTCATCATAGTGGTCGGCGTCTTTCTGTATGTATTGCTCGACGGCTTTGATCTCGGGGTCGGTATTCTGCATGGCGTCGCACCGAGTGCGGCGGATGGCGATATCATGATCAAATCGATCGCTCCGGTCTGGGATGGCAACGAGACCTGGCTCGTCCTCGGCGGTGTGGCGTTATTGGCCGCCTTTCCCCTCGCGTTCGCGATCATTATCCCCGCTGTCTACTTTCCCATCCTCGTGATGCTGCTCGCACTGGCCTTCCGAGGTGTCGCATTCGAGTTTCGCTTTCAGGATCCGGGCGGTCGGGCATTTTGGGATCGTGCCTTTCACTACGGGTCGATCGCGGCGACGTTCGCCCAAGGGCTCGTGCTAGGCGCGTTCGTTCAAGGATTTCAGGTGGAAGGACGGCAGTTCGCGGGCGGCGCGTTTGATTTCCTGACACCGTTCTCGGTGTTCGTCGGTTTGGCACTCGTCTGCGGATACGGATTGCTCGGCGCCGGATGGCTGATCCTGAAAACTGAGGGGATGTTGCAAGATTGGGCTCGGGAGATGGGACGATACTGTCTTACCGGGGTCGTGTTCGGTCTCATTGTCGTCAGCCTGTGGTCGCCCGTCATCGATGCTTCCATTGCGACGCGCTGGTTCTCGATGCCCAACGTCCTCTTCTTGTGGCCGATCCCTGTGGTCACGGCATCCCTTGTCCTGTGGGAATGGCGAGCACTCGGCAGCCGCCTGGAGGCCGCCCCGTTTGTTGGGGCGCTCTTACTCTTTCTCGTAGCGTACCTCGGTCTTGGGATCAGCCTGTGGCCGATGGTCGTGCCCTTTCACTTCACACTGTGGGAGGCTGCGTCCTCGGCGCGCACACAAGCATTTTTGTTGGTCGGGACGCTGATCATGTTGCCCGTGATTCTCATGTACTCGGGCTGGTCTTATTGGGTCTTTCGCGGAAAAGTCAGAGGCACTCTCGAAACGTGAGACCCTTGGCGGGACGTTCTGCTATAGCGCTTGATTGATCACTCCAACGTAATGACTGTATTCATCGCGACATCGTTGTGGCAGGGGAGAGTTGTGGTTCCGGTTCATGTCAATCGTGTATGGTTCGTGTTCCCCGCGCAGGCACTTCTGGTATAGCCACGAGTAATGTTTTTGACGTTCGTCGGACCAGGTCGTACACGCGGCCAGTGTGAGCATGAGAAAAATGGCGCCCAGCCTACAAGTGAACGCACACGCTTCATCGATCTGATCCATTTCTGCTAGACCCTTTCTTCTTCATAAATATTTAACTACGACGCTCTTGAACCGCTCTGCACACTATGATCGTATCCATACCGTCCTGTGCGGCCCATACATGATTCCACTGATATTGGGAGGGGAATCACTTGAGATGGCGGAGGAGGTCCGGGTCGAGCGAGCGACAAGCCGAAAACTGATTGCCTGAGGGGTTTATCCGGTCGCCGGGACATTGCGATGGCGACCGGTACGAGCAAGCTTGAGAAGGATTATATCCGCCCGCATAGGTTTCCCCTTCAGAACCTCAGATCCAAGAAACACTGGCGGGTTTTATCCCGTCGCGCTACGCGAAAGGAAAAGAGAGAAATCACTGAAGGTATGCATCCGTCTGACATTGTTAAAGAGTCCGACGGGTCAACCGAAGGTTGGTTTGCTCCGGGTCGAGCGAACTTGGTTTGGCGGAGAGGGTAGGATGGCACTGCTCTATCGTGATGATCGCTACTGTAGGTATTCGAAGTCGCGTTGGAGCAACGCTCCTACAGAGGGGGCCAGCCCCCTCGTAGGCTCCCCATGAAGGGGAAGTTTCCCCTTCAGAACCCCTGTTCGAATCCTACCCGCTCTGATCACGTTTTGAGAAGACACCGCTTCATGGTGGTGAGCGCTACTGTTGGGCGTTTGGCGGAGAGGGTAGGATTCGAACCTACGGTCCGGTTGGCCGGACAGCAGCCATAAGGTTGCTACGATTACAGCCGCTCTCGCACCTCTCCGTGATGGTCAATCGCTCTCAATGAGAGCTCGCTTCAGGTAATGATCGACTGCTGTAGTATTCGATTCGTCCACAATGACCGCAACGCCAAGCGGACACGGTCTTAATCTTTCGAAGGGTTTGTGAGAGATAGAGTTCAGTTTTGAGCATACATGCTCCGCAGCGTCCGCAGCTCATAGAGTCTCCTTTCCGCTGTCGTCGACTCTCTCACCTTGGCAAGTCGCATGCCGGTGTGCATATCTATAAATCCCAACAAATCAGCGAATTCCTTAATGAGCGATGCCCAAGATGGATAAGTCATCCGTCGAAAAGGAAACATTGTCCCTTGGCTGTCTGCCTTTCGGCTCTATGTCCAAAATGGCCGGCACTCGTGTG
This sequence comes from Nitrospira sp., assembly GCA_035277085.1. Classification (GTDB taxonomy): domain Bacteria; phylum Nitrospirota; class Nitrospiria; order Nitrospirales; family Nitrospiraceae; genus Nitrospira_C. Next base: position 1,272 of record DATELB010000114.1, on the reverse strand, counting down.
CATCAGGCTGTAGGATTGCCCTCGGTTTGGAATTCATATACACAGTGACCATGGCATCGAAGCGATCACCTGCCGTGACGGCGGACAGCGAGTTGGTGTTGTCGCATGACCGGCTCCGGGCGATCGTATCGCCCTGGGGCGCGGCGCTCCGGCGGTATTTCCTCTTGGAATCCAGTGGCGATGAGACCGACATCGTCTGGGGCTATTCCGGCGGCAGCCACAAGAAGGGCGGCCAGGGGGACGTACTCATTCCATTTCCAGGCCGGATCAAGGAAGGCCGCTATACTTTCGACGGCGCTTCCTATCAGCTGGAGCGAAACGACAAAGAAGGCCCGAACGCGATTCACGGCTTTGTTCGGAACTTGCCCTGGACGCTGTGCGAGCAGCAGTCGGATTGCGTCGAATTCGAGGTTGCAGTCGACGCTACAGAGTACGCGGCACGGGGGTATCCGTTCTCGCTGAATGCCCGGATGACCTACCACTTGCAGGCCACCGGTCTATCCTGCAGCTTTTCCGTCCGGAATACCGGAGCAAATGCCGCTCCGGTCGGCGTCGGCTTCCATCCGTATTTTACCGTCGGTACCGCCGGGATCGACGAAGCGGAAGCATGCATTCCCGCAGGCGGCTATCTCGAGTTCGACGACCGCCTGGCGCCGACCGGCCGGATACTGCCAGCAGAGGGCGAGTGGGACTATCGGCGGCACCGCCCGGTCGGCTTACGGCGCTTTAATCACTGCTACGTGGAATTGCAGAGGGATTCTGAAGGGTCGTGCACCGCCTCGCTGCGCAATCCCCGCAACGGACACACCGTCGACGTCGTGATGGACCGGTCCTTCTGCGCTTTGGTCGTCTATACGGGTGATGCGATCGCCGAGTCGCCGCGGCGGGCGCTGGCCATCGAACCCATGACCTGCGCTTCCGATGCCTTCAACCATCCGGAATGGGGTCTCAAGCGGTTGGAGCCCGGTGACACCTTCGCCGGCCGGTTTGTGGTGCGTGTTCACACCACTGATGGAGGCGAACGTAACTGACAAGCCTGGTCATTGCGGCTGCGATTCGTTATTACGAAACCTCCATGTAGTTGCTTCTCGCGTAAGAAACACGCTTCTTAAAGGGATGACTGCTAAGCTGTAGTCGTTAGTGTAAGATGGCTGCATTGTATGGATGTCTTAAAGCGAGCAGTCGAGGCCGGGCGTCGGGCCGTCGAAGGCATATATGCGGCTCAATTTGTATCAAATGCCGATCAGTACGGAGAGGGCATTATCGTACTGG
>DATELB010000113.1:0-9857 GCA_035277085.1 Nitrospira sp. | reverse complement strand
GAAACTGTGCGTGATAGTGCTCGAGCACTAAGTGTAGAAAAGGCTCTCTCACCGCGATCCAGCCGGCGGTCGTGTCACGTTCAGCGGCGGGATTCATTCCGGGAGCCAGCACTTGAAAGTAGACTCGTTCGTCGGGAGCTGCCTTGGCGAGCCCTTCAGCGAGGAAAGGCACGACGGCTTGCATTTCATCCGAACGAAGAAGTTTCTTGGGCGGCACTTCCTCCGCGAACCATCGGAGCGGCAAACGCTGTTTTTCACGGAAGGAGAAGCCTGCGAGCACGGCAGAGAGCTCATCCGCGTTCAACTGGACCGGATGTGTGTAGGAAACTGCGTCTGGGTCCCGTTGAAGCGAAACGATGACACGACGGTCCTCGTGGACGACCGACGTCGTGTACGGCAGTCGGGCACACCCGGTCGGCGCCACGACAAAGAACAACAACGATATAAGCAGAGCATGGACTGGCAAGAACCCTCTCCGACTACACATCACACTCCTCCTCTCGAATGACGACGCACGTATTAATCCTTTTTGATCGACCCGATTTGTGGAGGCGATGTGTACCCGAGACGCTTGAGTGCTGTCTGAGCTTCTGCCGATTGAATGAAGGTAAGAAACTCCTCGCAGAGTGCGCGATTGGGACAATAGCGCTCCATCGCCATGGAATGAGGGATCGGCGGGAATGTGTCGCGCTCGGACACAGCCACGATCCGGACGCGTTCACTTTCCTGGACGGCGTCGGGTCCGAACACAATGCCGACGTCGGCCTCGCCATTGAGCAGATGATCCAACACGGAGCGGGTGTCGCTTGCCTTATCTAAACGGCGCTCCACCTGCTCCCATAGTCCTAAGGTCGTGAAGAGTTGTTTCGTCTTCTGCCCGAGGGTGGTCAATTCGGGATCGCCTACTGCGACCCGCAAGGTCTCGTTCCTGCCCAGAGCCTCAAACGAGGTCGGCGCATCGACAAGCGCCTCGGGCACGACCATCATCAACGGCACCTCGGCATAAGGCCGTTTTGTGCCGGGCAGGACGTAATATCTCCATTCGAGGCGAGTGATGAGCTCATCGCCTCCGGGCGCAACGAGATGAATAGGACCGGAACCGATGAAGTATTGACCGATGGGACTATTCTCCATGCCGGCAATGGTTCGCCGAATGTCGAGACCCGAATCGAAGAATAGCCCTACGCGGACACCAGGATGCGTTTTCTCAAACTGAAGGCCCAGCGCCTCGACAGCAATTCGCATGCTTGGTGAAGTTGCGATCAGCAGTTGCTCCATCGCGACTGCCGGCGAGGGGACGAGCGTCATATACAATGCGCTGAACGTGACGAACCGACGCCACATGATCATCCTCATCTCCCTACCGAAGTGAATGCAGCTTGCCGGTGTCTCTAGTGTCATAGCCGCCCAGTGCCTCGATCTCATTCCTGAACGACCGGCTGGCGAGCGTGTCGAACAGACGCGCCAGCGTTGGATGGGACTTGAGAAAGGCACGCGGAACGACGAGATCGTAGCGGGCGGCTTGCAGGGGCACGAAATCGAGACCGAACAGTTGCGCCGCCGATCGAATGCCGATGCCGACATCGGCCTGATGGCCGACGATCGCGCGTGCGACCTCAAAATGGGACCGCACCACCGTGTCATATCCAGACAGCCGGGCATGATCGAGACCTCCAGCACGTAATCGCTGATCGAGCAGGAGTCGCGCTCCGGACCCCTCTTCACGATTGATGAGTCTCACGTTCGGTTCGCCAAGGTCTGCAGCAGATCGAATCCCTTTGGGGTTGCCGGATCGAACCAGGAATCCTTCTTCCCACGTCGCAAACGTCACGATGTCGTAGGCCGTCCCCTTCAAGGTCCGTTTGAGGAAAGGCAAATTCGATTCGCCGCTCGAGGGATCGAACAAGTGAAGCCCGGCGACGTGTACTTCTCCCCGCTCCAATGCCTGCAGCGCCGCCATGCTGCCCATGGTCCAACCGATCACCGAGGCCTGATCTTTTTGTCGACGGAGATGTTCGCCCGCCAGAAAAATGGCGGGATCACACCCGGCGACGGAAATGTCCCGCTCCACTGTCTGTCGATCCCGGGAGAGGCGAACCCTGGCCTTCGTCCCCGAATGCAGTTTGGCGCGATCGATCAAATAGCCGTCAGCCGGCACGGTGTAGGACAGGACGTCGCCAACTCCCGTCACCGGACGCACGATCGTCCTGCTGCCTACGTTCGCGACTTTCACACGTAGCGGAGTGGGCTGGCTTTCGACGGGCGGGTCTCCGATAAATATGCCTTCGATCACTTCATCGGACTCGGCGAGGCTAAAAAGATCTTCCACCCGACAGCCAAGGACGGACGCAAGCTTCAGGGCAACGGCGGTGCTCGGAAGGTAGATTTCGGCTTCAATCGCGGAGACCGCTTGTCTCGTGATGCCCGACTTTACGGCCAATTCGCCTCGCGACAGCCCTTTGCCAACCCGCACCCCTTTCAACCGGTTTTTAAATAAAGGAGCCGACTGGGACTTTTCCGTTTTGGCCATAGTGGTGGATCGAATAGCATTTATACTTGCTATACGTCAAGTGTAATTGCGATACACCAACGAGGCGGCCCCTTCCGAACTGCCAGCTCGACCCGTGAGAAACAAATAATGTTGACAATGTAGATAATGATAGTCTATACACTACATCACAATCTCGATGGGAATACTGTAGATATTACTCAAGCCCCTGTCGAACGCCGGAAGCGAGGAGACTTGTATGTGGAATCAAAACGGATCGCGACTCGAACAGACGATACTGCAGGCGCTGAAAGATCTGCGGTTCGGCTCGGTGGAAATTACCGTCCACGATTCGAAAATCGTCCAAATTGAGCGGAGAGAAAAAGTGCGTGTCGAATTGGAACCGGCACGCCGCGCGTCCCTGGCCGGATAGCCAGGCAATGGACGCTGTTATTCAAGACACGGATTGCCGCCTATCAGACCGCTGAAGGCGTGTCACACGGGCTCACAACTTATGCTGCGAACTGACCGGATCACCGGAAGTTTCCATGTCACGGAGGAATTGCGACATGAGAATTTCCGGTGTGTTCATTGTCGTCATAGGAGCGATTGCGCTCCTGGCTCATCCGCACCGCGCAATCGCGGTGGAAGAGGGACAGTTCATCAAAAAGGAAGGCAAGTGGGAGTACTACTCGGGCGAAGATCCAGGGCTGAAGTATCTGTACCTAAAAGGCCTCATTACTGAGGACGAATACAACAAAGGCCTTCGCACATTGGAAACCAAGGAACGCCTGGCAAAGCCGAATTTCAATGTGGACGTCAACAACGGGTTGAACATCCGTGTTGGGGACAGATTCTTTCTCAAAATGCGGCTGCTGGTGCAAACTCGGTATACCTACAGCACCTACAATAAGGCGTGGGGTTCCATCGGCGACTCACGCAACGAAGAAATTCTCGGAGGGCAGGTGGAATTCCGGGCGTTCAGGCGGCAATCCGATTCGAGCCAGTTCTTGATACCCCGCGCCCGCCTCCAATTCATGGGCTATGCCTTTGATCCGAACTTTCGATACAACGTTTCGTTGCAAATGGATTCGACGCCGTCAAATCAAGAAGGCAGCAACGGCAGGGCCGGACTGCTGGACGCGTATGTGTCCTCGTGGCACATCCCTTGGGCCAACATACAAGTGGGTCAGCAAAAGGTCTGGTTCAATCGCGCATTGATCAGTCCCATCGCCACATCAAGCTTTGCAGACAACATGATCGTCCAGAATGTGTTTGCGTCCAACGTTCAAAACGCCCGCGACATCGGCATCAGCGTATTGAGCGACGAGGAACAATACAAATTCAACTACGCCTTCGGCGTGTGGGGAGGCGTCGGCCCGAATTTGGGAAGGGACGGAACGTCTGTGAGCCAGAACGTGTTGCCGCCGACGGGAGGAGGCGGCGTGAATTCAGGCGTCACTCGGACGTATAACTATGATACCCGGTTCATGAGCGGCGAGCTCATGTACACCGCTCGCCTGCTCTATAAGATTGCAGGGAATCCGGGATACGGCTGGGGAGACATCGTCAACTCCCGGACGCCCCAGTCGGCCATCGGGTTCGGCTACGCATACGATCCCGCGCAGAATTATCTGAGCTCAACACGCTCCGATATCGTCGACCGTGCGTATCGCCAGGCTGTCGCGAAAGCCATGAATGGACGGCTCCTCGGCGGAGGCATCTACGACTTTCAGACCTACGAAACGGATTTCGTCTTCAAGTACCAGGGTTGGTCCCTGCATGCCGAAGGCTATTATCGGCACCAGCGGGTCCGAAACAAAGACGCCGGCACGCAGCCCTTTGACTTAACGACGATCCCTACGAGTGCCATCCAAGGTCCACCGGTGGATCTCGGGCAAGCTTGGGGCTGGTACGTTCAAGGCGGAAAATACATCATCCCCCGCAAGCTGGAGCTTGCGCTTCGTTATGGAGTGCTGGATCCTTCAACGAAGCAGAAAAACGATCTCACGTATGAATTCGGCGCAGCGATCAACTACAGCTTCGATGGCACGTACAACAACCGGTTGGTGATCGACTACTCGAACATTACTATGGGAAGCGGGGGCCGCGCCCCCGACCGGTTTCCATTTGAAAGTCAACCGGGCTTCGGATCAAAACTGGTCGAAAACCGTATCAACGTACAGTACCAGTTCTACTTTTAAATCGAGGACACTATGAAAACTCATCGCAAAGCGTATCTATTTATGCTGGCCTTGACCCTCTTTGCTATGTTGGTATGGGCTCCTGACCGCGTCTTTGCGCAGCCTGAAACGCTGACCATTGCTGCGGCGAATAGTCTGAAGGACGCACTGCGCAAACTGCTTCCCCTGTTTGAGTCACAGCATCCCGAGATCAATGTCCGTATCATCTATGGCCCGTCGCAATCGCTCCGGAAACAGATTGAAGAAGGCGCGCCTGTTGATGTGTTTCTGCCTTCTCTTTCAGAAGAAATCGACCAACTCGCCAGCAAGGGATTGATCATAGACGGATCGAAGCGAATTTATGCAGGTACGTCATTGGTCCTGATCACTGGCCCCGTGCTTCCAGCGCCCGCTCGTTCCATCGAAGATCTGCATACGATTCCAGTGAGGCGGATTGCCGTGGGGGATCCGAAAACATCCTCTGTGGGTAAAGTTGCGGCGCAATTTCTGAAATACAGCAAGCTTGATCCCAAGCTTAAATCGCAATATGTCTACGGCGAACATTCCCGCGCGGTGCTTGACCTTGTGGCAAAAGGAGAAGCGGAAATCGGCGTTGTGTACCGGACGGACGCCGTCACGGACAGCCATGTCCGAATTCTCGATACGGCTCCGGTTGAATCTCATTCGCCGATTCATTACGGCGTGGCGATCGTCTGGACGGCGAGGAACATTACGGCGGCCGGCGATTTCATCGAGTTCCTGCTTTCAGCCGGGACTCAGGACGAGTTGAAAAAGTATGGATTCGATCAGGTCGGACAAAAAATCGGATTTGTGCGCCCGCAGGAGGTTAAGCCATGAACGATCAAACGACACGCTTTCAGCGTAACCTAATCACCCCGTCCCTATTTGCTGTCACGGCATTGATAGCCGCCATCGGTTGCGCCGCCGCTCCTCAAGCGCCGCCCAAGACGATATACGAATCTGGCCGAAATCAGGTCCGCATCGAAAAGGACCCCGAGTCGACGTCGAATTCCCATCCGGCGACGCTATCGCCGACGGAAGTCGGAACACTCCTGCGCAACGTCCGCGCATGGGAACGGCGGAATTTCCTTCACCGCCTGGTCTCCGGCCAAGCCGATAAGACGAGGGCATTCCGCAACGAAGAGATCACGCTACTGGCGCCCGCGCTGTCCAAGGCGCTGGCAAAAGCCGCCCCCGACGAACGGGTGTTTTTTCATCTCAGCCATGCCACCGATCAGGGAGACGAGGAGAGTACGACCGGCTGGCTTTCCATCCGCCAGGACACGCTGTACCTGTCGCTCAGTGAAGTACACGATCGCCATGGTCCGCAGCCGGATATCAGCAAGTACGACCGGCAAATGCCCAACGTCCCTGAGCAATCGACCGGATTTGACGTCACCTTCGAGCCGGAGGAGTACCTGATCAAGGTCAAATCGGGCGGAAACCTTTTCGCTCCCGACCAGCGCGAAGAGCTTCAGATCAAGTATCGTGACGCGCTGACCGCGCTGCCGACCTACCCTGGTCTCGAGCCCCGCACGGAAAACAAACCGTGAACGTTCTCGTGGAGGATGACAGATCATGAGCAGTGGATCATCGATGGTGAACAACATCCCGCATGTCGGCATTGTGGCTGGGACCGCGGACGGGGCCGCGCTCTGCTATCGAACCCTGTGCCACGAGGCGGAGCGTGTCCTGGGCCGGCATGCCTATCCTGAAATTACGATGCATGCGCTACCCCTGGAGGCCTATCTCGACTCCATTGATTCAGACGATTGGGCCCGCGTCGCAGCGCTCATGTCACGGTCGGCATCCGTCTTGGCGCAAGCGGGGGCCGAGCTGATCATTTGTCCGAATAACACCTTGCATCGCGCGTTTGATCTCGTCGTATCGTCGGTGCCATGGCTGCACATTGCTGCCGCGGTAGAGGCGGAGGCGAGACGCCGTAAGTACCGCAAGGTCGGTCTCCTCGGGACGCAAGTGGTCATGGAAGGAGCGGTCTATCACTCGATCTTCGGGCCGCATGGCATCGAGATTGTGCTGCCGGAGCGCGGCGACCGGATGAACCTCGATAGAATTATTCGGACGGAACTGATTCAAGGAGAGTATCTGCCTCCCTCGCGGCGGTATGTGGAGGACCTCATTTCGACTATGGCGGCCGCCGGTGCTGAGGCCGTCATCCTGGGCTGCACGGAGCTGCCGTTGTTGGTCGCGGAGGAACGCTCGGCTCTGCCGCTCTTGGACTCGACTCGCCTGCTCGCCGCCGCGGCACTGACAGCGTGTTCGCCCCTGGCCTCACTCTCACACTAAGGTGACCGCATGCACACGATAATGTGGATTCTGGTTTTCAGCTATGTCATGGCCACTGCTCCGTCGTCCGCTCTCGCGGGCGAGACGATCCGGGTGGGCCATTTTCCAAACGTGACCCATGTCCAAGGCCTGGTCGCGCATCATCTCTCGCGCACCGGCAAAGGGTGGTTCGAGCAGCGGTTGGGGCCTGACGTCAAGATCGAATGGTATATCTATAACGCCGGACCCAGCGCCATGGAGGCCATCCTGGCCGATTCCATCGACCTGACCTATGTGGGGCCAAGCCCGGCCTTGAATGCCTATACAAAATCCAATGGTGAAGAGATTAGAATAGTCGCCGCGGCGGCGGCCGGAGGCGCCGCGCTAGTCGTACAACCTGATTCGGGCTTGAAAGAACCGGCGCAATTTCGTGGCAAGACGATCGCCACGCCGCAATTGGGCAATACGCAGGATATCGCCTGCCGGGCTTGGCTCAGCAACGGCGGCCTGAAGATCACGCAGACCGGAGGCGATGCCTTCATCATTCCGACGCCGAATCCGGACCAGCTCGCGTTGTTCAAGAGCAAAAAGCTGGACGCCGTGTGGACGGTCGAGCCATGGGTATCCCGCCTGGAGCGGGATGCAGGAGGGAAAGTGGTCGTCGAACAATCCAAGGACAGCATCACGGTGCTGGTCTCGGGCGTCAAGTTTCTCAAGAAGAAACGGGATCTGGCCGCCAAGTTCGTTCGCGCGCACCGCGAACTGACGGAGTGGATCCTTGCTCACCCGGACGAAGCGAAACAAATGATCAGGCAGGAATTGGCGGCCGAAACCAAAGCCGAGGTGTCGGCGGATTTGATTGCTCAGGCCTGGAAGCGCATCGTGCTCACGAATGATCCCTCCCTCGAGGAGTACCAGCATTTCGTCGCCGACGCGCAACGGGCGGGCTTTATCCGATCAACTCCGGATCTTTCACGGCTGATCGAGCGGGTGAATTGACATGTTCACGATCGAACCTCCGCCGGCTCAGTCCCAGGCCTCGAAGCTTGTGCTGGAACACGTCTCGAAATGGTTTCAGACCAGCTCGTTGCACGTGCACGCTCTCGACGACGTGTCTCTCCGCATCGCCGAGGGGGAATTCGTGTGCCTCGTGGGTCCGAGCGGTTGCGGAAAATCGACCTTGCTGAACATCATTGCGGGGCTCGACCACGCGGATCGCGGCACGGTCCAGGACGACGGCAAGCCGATCGACGAACCCGGTCCGCATCGGCTCATGATGTTTCAAGAGTCCGCGCTGTTCCCGTGGCTCACGGTTCTCGGGAACGTGCTCTTCGGCTTGAAGCTCAGCAACGGACTGAGCTCGGCCGAGCGCCGCGAGAAGGCGGAGTATTTCCTCGAGCTCGTGGGCCTGAAGCGGTTCATGCACTCGAACGTCCATGAACTGTCGGGCGGCATGAAACAACGCGTCGCGCTGGCGCGCGCGCTTGCCCCGAATCCGAGCGTACTGTTGATGGACGAACCGTTTGGCGCCCTGGATGCGTTGACCCGTGAACAGCTCTATGGCGACATCCAGCGCATCTGGAGCCAGCATCGCAAGACGATCGTGTTCGTGACTCACAACGTGCGCGAAGCCGTCTGCTTGGGAGACCGCGTCATTCTCTTTTCCCCCCATCCCGGGCGTATCCGGGAGGAATTCACGATCCCCCTCCCGCGGCCGCGCGACATCAACAGCGTGGATCTTGCCCGCTATGCCACGGAGATCACGCGCGTGCTGAAAGGCTACGTCCAGTCCGAGGTGGCCGGTTGATCACACGGTGGCTGGCCGCATCTCTCTTCTTTGTGGGCCTGGTGGTGGCCTGGCATCTGGCCGTCAAGGCGCAAATCTGGTCGCCGCTGCTTCTGCCTTCGCCGGCCAGCGTCTTCGACTACCTCCGCGGCGCGGCACAGGACGGCACATTATGGGAAGCCACATTGGTCACCGTCAGGCGGTTGCTGATCGGCTACGGCTTGGGCATTGTCGTCGGACTTCCTCTCGGGTTCTTGACCGCATCGTTCCGGTGGTGTCACGACACGGTGGGCATTATGGCGCTGGGACTCCAGACGCTGCCGAGCGTCTGTTGGGTGCCGCTGGCTCTCTTATGGTTCGGGCAAAGCGAGGCGGCGATGCTGTTTGTCGTCGTGATGGGCACGGTCTGGTCCTTGATCATCGCCACGGACAACGGCGTGCGCACGATTCCTCCCATCTACAGCCGGGCGGCCCGGACCATGGGTTCTACGGGGCTGCACACATGGACGCACGTCATTCTTCCGGCGGCCCTCCCCTTCTTGCTGAGCGGCATGAAACAGGGCTGGGCCTTCGCCTGGCGCTCGCTCATGGCGGCGGAAATCTACGTCACGATCCTGAGCGGCTTCGGTCTGGGGCAACTCCTGCATTACGGACGTGAACTTCATGCCATGGATCAAGTGATCGGCGTCATCCTCGTCATCATCGTAATCGGCCTCGCAGTCGACAAATCCCTCTTTGCGCCCACCGAACGATTCATGTATCGACGCTGGGGAACAGCCCAACAATAAGCGTTTTATGTTTGGCGTGCCCCGTCTCGACCCGGCGGGGCGTGTGAAATATTCTTCCGCCAACAGCAAGACGCTTGGCAAACAGGACGCCTGGTAGGTTTTGATGCCCTATGATACGGTAGCGCCATGAACCGCTCTTTGATGGGGTGGTTTCGCCACCTCTCGATCGGCCAGAAGCTTCTCCTTTCGTTCGGACTCATCCTTAGCCTTCTCGCCCTCAGCCTGACGGCGTTGCTCTTCTATCTCGTCCGGATCAACAGCTATGTCGATCGCCATAAACGCATCACGGTTCCGGCTATTGTCAC
>DATELB010000112.1:0-3889 GCA_035277085.1 Nitrospira sp. | reverse complement strand
TTGTAGAAGGGCACGTTGCTGTCGCCGTTAATGGTGCTGATGACCGTCGCTCCTCCGCCGGCGGCGAATTTTTTGATCTTGCCGACGATGGTCTGATAGTCCTGATGGTGAAACGGCGTGTACTCTTCCATGATATTAGCCTCGGGCACCTTCTTGGCCAGCAGCATGGCGCGCAGAATCTTGTTGGTCGTGCGCGGATACACATAGTCCGTCCCGAGCAGGTAAAACTTCTTGTAGCCGCCGCCTTCCTTGCTCATCAAGTATTCCACGGCCGGCACCGCCTGCTGGTTGACGGCCGCCCCGGTGTAGAAGACGTTGTGCGAGCATTCTTCCCCTTCATATTGGACGGGATAGAACAAGAGTCCATTGTTCTTCTCGAAGACGGGCAGCACCGACTTCCGGCTGACGGACGTCCAGCAGCCGAAGACCACGGCCACTTTATCCTGTAGGAGCAGCTGCTTGGCTTTTTCAGCAAAAAGGTCCCAGTTCGAGGCCGGATCGACGACGACCGGCTTCACCTGACGGCCGATGATGCCGCCCTTCGCGTTGATTTCATCCACCGCCATCAATACGACGTCGCGCAGCGACACTTCGCTGATGGCCATCGTGCCGCTCAAAGAATGCAGCACGCCGATCTTGATCGGCTCCTTGTCGGCGGCATAGGACAGCGCCCAGTGCCCGAGATTGCCGAGTAGCGCGGCGATGCCGACGCCGGCCGCGGCTTTTGAGCCTTGCACCAAAAATTCACGGCGGGAAGATCCTCTCTCTGTCGTCGGCTCCGACGCGGGCGCTTGATCTTTTTTCGTCTCACTCATGCTCAATCTCCTTTGGCCGGCGTTGCACGGCAACGCTGCTGGCCATCGCTTCATCGTTAGAAGTTGTACCAGGCGGACAGCGTGAACATATCGGCCTGATTGGACGCTTTGGCGGCATAGGTGGTCGGCTGCGCCCAGTTCGTCCAGAAATGCTGCCATTCCAGACCCATCGTGAAATCCGCCCAGATCGGATGGATTGCCGTGAGGTAGGTACGCTGATTGGAGAGGTATTGGATGCTCGAATTGTAGCCGCCCGATCCTGGCGTGGTCCCGTAGGGATTGATGCTGCCTTTCAAATCCTTGTCGTTTGGATTGTCGATGCCGTACCCAAACAGGAAGGTATAGTCTTTCGAGTGGGCATAGCTCAACTGAAACCAGGAGGTGAGCGTGCGCACAGGTGCGCCGGTCAACCAGTTCAAATCCTGATTCCATCGGAACCATTCATTGCCCAAGGCCTGCCCATAGGCGAGTTCCCACATCAGTCTCAACTGCTTGGCCACCTGATGCACCGCTTCAAGACCTACGACGTAGGAGTTGATGTCCCTGCCGGGCGTCTGCAGGATTCCTGATGGCGTTGGCGCCGAGCGATAATAGCGATAGGCGCCGTTGAGGGCGATCATCGTTCCCGCCATGTTGCCCGTCCCACTGTAGGCGAATCTCGTTCCGAAATAAGGCATCTGAACCGGATCGTTAAAGGCGGCAGTGCTCCCGGGACCTCCACCATTGATCCCCTCAGCAGGCGTCGGACGCACCTGGGTATTGCCGCAGCAGTTGGAGAGGCCTTTCTCGAACCGCATGACCGTGAGCAGACCTTCAAAATTATCTGAAAACTTCTGACGTACCGTGATCTGCGGAATACGTTGCCAAAGATTGCCGGTGTAGCCCATGATCGAAAAGTCGATGTTGTCGGTCAGCAATCCCATGATGGGATTCCAATCCTGTCCGACGGTAAACGTGGTCTTGTTGTTGTTCGGGGAATACTTCATATAGGCGAGACGCAGACGCGGTAGTAAGTTATTACCGCTGTCGGATTGGCCGTAGAAGTCCGCCTCGACCACACCAGTGAGCGTGTGAACTCCATCCGTTCTGTCTGCACGGAGACCGATCACGCTGTAGCGCGGATTGAGAGTGGAGCTGTGATTGCCCTGCCGGCCGGCCGCCGTACCGTACCCGTTAAACTGCTGCGGATCGAGCGGGTTGGTGTTCCTAGTGCTGTAAATCCCGTCCAGTTCGATTCGTCCGTAAGGAGTCAGGGTGCCCTTGCTCCCTTGTGTAAACATCGGGGCCACGCAGCCCGCACAAAGGTGCGGTGCAGGCGATTCTTCTTGCTCTTTGCGAATGATCTGTCCGCCGCCGGCCGCCTCTTCCGCACTCTGTTGCGCAAAGACAGGCGCGGCACTGCACACAAGAATCGCACCAAACACCAGGTATCCGGCGCTTCGCACGAACTGCCTCGTCATGAGAAAACCTCCCTCCTGTTCGGCCATCCCAGTACGCTCGACACCGGAGGGCATCTCACCAAAAAAAAACGCCCTTCCGGCCCACACCTTGGACCAAAAGGACGCCATTGTCCTCTCACAATAAAACCTGCCGTCGATCAGGACCCCTTTGTCCTTCTCGCTATCGGCATGTGCCGCACGCTTATAAGACCCTGCTGGATGATTGTCAAGGCATTTTCTGGACACCGGCCCCTGTGCTACACTCCGGCCGAAATGCTTCCCATCCGGCACCAACCCCACCAATGAGGACGCAGCCGCTAGTCCGGCGCCTTTCGCTCGTTGTCGGCATATTGATGCTGGCACTTGGCTGCGCGCATGCCCCCGAAGTAGACACTATCCTCCATGAAGCTCCTCGGGGATCGGTGTATCTCGAGCGCATCCCCGAGCGAGGCTTCAAGGCGGCTCATCCGGTGGCCATTGAAGAAGGGCTCATCGCGCGGACGCTGCATGGCGTGGTGGTCACCGAGAGAAAAACCGCCCTTCAGACGGCCTTTTCGAAGCCATCCGACGTCACCCGCGCGTTCTCTGACGAAGACGTCAAGTTCCTGGCGCCCTACCTGGCCGCGGCGCTCCGTCAGGCCGCCATGGATCAGCAGGTAGGGTTCAAGGTATTCAGCTATCCATCGGGCCTTTCCTACTCCAGCAAGAGTGGCGCCGGAGTGGGATCGTCGGACCCGCTTCTCAGCAATTCCTCGCTCCTGGAAACAACCAGCGGCCACCTTTTGGCACAAGACCGTTGGCTCTACTTGACCGTGACCGAATATAAGAAGCGGCCCGAGCAGCCTGACACCATCAACATGGCGAACCGGCGATTGCCCGATCAGACGGGGCAGGCAGACAAAGAACTGGCATTTGAGCCGAAAGAAGCGTTGAAGCCCAACGGCAAGCCAGGTTTCTTCGGCGGTTCCTCAGACACGGTCTTCGTCATCGACTATCAACAACTGGCTCGAATGCCCGTCGGAGAACCGCCGGTTCCTGTTTCCGAGAAGCGGGCATCGGAACCGAATGTAGAGCCCGGCGCCAAAGAACAGGACATCAAACAAATCAAGGAAGACATGAAAAAGAAAGATGCGGAAATCGAAAATCTGAAGAAGGAAATGGAGGAAATCCGGCGCGATATGGGAAAGCCCGGCACGAAAGCACCATGACTTGTACACTGTCCCCATCGGAATGACGGATGCAGCTGCGGCGTTGTATCAATACGGCTTCTTTGTGGGGCCTGCTGCTCTGCTTCGCCTGCTCGACCGGACAGGACGCGATCACCAAGATTGACGAATCCCCGCTAGGCGCAGTGTTTTTGCGCCGCCTCGCCGCCGGCCCTCCGTTTCAAGCCGCGCATCCCATCAAAATCGACTCGAGCACGATCACGCTTGTCTTGAACGGCATTCTGGTTCGCGACAATCCGGCGCAGAAGACCTCGTCAGAGTCTTCCGATGTCCGTCGGCTGTTCTCTGGAAGCCAAGTCGGTCATGTTGCGCCGCTCATTTCCGAGGGACTCAGGCGGGCAACACCGGATCAGGAGGTCGACTTCAGGATCGGAGAGATGACCGGTGTCCTGTATGCCTACGGTCGTTC
>DATELB010000111.1:0-13666 GCA_035277085.1 Nitrospira sp. | reverse complement strand
CTATGATCGACGACAGGACCCGCATCTTTCCTCAAACCTAGAACGAGGTCATGCGGTCTACACAGCGTTGGAGCAGAACGCGACCCTCCTACTCTCGAAACATCCGCACGCCCACCTTCCGTCCTTTGATTCTCGCACGCGCGAGAACTTCCAGGATACCCTGCGCCAGGCGCTCAGGGACATCGACGAGCGAAAACCGGTCGTCGATGTGAATGGCCCCAATGAGGTTGCTGTGGATCTTCGCTTCGTTGGCAATCGCTCCGACGAGATCGCCGGGACGGATTCCCGCGTCCCGGCCGGCTCCCACGTAGAGACGGGCCATGCCTGCCTCGTGCCGACCCCGACCTCTCACTCCCGGTGACGCTCCCGCATCGCCGGCGTGACGCGCCCGGTATGCGCCGTCGCGCCGTTCGGATCGGGACCATTCGGCCGGTCTCAGAGGCACGCCGGGGATTTCTTCTTCGGCTCGCTCCCCGCCTTCTGCGCAAAAAACGCGCTTGAACGCGGCGGCCGCCACGGTGGCCAGATCCCCGGAATCGGCCATGGCCTTGACCACTCCGCGAAACGACTCGAGATCCTCATCGTCCATCGTCTGTTGGATGACACTGCGCGTACGCTCCAGCCGTTTGGCAAGCAGATCCGCCACGGAAGGCACGGGTGCCACCACGACTTTGGCCTTTGTGTGCTGCTCGATGCTTCGCAGCAATCGCTGTTCGCGCGGGTCGAGGATCGTGATCGCCGCCCCTTCCCGCCCCGCACGGCCGGTCCGCCCAATCCTGTGCACGTACACTTCCGCAGAGGAAGGCAGGTCATAGTTGATCACGTGGGAGACATGGGGAATGTCGAGCCCTCGCGCGGCCACGTCCGTGGCGACGAGCAATTCGGTCTGTCCTGAGCGGAAGGCCTGCATGACCCGGTCGCGCTGCACCTGACTCATGCCGCCGTGGATCGCCTCGGCCCTGTGGCCGCGGCTATTCAGCATCTGCGTAACCTCGTCCACTTCCAACCGCGTACGGCAGAACACGAGCGTGGACTTCGCCCCCGCCATGTCGATAATTCGCGCCAGGGCCGCTCCCCGATGTGGCCGCCCGACAACGTACGCCGTTTGTTGAACTTTCGGGGCGGTGCCGGCTTTGACCGGCTCTTTGGCGATCGTGATCTCCACGGGGTTGCGCAGATGCCGGTGTGCGATCGCTTGAATCCGCGGCGGCATGGTGGCGGAGAACAATGCGGTCTGTTTCGTCCCCGGGGTTTGTTCGAGAATCGCCTCGAGATCCTCCGCAAAGCCCATGTCCAGCATCTCATCGGCCTCGTCGAGGACGACCGTTTGGATACCATCCAGTTTCAATGTGCGGCGGCGCAAATGATCGAGGGCCCGTCCCGGTGTCGCGACGATCAGGTCGATTCCCCGCCTCAACGCGTGGATCTGCGGAGCAATGGCTTGCCCGCCATAGAGCGCCAACACCGTGATCCGCAATTCTTTGCCGTAACGTTGGACGGCCGTGGCCACCTGAATCGCGAGTTCGCGGGTGGGAACCAGAATCAAGGCCGAGGGCCTCGCCTTGGCGGCGTGGGCGATGCGCTGCAGTAATGGCAGGGTAAACGCAGCCGTCTTGCCGGTGCCGGTGGCGGCCTGGCCCAAGACGTCCTTTCCCGACAGCAACGGCGGAATCGCTTCCCGCTGAATGGGCGTCGGCTCTTCGTAGCCCAATGTCTCGAGCGTGGCCAACAGTCCCGCTTCGAGGCCGAGGGCTGCAAATCCGGGCGAAAAGCCATGTACGGCCGTTGGCTCAAGCGTCTTCGAATGCTCGTGCTTCATCGTCACTCCGCTCATCCCAGTTGTTTCGGCCACAGCGACTCCAATTCCGGGAACCGCTCGCGATAGTCGGCATGGCTCGCGCGCAAGACTCTCAATGCCTCGTCCCGTCCATAGATTCCGGTGATCTCAACCTTATGCTGCACAGAGCCCGGCGCCTGTTTGTACGTGAGGAAATAATGCCTTAACCGATCAAGGAGCGTCACGGGACAGTCGCCGATGTCCTTGAAGTCGCCGTAGGCGGCGTCTTCCTTCATCACCGCGATGATCTTGTCGTCCGCTTCGCCGCCGTCCGCTAGGCTGAAGCCGCCGATGGGAATGGCGGTCAGCAGGATGTCGCTGTGCGGAATTGTCTTCTCCGTGAGGACGCAAATATCCAATGGATCACCGTCTCCGACCATGCCCTTGCGTTTTGCGCGCTTGGAAAAAATGGCCGCAACTTTCTCGCCGCAATAGGTTTGAGGAACAAGACCATAATAAACCGGACAATAATTCGAAAACCGCTGCGGCCGGTCGACCTTGAGAAAACCGCTGTCCTTATCCACTTCGTACTTCACGGTATCCGTGGGGACGATTTCAATGTAGGCGGTCACGACCTCTGGCGCTCTGTCTCCGATCGACACGCCATGCCACGGATGCGCCTTGAACATGAGACTCATCAACCGTTGGATCGGATCTCCCAGCGACCGCGCCATCAATGCCTCCTTGTTCTCGCGCGGTCAGCCGGAGCCCCGCGACGCGTTCCGACGATGCCGAGGAACCATTTCGGTTTGATTCGTCCGAGATCCGTTCTCACGTGGCGCTTGAGGGCCGAGGCAGAATCCAGGACATACTCCCTTCCCTCCTGGCGCACAAAGACGACCCAATGCCAGAAAGGCTTTCCCCGCTCGCGGTGCCATTTCACGGCAAGAAGAGCCGTCGGCGGCAGCGCCGACCAGGACGAAAACGGCGTTTCCCGTCGATGGGCGGTGAGACCATATCGTTTGAGCAAGCATCGGACATGAGCCGTATTGGACCACAATCGGTCATCGGCGGCGACAATCCCCAACCGCCGAGCCGTCCGCTGGGCGGCCTTGTAGCTGATGCCGGCCAGCACGGCGACGCTGGCAATACCGCACCCCGTGCGCTCGAGCTGAACCACCGGCTTCATGACAATTGGACTTTCAGTTTGCGTCCGCCGGAGATTGTGAATCCATGGCGTTGATAAAAAGCCAGCGTCCGATCGAAATGCGGCAAGGGGGGCGTTGTCACTTCGAGGCGTCGCCAACCCCTGGCCTGTCCGATGGTCTTCGATTGCGCAATCAACGCGCTGCCTATGCCCCGCGAACGATGAGACGGACGGACATAGAATTCCGGAATGGTGCCATACGTTCCCTCCGTATACAGGGCGTAGCTCTGGTATAGAGCCAAAAATCCGACGACCGTTCCTTCGGCTTTCGCGAGCAATACAAGATACGATCCGCCAGCGAGCCAGGCACGTGCTCGAACTTCCGTGTCGTGATGATGGAAGTTGAACGCCTTCTCATTCACAGCCGCCATGATTTCATGGAGCAGCTCTCCGACCATGGAGGCGATGACGTCCGCCTCTTCCGGCGTGGCGGCATCGATGCGAGCGGTCACTGTGGATGATCCTGCATGTGTCTTCAACTCTCCTCTCTCTTCAGAGTCAATTAAGCAACCCCTTGTTAGCGGATGACGCCGATCTTGGCGCTTTCTCACCCGCCCACCCCGCCGCGCCGAGACGCGGCGTTTCACCAAGCGCCTGCAGCGGGGCCCCCACACCGGCGGGGTGCGAAGCCGCTTGGGCTGATTGACGGCAGGACCCGCTCACGACGCACTCATTCCGCCGGCTCTTCAATCGGCCCGGCCCACTCGCCTTTGGCCAGCTTTACCTCCTGGTACCCTCCATCGGGCCACTGAAACTGTCCCGCTTCGTCGATCTGCACGATGAAGGGATCGTCTTCGTGGGCTTCGCCGCGAAACCAATACCAGCCCGCCCTGTCAGGCTTTGATCTACTCCATTGATATCCCGCCATTGATGCTTCCGTGGAACGCTGATGATGAGATCTCGGCTTCCCTTCTGCTAGAGTCGCATTGACGAACCCTAGCATGAACCGTCTACCAATTGAAGATGTGCTCCCCCAGCTGCGCAAGGCGTTAGCGGAAGGAAGCAACGCCCTCCTGACGGCTCCGCCCGGGGCGGGGAAGACGACCCGCGTCCCTCTGGCCTTGCTCGATGCGGCATGGCTGGCGGGCCAAAACATTTTGGTGCTGGAACCCAGGCGGCTCGCCGCGAGAGCGGCGGCCCACCGAATGGCCGAGATACTCAACGAACGGGTCGGAGCCACGGTCGGCTACCGCATGCGGATGGATACGAAGATCGGAACGGACACCCGCATCGAAGTCGTCACGGAAGGTGTGCTGACCAGACTGCTGATCAGAAATCCCGAACTGGAGGGCTACGGCGCCGTCCTCTTCGATGAGTTCCACGAACGAAGTCTCCAAGCAGATACCGGCCTTGCGCTCGCGATTGAAACGCAGCGGCTGGTTCGTCCGGAACTTCGGCTGCTGGTGATGTCCGCCACGTTGAATTGCGGACCTGTCAGTGACCTGCTCGGCGGCGCTCCCGTGATCTCCAGCGAAGGCCGGATGTTTGACGTGGAGACACGTTATCTGGACCGCCCGCTGTCTGGTCGGATCGAGCCGGCTGTCGTCCAGTGCATCCGTCGATCGCTCGCTCAAGACTCGGGCAGCCTGCTCGTCTTCCTGCCGGGCATGGCCGAGATTCGCCGGGTCGAACGAATGTTGCTCGAGGCCCCCCTGGGTGAACACGTGATCGTCGCTCCCCTGCACGGCGACCTGCCGCAGGACGCTCAAGAGCGAGCGATCGAGCCGGCCAAGCCCGGCATGAGAAAGGTGGTGCTGGCGACCTCCATCGCAGAGACCAGTATCACGATCGACGGCGTTCGCATCGTCATCGATGGCGGTCAGATGCGTGCACCTGGATTCGATCCCCGCTCAGGGTTGACCCGTCTCGAAACCAGCCGTGTGACCCAGGACTCCGCCGATCAGCGGAGGGGTCGAGCGGGGCGGTTGGAGCCGGGTGTCTGTTATCGTCTCTGGACCGAGCAAGAGCATCGGACGCTCGCCGCGCGCCGCCCGCCGGAAATTCTCGAAAGCGACCTATCTTCTCTCCTGCTCGAAACGGCTCAGTGGGGCGCCTCCGACCCTTCGGAATTGTCCTGGCTGACCCCGCCGCCGACAGGTGCGGTAGCACAGGCCCGGGATCTCCTCACCCGTCTCGGCGCCCTCGATGCCGCCGGACGGATGACGCCTCACGGCCGGCGGATGAATGAACTGGCCCTCCATCCGCGCATCGCACATATGCTGCTCGAATCCGTGGCGCTGGACTGCGCGGGTCTGGCGTGCGATCTCGCCGCGCTCCTGAGCGAGCGCGACGTGCTGCGCGCGTCCGCTCGGCGGCAAACGGACGTGCGCCTCAGGCTGGACATCTTGCATGGCAACCATGCACGAGTCAGCGGCGACTCGGTCGACCGCCAGGCGATCGAACGCATCAAGCGGACCGCCCGGCAATGGCAAACCCAACTCCAGTCACTGACGCAGATGCCCCGCTCCCGGCGGCCTGCGGATGCCGATGCGGTGGGTCAGATCCTGGCCATGGCATATCCGGACAGAATCGCACAGCGCCAGAAAGGCGGCGAGCCAGCACGCTACCTCATGACCAATGGTCGGGGGGCGCTGTTTACCCAGCCGGATCCTCTGACTGCCGAACCTTACCTCGTCATCGCCGAACTCGATGCCGGAGCGCAATGGGCCCGGATTGATCTTGCCGCCCCGGTCGCTCAACAGGATGTCGAACGTCTCTACCTGGGCGAAATCGTCGAATCCGAGGCGGTCGTCTGGGACAACCGGGCTGGAGCCGTGCGCGCATCACGACAACGCCGCCTGGGTGCGCTCGTGCTGTCGGATGAGGCATTGTCGAAGCCGGATCCTTCTTCGATCACCGCAGCGTTGCTGGAAGGAATCCGAGAGGCGGGACTGCACACACTGGCCTGGACGACTGACCTCCAAGACTGGCGGATGCGAATTGACTTTCTCCGGCGGATCCAAGGGGCGGAGGCGGGATGGCCGGATCTGTCCGACGAACGGCTAAGCCAGACCCTGGAGCAATGGCTCGGTCCCTTTATCGCGGGACTGACGACGTTGGAGCGCGTGCAGCGCCTGGACCTGACACAGCCATTGCACACCTTGCTCAACCATGGTCAGCAGCATGAACTCAATCGCCTGGCCCCGACGCACCTTTGTGTGCCGAGCGGCTCTCAGATCAGAGTAAACTATTCCGAACCGCTCCCGATCCTGGCGGTGCGACTGCAAGAAATGTTCGGCTGCAAAGCCACTCCTCGCATTGTCAATGGCACCGTGCCGGTAATGCTTCACCTGTTGTCTCCCGCCAAGCGGCCGGTGCAGGTGACCAAAGATCTGACCAGCTTTTGGACTAACGTGTATCCGGTCGTCCGCAAAGAGCTCCGCGGCCGTTACCCGAAACACCATTGGCCGGAGGATCCACTCACCGCCCCGCCGACGGCGAAAACCAAACGCCGGTCGTGAGCTCCACTCGTTCTACGCCTTTCGTAGGGTAGATCTGCCGGGTGGCTTCGTCCTATGGTCGCTCATGCGCGGATGGACGCTGCTGCTGATCAGCATGATGCTTCTGGTGCCGGCAAGCGGACGCGGCGAGGTCGCGGACTTTGCCCCTCCTGCCGCGAGTGCTCCCTTCGATGAGGTTGACGAGGCGACGCTTCAGGCTCGGGTTACCGCCCAGACGCTCGCCTTTCTCGACAGACTGCAACAACATTGGGGACAGGGCCCGGACCGGCTGAGAACCGTCGTGACAGGCGTTCCTGCCGAACGCGTGGACGACACCGCGCTGATTTACCTGCGGAACCTGAATGACCACGGCATTCTCGAAGGCTACGAATTCCAAAGGGGATCGCTGGCCCGCGGTCAGTACGTCATCATCCAGCAGCCGCTGAACGGCTTGAATGAGTTCATCGGATACTACACGGCGCTCAAAGATGCCCTCTCCGCCGCCTACGGCAAGCCGGATCTGGATCGTGTGGTCTGGGACAATGATCTGTACCATCCGCTGCCGGAGTATTGGGGTGTGGCCGTGATGATTGGACATCTCCGCTATCATGCCGCTTGGGAAACGGCCGAAGGGACGCTGACACTGGACCTCAACGGAAATCAGTACAGCCGGTTGTCGGTGGAGTACCGCGTGCGGGGGGAAAACGCGGAAACCTAGTCCTGATTAGGTAGGAATATCTCGAACTCCATCATAAGACGTCTTCGACTGATGGGTCAGCTTCACGACGTCGCCGTCCTTGACCACCGAATCCTCGCTGCCGACCTTCTTGTTGACTGCCACGAGCACCTCCCGCTGGACCATGAACGGCACGAGCGCTCCCAATTCGCCCGGATGCGCATCGATCAACTTTTTGATCGTGGTGGTTTCCGTGACGTCGAGCTCGATCTCGTGGGCTCCCATCGCCTCGCGCAATGTCATACCAAAGACCAGCACCTTTACCATCGTTCGTTTGTCCTCTCCATCTGATCGCGCTTTTCGCCCGCTTCTAAGCCGTTGAGCGCCGGCCATTGGTAATGTGGTCAGAGGCGGTTCGACGTACTCCATTGACCATGGACCAACGACGTCTTCCGTCCGTCGCCAGACTCACCGCGGGCGTGACAGCGGAAACAATCAGGCCGCTTCGGATGTCGCGCGGGCAGCGGCCTCACAGCATCGGCAGTATGACATGCGACGCAGGCTTTTTCAGTCGTGACGGACTGATGTTCTGGGTTGCGCGGGATCGCAGGGTTGCGGTCCTTCGGCGTCGGCAACAACGATACTCCGATGACAACGCCGAGCGCGGCGACGACAAAGATCCAATCGACCTTCCGGAACTTCATCGGGCGGGCTCGCCGGTTTGCCGGTCACCGGCCTCATAACTCTCCATAAGCACCTGCGCAATGTGTTTGACCCCGATACCTCGGGGCAGGCCCGTCTTCAACTGGATCATGCAGGCCGGACAACTGGTCGCCACAACGTCCGCCCCGCTGTGCGTCACTGCCTCCTGTTTTCGGGCCACGATCCGCTGCGAGGTGTCAAAATCTTTGATCAGGTATGTGCCCGCGCCGCCGGCACACCGATCGGCGTCGGCCATCTCCACGAACCGAACACCCGGAAGAGCCTTCAGGATTGCGCGCGGCTCTTTGGTCACGCCGGCCGCCCGCAGGTGGCATGAGGAATGGTAAGTGACCGTGCGAAGCGAAGCAGCCCCGGCACCCGTCGAAGGGCGCGCCGGCGATTGGGCAACGAACTCGGAAATATGCTTTACGCGTCCGGCCAGTGCTTCGGCGGCCGGTTGTTCCGGTTCGCCGGCGAACAGCTTCGGATAGTCCTTGAGCGCCAGGGTGCAGGAGGCGCAGCCCGTCACGACCGTCTCATATCCGGCAAAGGCCCGCAGGTTTTCCCGCGCTCCGTCTTTCGCCAGGCCTCGATGTCCGTAGGTCTCGATTGGCGTGCCGGAGCAGCGTTGAGGCGGCAGGTCCGGTTCGACGCCGTGTTTGCGCAAAACGGCGATAACCGCATCACCGACTCCGTCGTCAAAGTAATTGGCGGCGCACCCGTGGAAATATGCGACGGTCGAACGCGGCGGGCCGCCTGCAGTCACCAGGCCGGCATGTCGGTCGCGCAATTGTCGGACGGCCAGTTTGGGAAGCACGACCGCCGGGGACAAGCGCGCGCTTGGCGCCAGGTATCTCAGAACCGGGCGGGTACACACATCCAAAAGGCGCCGCATCAACGGCCGGTCCCACAGAGGCTGAATTCTGGCCAACCATTTCAAGAAAGCGGCAAAGCGCTCGGTTCGGGCGTGGAACCGAAATATCATGCCGGCCAGCGCGTTGGGCTGCTCTGCCCGCCGGTCGAGGATCAGCTGCGAGACGTCGACGCCCGCCGGGCAGGCCGTCCGGCAGGACTTGCAATTGAGACAGGCTTCGACCACGCGTTTTGAATTCAGGTAACTGTATTCTTTGTCCGTGACGATCTCGAACCAGCCACGGGAGCTCATGTCTTCTGAACGGAACACGTCGTAGACGGGGCAAACGGCGTTGCACTTCGCACAGGTCGCGCAGGATTTGGAGAGCCTGGTGTAGTCGATGTGCTCGGTGAACGGCCGGTCGCTGATCTTCACGCCTGGGTTCAAGATGCCGGATGGATCGAAACTGCGTTTCACCTTCACAAACAAGTCGTACAGCTCCGGCCCGAACATGGCCGGCACGTACTCGGCTCGCACCCGTCCGTCGCCGTGTTCTCCGCAGATGGAGCCGCCGAACCGGTCGAGGACGGTCCGGTGAATCTCGTGATAGCCCTTCACCATCTTGTCGTAGTCCCGCTTGTCGTTCACGTCGAGGAGCGGCACGATATGCGCGTTGCCGTTGCCGATATGACCGAAGATGGCGACAGGCACGTGTTGGCCGCCGAAAAATTCCTCGAGATAGCGGATCAGCTCGCTGATCCGTGGCGCCGGGACAACGACGTCATCGACGAAATTGATCGGCTTTTTTCGTGGATCGAACCGGTAGAGCGTTGGATACAGCGCTTTGCGCGCCTTCCAGAGCTGCTCCCGTTGCTCCGGATCGTAGGCGGTCACCACGGCAGAGGCGAGCGGATATCGGCGGCAGACTGCCGCCATCCGCTCGGCTTGTTCTTGCAGATCGACGCTCGGGTCATCCGCGTCGAGCTCGGCCAGCAAGGTAGCGGCGCAATCGGCGGGAATCCCGTGCTTCACGCGGCCGATGAGATCCAGCGTGTTCGCATCCATGACTTCCAGCGCGCTGGGACGCAACTCGAGCAGCTGCGGCACCACGTCACCGACGTCTTCCAGACGCTTGAAATGGATCAGCGCCGTCAAGGTTGCCTGGGGCCTGTCGACGAGACGGATGGTCGCCTCGCTGAAGACGCCGAGTGTGCCCTCGCTGCCGATGAGTAGTTTCGGCAGATCCATGACGCCACGCGACAGCCCTTCGGATAGGGCAAAGAGATTGTACCCGCAGCTGTTCTTACTGACTCGCGGGCGGTCGCGTTCGAGCCGCGCGGCATGCGCCTGCACAAGAGACCACGTGTCTCGAACGGCAGTATGTGAAGCCAAGAGGCGAGCGGCCGCGGCATCATTGAGGTCGTACGTCCGTGCATCAAGCCAGGCACCGGAGGCCAGACAGACACGGAGGCTCTCGACGTTGTCCTTGACGGCTCCATACCGCAACGTGTGGGGGCCGGCCGAATTATTCGCAAGCATCCCTCCCAGTTTGCACATATCCCCGCTGGAGGGATCCGGCCCGAACATCAACCCATGCCGGGCGAGTTGCTTGTTGAGTTCCGCCAGCACGATACCCGGCTGCACCCGCGCCCGGCGTTCCTCTGTGTTGACCTCGAGAATACGATGGAGGCGGGACACGTCGAGAATGATGCCCGATCCGATCGCCGAGCCGGTCAAATTGGTCCCGGCCGCGCGAGCAGTCAGCGGAATGCCGCGTTCCACTGCGTAGCGCAGCAGACGATGGATGTCTTCTTCGCTTTCCACCAAGGCGACGGCCTGCGGGTCCATCCGGTAAATGCTGGCATCGACCGCATAGGCGGTTTTCGTCGGCGGGTCGTCTTTGATCTGGTCTTCTCGCAGAAGCCGGCGGAGATCCGATCCGACGGTGCGGGAGCTATCAGGCATCACGAGCATCGGGCTGCATTCTAACAGGGGAGCGAAAAGATCCGCCACCTCGCAAACGTCCAGACCCCGCACCGCCGGTTTTCAGTTTGTGGGGCTTGGAGCAAATCGCTAAGATAGCCTCTATGGCCACCGGGAAATCATCGTTGTATGTCTCGCGTATGCTTCCGGATCCGGTCATGGCGGTCATTCGAGAGCGGTTCGTGCTCGTCGATGAGCCGCTCGATGGGCCTCCCGCTCCGTCAGCGCTGAAAGCCGGTCTCTCCTGCACGGCCGCGGCCATTGTGACGCTCAACGATCGCATCGACGCCGATCTGTTGGCCGCGGCAGCCGGGCTGAAAATCGTCGCAAACTATGCCGTCGGTTACAACAACATCGACGTGAATGCAGCGCGGCAGCGCGGCGTCGTGATCACGAACACTCCAGACGTGCTCACCGATGCTACGGCGGATCTCACTTGGGCCCTGATGCTGTCGACCGCCAGACGGGTCATTGAAGGCGACCGGCTCGTGCGCAATGGTCAGTGGACCGGATGGACACCAACGCAATTGCTTGGTGCAGCCGTCGCGGGGCGGACATTGGGCATTATTGGCATGGGCCGAATCGGTCAGGCCGTTGCTCAGCGTGCAGCCGGATTTCGGATGAAGGTCTGCTATCATTCGCGCCGGCGCGTCGTCAGCCCGGGCGGGTCTCCCCCGTGGGAGTGGCTGCCGCTCCAGGCGCTGCTCGCCGGCTCGGACATCGTCACGATCCATACGCCCCTGACGCCTGACACCCATCACCTCATCGGCGTTGATGAACTTGCGCAGATGCGGCGAACGGCGATCTTGATCAACACCGCACGCGGACCGATTGTCGATGAATCCGCGCTTGCCGCCGCCTTGGCCAACGGTGTGATCGCAGCAGCTGGATTGGACGTTTTTGAGGACGAACCTCGCCTCCATCCCCGCCTCACGTCGTTGTCACAGGTGACGCTGCTGCCGCATCTCGGCTCCGCCACCATGGCAGCGCGCGTCGAGATGGGCATGACATGCCTCACGAATATTGACGCCGTGTTGTCCGGACGACCGGCGCCGAATCAAGTCGGCTGAAGAAAACAGCTGTCCGGCGGGCTACGTGGCGTAACGGAATGCTTTGGGTGCAGAAGCCGTTTTCGGCACCGTGCGGATGGCGGCGAGGCGCTGGGGAACGTCGTGGAATGTCGGAATGGCTTCGAACATCGTCGTCGCGAGCTGCCACTGCTGTTGCTTCTCGTACAGCAAGCCTAGCTCGTAGCGAATCGCCTGGGCCTTGGCGCCCTGACAGCGCGGGTCCGTGAGCAACCGTTCAAGCTGCGCGCTGGCTAAGTCATAGTGATCCTGTTCCTTGAGGCAGACGGCCGTCATCAGACAGGCATCAAGGAAGATGTCGGGGCCTTTCATGGCGAGCGCGAATTCCTCTTTCGCTTCATTGACGAGTCCCATGTTTTTGTAGGCGATGCCGAGGGTGTAGTGGGTGTCGGCATCGATGTGGTCGGCCGGTTCGGCCGTTGCAGGAGGAGCGAACAGCGGCGACAGCTTGGCCACAATGAGACTCGCCGGGGCGAGTTCCTTGACCTTCTGATACAAAGGTCGGATAGACTCCACATCGGTCACAGTCCCGCCGGCGGCGCGCAACTCAAGGGCCCGTCCGTATTGAAGAGCGGCCCCGGCGCCATCTTCTTTGTGCTCAAGCACCTGTCCGAAAAATTCTCTGGTCTCCGCATCGTCGGGCTGCGCCTTGACCACGGTGCCCAACCACTGTTCAGCCTGAGCCCACTGTCCGGCCGCAACATACGCTTGGAACTGCTCCGCCGTTGAAAGCACCGGCGCCGCAGACACGGCTGCAGGCTCTGTGAACGAATTCTGTGCGTCGTCCGGTCCCGCATTGTCGACCGTGAATCGGTCGGCCGCGGACGCCGCAGGCGGCCGCTGTTCGGCCGTTTGAAAGTGCCGGTCCTGCACGTGGCGGTCGTGCCCGGACTTGATCGCCGTCGTCGTCGTCCAGGCATCATCGGGTGTCGCGCCTTCGATCGAGAATCCTCCGATCGTCGGGGGCGCCGGAGCCGCCTCGACAGCTTCACCACGCATCAAGGCCGCGAGACGCTTCACCTGGGCACTGTCGGGCGCCAACGATTGCACTTTCTCGAAAATTTCCTCGTGCAAGGTCGGCATTCCGGGCTCCGGATTCTTGAGCAGCACTTCAATCGCCTTGCCATAGTGCTGCACGGCCGTCTCGATCTCCCCTTTTTCTTCGTAGAGTTCGCCCTCCAACTCTAGGAGGGGAACGGAATTCGGTTCGACGGCCAGAAACTCGGTAATCAGCATTTCGGCCTGGGGGTAGTCCTGCGCGCGTAACGCGGCTCCCGCCAAGAAGCGATACTCACCAAGGGCGACCTGCAAATGTCCCTGTTGAAGGTGAAGCCTGGCTAGCAGTTGACAGACTTGGGGGTTCCCCGGCTCTTTCGTGAGCATTTGATTGAGGATTGCTTCGGCGCCCGCATATTGTTTTTCCTCAATCCGCCTGCTGGCCTCGGCCAACAGGTCGGGCGGCTCGCCGGCAGGGGCCGCCGGCGCCGCGCCCGCTTTCGCGGCCCGGACGGGCGTGCCACCGGTCTTCTTATAGTGCTCAATGTACTGCTGTGCTTCGCTGTTGGTCGGATCGATGCGCAGCACCGATTCGTATGCCTCCTTGGCTTCGGCATAGCGCTGCTGGCCGGACCGTTCCCGCCCGAGTTGCAGATACACTCTCGTGGCCTCGTCCTGCATGTTTTCTTGGAGACAGAGTTCGGCCACTCGCTGTTGCGCATCGAGATTCGAGGGATCCTGACTGACGATTTTCTTGTAAATATCGAGCGCTTCTTTGGTCTTGCGTTCTTTTAAGTAGTATTTCCCGAGCGTCAGGTAGTCTTGAACGGCACTGCTTAAAAGGCCGCGCTCGGCGTTTAAATCACCGAGAAACCGGTACATGTCGTAACGGGACGGGTCGAGTTTGAGGACTTTCTTATAAGTGGCGATGGCCTTGAGGGTCG
>DATELB010000110.1:0-2908 GCA_035277085.1 Nitrospira sp. | reverse complement strand
CCGAGAAGCTCTCGTTCATTCATGATCGTAATCCTCAGGTACAGGAGAAGCAATGGTGGCTGTCGAGCGGGAAAAACCGCACTATCTCAGCGAGCTGGCGCTAAACCTACGTCAGGACTTTTTGCGGTACACGTTGAGGCCGACTTTTTCCTCGCGATTGGCGATCGTCACATTCCCCTCCGTCGACGCAATGATGATCGTCTTTCCCGACGACGAGGGCCCGAACTCTTTCGAGAGATCCACCTTGATCGTCAACATGGTTCCCTCGACGGTCATCTCCACATTTTTCATGACGGCCTCCTAACCAGACTGAAAGCTTTGCTGCTACTTATAGGGCTGTTGTTCCGAAAGAGGATTGAAGGCTATTCAAATGGTCTGCCAAAGTAGGTAATTAACAGCAGCGCGATAAGATACACACACAGCAGAGCTTGAGTACCAGAAATAGTCCGGGCCCACCCGACCCCCCGTACATTGTATTCCTTGACCGTCAGCAGCTTTATCCAGCGCCCGAAATCAATTTCTCTGAATTTAATGTTGAAGGTGCTCATCAAGCTAAAGACTAAGGACACCCACATGAGCGAACTCTCCCTCCATAACACATGACGGACGAAGCTCAGATTTTTGTACTGAGAAAGATCGCGCGGCTGAACTTTAAAGGCTCGGTATTCTGTTGATCCCTCCTGAAACACCTCATGTTTTTTCGTGAGGTTTGCAAGCAGCCAGCGGGGTTGGTTGTCATGGAGTTTCGGAACAACGATAGCGAGGCCGGAAGTCTGCGACGTATGGATCAGGAACCAATACAGGAGGGTGCATGTGCCGAAGATGGAAACAATCAGGATCAAGACCCGGCCAGGGTTCATGCCATATTGGGAAGGCAAGTCAAACAGGAGGCGGTTGACCCAATATTCAAAACAATTCCCTTTGTTCTGCTCGCACGTTTCCCACAGAAACTGGGTCTGACGTGTCTTGAGCGCAAACGTGACTTTTCTCTCCTGCTCTCGAAAGCCGGCTTCCTTAAATTTCGATCGCAGCCGGGCAAGCGGTTCAGGATTGTTCCGGTGCGTCGTGTACTCGAGATTCTTGGCAAATGCAATTGATCTCAGGACGGGATCATCAGTGGTCTCATAGATCGCTTCGAAAAAATCTGCATCATCGACCGTGGCCGCATGGAGTCGTGTTCCCACAAGCCGGGCGCCTCTGAGATTCGCATCGGAAAGCAAAGCGCCATTCAGCTCGGCATTGGTGAGATCTGCGCCACTCAAGTCTGCATTGGCCATTCTGGCATCGATGAAATGCACGCCAAGAAGGACAGCATTTTTGAAAATGGCATAGTCAAGCCGCGCTTGATCGAAGCGTGCTCCAGACAGCATGGCCGTAGAAAGGTCTGCCTTGGTGAGATTCGCTGCATACAAGGAAGCATCGACGAGACGTGCACATTCGAGTTTCGCCCCTTCGAATACAGTCTGAGTCAGGTTCGCACCATAAAAGTCGACATAGCTCACATCACTCTTACTAAGGTCTGCCTCAGACAAGTTCACAGTCCTCAGATTAGCCCCTCTCAATTGGGAAGCGCTGAGCTCGGCCGCAGTACCTTCTTTATGAGCCGTACTGATCCACTTCTCATGTCCCTTGAGTATCAGTAGCAGCTCGTTCTGCGATTTTGTTTCCCCAGACTTATTTGTCCATGTCCAGTTATCTGGCTGCCGGAAGTCGCATGTGCCAGGAGGCATGTGGCCATCCACAGCTTGTGCGTTATCGATCGTCATTACTTGAAGGAGAATTGGGAGACACAGCAAAAGGGAAATGACAAGTCTGGACCGCATGAAACCCTCGGTGAAAGGCCTCTTTCTTTTCTCGCCAGTGGGAACGGCGCAGGATGGTACTACGAACGACTGGGAATTGGTATGACGTTTTGAGATTGTGGGACAATAGGGACATGAGCGTATCGGCTGCACTCAACGCGTCGTTGCAGGGCCTCCTTGCGCGATGGCGTCAAGACAAGCGTCAACTCGCTGCTGCGCTCTGGCGTGTCGCGCGGAAACGCGTGTGGTACCGCTGCGAGAAGCGCATTTACGTCTACGAGGCCGACCGCATTCTCGCGCTTCCCGACCCGAACCGGCTCCAACGGGATCGCCCGGAGGATTTGCGATATTACGAGCAAACGGCGTCATGGCAGATCTCGCCCGATGCCTATCGAGCCACCGCGCAGAAGCGATTGGCAGACGGCGAGCACCTCTATACGCTCGTCGAAGGGAATCGGCTCCTGCACTATGCATGGCTGCAGTCACGTCATACGCTGGGAGAAGATCGCGCCGTCGGCCAGGCCTTTTTCCCGCCGCCCTCATCCTCTGCGTTGTACGATCATTACACGCATCCGTCAGCCCGCGGTCAGGGCCTGTTCTATCAGGCGCTCTGTCAGCTCTTGCATGATGTGCCCGCCGTCGCGAAGACGAAGCAGGCCTACATCTATGTGTATGGGGACAATACACCGTCACGCCGTGTGATCGAGAAAATCGGGTTCCGCTATGTGGGGAGCCTAATTGAAGACCGCAGGCTGTTCACAGCCCGGCGTTATGCCGTCTCGGGCGGAGGACCGTTTAGGACCGCATTACTTGATACCGTTCACACCAACTAGACAAAAGACTCCCGACCCTTTAACGCAGAGTCGTCCGCCCTTTTCTTGACTTGTTCTCCTCCAAGCCAGATGCGAACTTTCATGAGCTGATGTATTGATGAAGATAGGCAATCAGCTGCTCTTTCTCTTCCATCATCAGCGCAACCATATCCCGAAGCGAAACAATTCCGATAAACTCATCGCCATCGAAGACCAACAGATGGCGACAGCGATGCGTTTTCATCAGATTCAAGCAAGTCGGCGCCGTGTCCTTCGGACTCACGGTGATCACGT
>DATELB010000109.1:0-5371 GCA_035277085.1 Nitrospira sp. | reverse complement strand
AAAAAAAGCGTGCCGAGGTCGATCACGGATTCGTCGTTCGTAAAGGCGCGAAGCAGGGCGTAGGGAAAAAAGAAGAAGACAATGCCCATCAGCGACATGATGGCGAGCGCGAGCCGGTTGGCCTCCCAGTTTTCCAGTTTCGCCCGAGTGTACTTTCCGGCCCCGATGCTCTGTCCCACCATCGTGGCGGCGGCAATGGCAAATCCGTACCCTGGAAGGAACGAGAGGGACTCGATCGACAAGCCCACCTGATGCGCTGCGTACGCGACTGTTCCGTAGAGGAGGACGATTTTAGTGTACGCGAGAATGCCTGCCTGCTGCATGATGCGCTCGCCTGACACGGGCGCGCCGACCTGCCAGATGGTGCGGAAGAGGTCAAACCTGATATGGGGCGAGCGATGCAAGAGCGGGAAACAACGGATCGTCAGA
This sequence comes from Nitrospira sp., assembly GCA_035277085.1. Classification (GTDB taxonomy): domain Bacteria; phylum Nitrospirota; class Nitrospiria; order Nitrospirales; family Nitrospiraceae; genus Nitrospira_C. The sequence continues at coordinate 4,942 of DATELB010000109.1, read as the reverse complement.
TAGCATGTCCCGGCGGCTTCTGCGATGCCGACTGCGATGGCCGCGCCTTGAACGCCGAGCGCCGGCAGTCCCCAGCGGCCATAAATCAACGGATACGCAATGACGACATGCAGCAGATTTACGCCGATCATGGCATACATGGGTGTTTTAGTGTCGCCCGTGCCTTGCAGGATCGACGACAATACTTGCAGCAGCACCGTGAAAGGTATGACGAGAAAAATCAGGGTCGAATAAGGGAGTGAGAGGGCAATGACCTCCGGTGCGGCGCCGAGAAGCTGCATGGCAAAGCGGTTCAACAGAAGACCGGCCGCGAGCAGCAGGAGGGAGACTGCGATGGAGAGTCCGAGAAAATGCCGGGCTGCCTGGCCCGCGTCACGCCGCCGGCGGGCCCCCCATAACTGTGCCACGATCACGTTCGTGCCGACTGAAAGTCCCGAGACGAGCGTCGTGGCGATAAAGGCCAGGAGTTGACCCAGTCCGACTGCCGCAATCGGAATAGCCCCGAGTCCGCCCACCAAAAAGACCGCGACGATCCCTTCCGCACGTTGGAGCAGGCTGCTGACGGTGACCGGGAGTGCCAGCGTCATCACCGAGCGCCGGATCTGGCTGACACCATTGGCCATCAACTCCCATCCTAACAGAAGCCAGCGGAGGACGGCCTGGACAAATGCCGCGGGCATCGATTAGGGTCAGCTGCCATGACTGTCGCCCCGGATGACCCTGTGCGGCCCCCCGTGCCATTGTCTAAATCGAAATATCTTTCGGGCTTGCAATGTCATAAACGTCTCTACCTCGAGATCATGCACCCCGAACTCGGCGAACCGCCCGACCCCTCAACACAAGCGCTGCTCGCCATGGGTACGGAGATCGGACTTCTCGCCCAACGGTGCTTCCCTGGCGGAGTCCTCGTGCCGCCTGCGCTCCGTCCACGCGACGCAGCCATCGCCGAGACGACCAAGCTGCTTCGAGACGTCCAGGTCGCCGCTATTTTTGAGGGCGCCTTCAAACACGACGGCGTCGTCGTTCGGGTCGACATCCTGGAGCGGGTCTCGGACGCGCAAGCCGCTTCAGCAGCCTGGCGCTTAATCGAAGTGAAATCGTCGACTCGCGTGAAAGACGTCCACCTCGATGACCTTGCGATTCAACGCCATGTCCTCGTGAGTGCCGGTATGAACATCGCGAGTGTCTGCGTCATGCACATCAACACCGGCTATCTGTACAACGGCGGCGACATCGATCTCGGGAAACTCTTTACCGTCGAGGACGTGTCGGCGCTCGTGGCGGCACGCCAGGAAAAACTGCCTGAACAACTGGCGGCCATGAAATCGATGTTGCTCCAGCCGCAGCCTCCGGCCATCGAGCCGGATCAGCGCTGTCACAGCCCCTATGACTGTCCATTTTGGGCCCACTGCACCAAGCATAAGCCGGCCAGATGGATTTACTACCTTCCCGGCCCGAAAAGGACGGTGCAGCAACTCGCCGGCGAGGGAATCACGATCATTGACGACATTCCGCATGCCGCGAATTTGTCGGTCATGCAACGACGGGTCAAGGACAACGTCGAATGGACGTCAGCAGACTTGGCCCGCGCTCTGCAATCGGTCGAGTACCCGGTCCATCATCTCGATTTCGAGACGGTAACGCTGGCTGTGCCGAAGTACGCCAGGATGAAGCCGTATCAGTCAATTCCGGTGCAATGGTCGAACCATGTCGAACTGGAATCCGGAGAAATCATTCATCAGGAGTTTCTTCACACCCATGCGACCGAACCCCGCAGACAATGGGCCGAGTGTCTGTTGGAATCGCTGGGCGAACAGGGGACCATCGTCGTGTACTCTTCCTATGAAGAGGCGATGATGAGGCAGGTCGGGGAAGCGTTTCCGGAATTGCGGCGCCGGTTTGCGGCCGTGACGAAACGGCTATGGGATCTCTACCCCGTCATCAAAGAGCACTACTATCACCCGGGGTTTCAGGGGTCCTATTCGATCAAGTCGGTGTTACCCGTGATGGTGCCCGAATTGAGCTATCGCGATCTGGTCATTCAAGAGGGCGCACAGGCGGCCAGGGAATACTATCGCATGGTGTTCGTTGAAGAGGACTGGATCGAACAGGCGAGGATTAGAGACGCGCTGCTCCAATACTGCGCACGAGATACGTTGGCGATGGTGAAATTACGGCATGCGCTGAAGGAGAAAGCGGCGGCCTCGTCTGATGTCATGCGTTCATGATCACCGGGGAACCAGGTCGGTATTCGTAGTCGCGTTGCAGCAACGCTCCTACGGAGGGGGCCAGGCCCGCTCGTACGCTCCCCGTCAAGGGGACATATCCCCTTCAGAACCTCTGTTCGAATCAAACACTGGAGGGGGTTATCCCGTCGCCAAGGCGATAAGAAAAGAGAGAAATCACTTAAGGTATGTATCCGTCGGACATTGTCAAAGAGTCCGACGGGTCAACCGAAGGTTGGTTTGCTCCGGGTCGAGCGAGCTAAGCTATTTAACATCAGTCATTTGAGGTGCTTTTTCCGGTCGCCCGGAACGTTGGTATGGCGCCCGGAACGAGCGAGCTTGGGGTGGCGACGGGGTGGGGTATTCGAAGTCGCGTTGGAGCAACGCTCCTACGGAGGGGCCCAGGCCCCCTCGTATGCTCCCCACGAAGGGGACACATCCCCTTCGGAACCCCTGTTCGAATCCCACCCTCTCAGTAATTTCGTGAGAGCGGTGGCCTCTAAGGTGGATTGACGTTTGGACGGACACAGGGCTGTTCCGATGGCGGAGAGGGTGGGATTCGAACCCACGGTCGAGTTACCCCGACAGCAGTTTTCGAGACTGCCCGATTCGGCCGCTCTCGCACCTCTCCGTTCGTAATGTTCCGAACCGCCGGCGGGATACTGAGCGGTCGGCTGTATAGACCGAGGAAGCTTACCGTGAGGCAAATATATTTTCAATTGGTTTTCTTTCCATGCCGGTACGGATACGATGGCTCGTGAGATAAGGTCTTAGCATTTCAGGGGTGGCCACAGTGATTCCCTCTCTCGACCCGGCAATGACGTTTCCCTCAGTGACGGTGCTAACGAGCGCACCCGCATCCGTCGTCGCGATAGAGAGAGGGATCGTCGATGTTTGGAGTTGTTCCTTGCAGGCAAGTCCGGACCTCTTAGCTTCATGCCGTGCCTCGTTGAGCGAAGACGAACGAGCTCGCGCTGCCCGGTTCGTCCGTCCCGAAGATCAGGTACACTTCGCACTGGCGCATGGTGGCCTAAGGGCCGTGCTTGCCCGCTATCTCGCGGTCGAGCCGGCGACGCTCCGGTTTCAGCTCGGTCCCACCGGCAAGCCTGCCCTGCTCGAACAAGCGCATACCGGTGAAGACCTGCATTTCAATCTCTGTCACTCTCACGGACGGATGCTTGTGGCTGTCGCGCATGGCCAGGAAGTCGGGATCGACCTCGAACAGGTCCGGGAGAATGTCGACGTCCTGAAACTTGCCGAACGGTTTTACACCGCCGCCGAATACGAATGGATGAAGAGCCATGCCCCCTCCGATCACGCCTTGCAGTTTTACCGTCTATGGGTTGGAAAGGAAGCTTTGCTGAAGGGACAGGGGATCGGCATTCCCTCGCTGCAACAATGCGGCATTGATACGTCGGCGGTCTCATCACGGGCCGACGTACGGCTCCCCACGGATTCAACGCTGCAGCAGGGATGGACGATTCAGTGGTTGAATTGCGGTGACGGGTGGCAAGGAGCCGTGTCGGCGTTCGGCGGCGACTGGTCGATTCGAGTGCTTGACGGCTTGGAGATCTGAGCCCATCACGACGTCGGCAGTCCGGTCGCTCTGAGCTCCCTGAAAAATTGCGTCAACATCCGCTGACTGTCGTCGGCAAGCATTCCTTCTATGACGTCGATCCGGTGGTTCAACCGCGGGTCACGCGCGAAGTCGAGCACAGATCCACAGGCGCCGGCTTTCGGATCTCTTGCCCCGAAGACCAGCCGGGGAATGCGAGCGAGGAGGATCGCGCCGAGGCACATCGCGCAGGGTTCGAGGGTCACGAACAACGTCGTATCGATCAACCTCCACCCGCCGAGCGCCTTGGCGGCCTCTCGAATGACGATCATCTCTGCATGCGCCGTTGGATCCTGCCAGGTCTCCCGGTGGTTATGGGATCGGGCGATGATCTTGTTCTCATGCACGACCACTGCGCCGATTGGCACTTCTCCGATGCCGGCGCTTTTCACCGCTTCCTCGAGTGCGGCGCGCATGTAGACAGAGTTCGCTTCGTCGGCAGGGGCGTTCATAGGCGCCCGTTGTATCCGGGGATCGGGGCGGAGGTCAAGCGAAGCGGGCTCAGGATCGTTGGCCGGCTAAATAAATGGGGCCGCTCGGCTGCGGACGGCCGCCGGCAGGTTCGAGGCTCACCGCGAATTTTCGCGCCCGTTCAAACTCGGGCATGCGTTTGACCAACAAATGAGCCATCTCGCCGGCATCGATGTGGAAGGTGCCCAGGCTGACGGGCTTTTGGTCGATCGCCCACAGCTGGTAGGCTGTGCCGGTCGGGCATTCGGGGAGATTGGCCGAATACAGCCAGATTTTCTGTGTCACGGGATTATACAGTAAGACCGCGCTCGCGCCCTTCGCCCTCTCTGATGCGGCCAGGCTGACAACCTTTGCATCCGGGCGTCGAAGGAGCGCCGCGAACTCGTCCTGAGGAGCCTTTCCCCGGATGGCAGCGTTGAGCTGCTCGCGGGCAGTCTCCAGCTCCACCTCGCGCTCGATGAGCTGACTTTTCAGTTCCATGGCATCGCTGGTCCTGCGTTGAACGTCGTTCTGCAGTTCGGCAAGAGACCGTTCTCTCAGGCCCACGTCTCGGTTGAGGCTCGCGATTTTCGCCGACTGCTCTTGGATTGCAGCCTCCAATTGCTGAATTTTCAAATTATCGTCCGAGATC
>DATELB010000108.1:0-7845 GCA_035277085.1 Nitrospira sp. | reverse complement strand
TGCAATTGTCCGGCTGGATGGATGTCTCAATTCCGACTGTTTGCCAGTCCAGGGAGGGATGGTTTTAAAGGATTGCGGGTTCATCCCGGCTGCGGCACCAACCATTCTTGCCTCCTTCATCAGACCGCTCCTCTAGGAATTCTTCCAGGCGCACTTGAATGGCATTCGCCGTAGGATTCACGTTCATTATGTCTAAAAAACTGCTATCCGTTCCTGTGAGTTGTTATAAATGTGGCCGCCATTCGTGCGTAAAGTCATCTCAGAAGACATTGAAATATGCTTTCATGCGGATGCTGGGATGGCACCTTTGGTGGTGTACTGCTTGTAGAACACGCTTCTATCTCAGACGGCTGAGCGATGCGGCTTAGCGACCGTGTGCTCCGTCCGCAGCACTCTACATGTCTACGAATGCGGGCAGGGCCAGGTGTATCACACAAGCAGTACCCCAAAACTGCCTTCGCCCGAGAAGCCTGGTGATATTGTTAGTACCTGTACAAGGGCCAATCAACGCCACTATACCTCAGGCAGTGACCCGCGGTTATCCTCTACTAATTTTGTTCTTCTTCACACTTCTGAGCGGAGGCTGCACGCCCCCGAAACCCATCATGTCGGTTCCTGGAACGCCCGACAGACTAGAGGTTTTGGAGCCCTGCCAGAATTGGCAGACGCGTCACCCGGAATGGCTTTGGTGTGATGATTTTGAAGTCGATCGGCTCAGTAGTTATTTCGAATACGACATCCGACATGGTCGGTTCGTACGGGAAGAACACGTGGGTGTGAACGGCTCTTCGGGCATGCGGGCGGAGTACTTGCCGGGAGACCCCCATGGCGGCTTCCTGCACCTCGCCTTCGGGAAGACCCCCATGGCGTACATGCGGGCCGTTGACGCAGGAACAGCTCGCTATACCGAGATTTATTGGCGATTTCACCTCCGCCTTCAGCATGGGTGGACCGGCGGCGGCGCCGACAAGTTGACGAGGGCAACCATTCTCTCCTCCGATCGATTCGCGCAAGCCGCGATCGGACACATCTGGAGCGGCGCGCATCCCAACTCCGATCGCGAGCGGCTATACCTGGACCCCGCATCTGGAACCGACGAATCCGGGATGCTCCGCACGACAACGTACAACGATTTTCCCCGGCTTCGCTGGCTCGGTGCCGCACAAGGCACGACGCCATTGTTCGCCGAGGCCAATGTCGGCCGGTGGTTCTGCATTGAAGTGCATATGAAATTGAATTCTGCCCATGACGCTGACGGCACGTTTGACTTCTGGATCGATAACAGGCTGGAAGCCCAGCGGATCGGGCTAAATTGGATCGGCGCCTACTCGGATTTCGGCATCAATGCAGTCTATTTGGAAAACTATTGGACCAGCGTGCCGTTCTCAAACGTCCAGCAGCGTTATTTCGACAATTTGGTCGTGTCGACGAAGCGGATCGGATGCGCTCCCTGATCATCACAGCGCCTAACCGATTCCATACTCCCATTATGTGCATCGTCGATCTCCGCTAACACTTGGTCCTCCGAATCTCAACAGGAGGCCAAGGAAGCCAAACAGCGCCAAATCGAAATCGTCCCATGTGATGACTTGCCCGCAGGTCTCGCTGAAATAGCCCAGATTTCTACATACGAGAGAGACGAACACACGGAGATGTCGGCTCATGGCCGGTCTACGACACATACCGATTGCGCACCGATGACAGACAGCGCCAAAATAGATCGACGGTGTATAGGAACTCTCGGGGAAGGGACTGACTCGCGGAATCGGTCCGAGGCCGAACTATTGAAAGGAGTGTGGGATGGCTGGTGCGGTTCGGGGTGTGGTGTTAGTGGGCCATGGAGGCATTGCGAAGGATTGTCCGGCTGAGCTAGTCAGCAAGTTAAAACGTTTAGAGGTACAGCGACGGGCGGCAGGCATCCCTCCGTCTGTAGAAGAGCAAGAGCTCGATGCGAGGATACGACGGTGGCCAAGAACGGCTGCCACCGATCCCTATCGGGCGGGATTGGAAGCGGTCGGCGCTGCCTTGCGGCCGCTGTTGAACGGCGCCCTCTTTGCGTTGGCCTACAATGAATTCTGCGCTCCAACCGTGGAGGAAGCGATCGAAGATCTCGTCAGTCGGGGGGCGACGGAGATTGTTGTGGCGACGACGATGTTGACGCCGGGCGGCTCGCATTCGGAAATCGAGATTCCTGAAATCCTTCATGGCGTGAGAGCAAGGCATCCGAAGATTGTGATCGAATACGCCTGGCCCTTCGACCCTTCGACTATTGCTGAGGTACTCCGCAAGCAAGTACGGCAGTTTATGCCGGAGTAGCGCTGCCGAGGAGGATCTAGGGCAGTTCGTAAATCGCAGCGTTTGATCGCGGCACTGACCGCTCTACATCGGTTCTGGCGATTATCAGGGAATCGTTGAAGTTATTGACTCAATGGCTTCATTCGCGCCTCGCTCTCTTCTTGCCAGACACCTTTGAATGTCAACGCGGGACTCCTACCCAGACTAGGCCGCCATCGGCTGCGGGCTTAAATCAGCTGTAGAAGCGGATTCCCCGCTATTGCCATCTCGAGACCCCTCGAAAGATGCATAGACGGCCACTTTGACGCTGTCATAGTTTGGTCAGGCGTCGCGTATGCGGTTGGTTGTCATGCGGCCATTCACATCTTCGACATTCTTTGCCGGGGCGGCACTCGAGCAATTCTGCTAACAGAAGACACCAGGTCAAGATATGGTTTGTTGTGCGCAGGCCCCGGTCGTCAATGGATCTAAACGAATAGATGTTATACAAAAGGTTCGGGGAGCTCTGCTGACGACACTGCTGCTGTCTCTCTTCGCCTGTGGCGTAGGAGACGCGGCTAATCCAGACCTCACGACGTCTCCTATGCTCTACGTTACTTCATTTGGGGTTCAATGTGATGGAGTAACAGATGATACGGCAGCCTTTAAACACCTCGCCTCAAGGATACGATCGCTTAAGGCCGCCAGAGTTATTTTTCCGACTGGGTCCACATGTCTCGTATGGAGTACTGGCGGTGCCGGTGGGGATGTGCTCTTTGATCTTAGTAAGACGACGGACGTTCAATTTCATGGGAACGGTTCGACCCTGTTGGCAGGGAATGTCAATCCACTCATTATGACAGCCTTTGATTTGAACGGATCGACCAATACGTTGATTGACGGATTAATCTTTCGCAGCGGGTATACATCTTTGGATCCTCATTCCGGTGTGGACTGGATTATCGCTCGACAGGGGGCAAATGCAATCGTTCTCAGCAACCTCACTTGTACGTATGGACAGATTTGCTTTGCTGCCAAAGGGGAAATGGCAGGTGAAGGCAGCGATGGTAACCGCGTCCGTAATATTACCGCAACGAACGTCGTCTGCATGACGGTGTACTACTGCCTCAACTTTCAGTCGGCAGGCGATAATTTTTACGCTCGTGGCATTACGGCGCGTAACTGCGGTCGGACATATTTCCCATGGAACGTTCGTGATCATGACGTGTGGATTGATTCCGAGCAAGGCGGCCCGTTCACAGACATACTTCTGAAAGTCTATACCCAACCGGGAATGTACTCTCGCCTGGAAAACATCAAGCTGGTGTACCGGTCTAATGGACGGTATCCCGGATCAGGAAATCAGAGCACTGATGAAGCGATGATCGCTCTGGAATTCCAGCTCAACGATGCAAACGGCCAGCCTGGGATGATCCAGAACGTAGACCTGACGCTCAATATCGAAGCCGGATCGAGCGATAAGATCCAAAGCGTACTTGCGATTCGAAAAGTGGATGTGAATGGGGACCCCGATACCAGTGGACGAGGCCATCATTTATCTGAGGTCACGATTCGGGGGACGTGTCGACCGCTGTCAACCTTGCTCGCTGATGCGTTTCGACTGTTTACCCGCGCACCGGATAACTGGACGGGAGACGTCGTTTCCTCGCTGACACTCGAGGATCTCTCGATTATTGGAGCAGCCTCAGCCGTAAAAATTAACGGACAGGGGTTGAGCCTGACCGGCGCAATGTTACGGAACATCGAGTCCGATGGAATCTTGACACAGGAAAATACTGCCGGGAAGCCGTTCTACACGAACCAAGTCTACTTCAGTAATGTGACAGCTGGAATTCCGACCCTACCTCAATGAGCGTGACAACGCATCGAACCTTTGGGCTTTGGCTCAGCTCAGCTGGAATCCAGTCCTGGACCTTAGACCAACGGCTTATGTGCGAGAATTCTGGTAGTTTTCGACGGAAGAAAGGGATGAGGCTGTGAAGGGTGAAGAGAGGGGCGAAAGAAGCGGGTCGTCGGAAGATGATAGGGGCGGCTTGGTGTAAAGTCGAGAATTTCGACGGTCTCTCGCTTCACGAACGAAAGCCCAAAACATACCGGCCAAAAGACTGAGAACACAGGCGATGAGCATATTCAACAATACTTTTGGCCTGCTCTTGCGCTCGGCCGGGATGGCCGGATCAAGTACTTGAACGGTGGGTGTGTCCCGTGCTTCGGCGAGTTTCGCTTGTTCGTACTGAGCAATAAGCAATGCGTATAAAGTCTCGTGAACCTTTAAATCGCGCGTAAGGCGTCCATACTCCAAGGCCAGTGCAGGCACGCTGGTGATGGCTGGCCGCAGATTGTCTCCTGGAAGATGGTCTTTCCTGCTTTTTCCGGATTCCATAATCTGCAGCTGCTTTCGCAACTCACCCAGGCCCGATTTCACCCGTGCCATTTCGGGGTGGTCTGAGGCAAGATAGGTTCCCATCACCTGGAGCTGCACTTCCTGCGCCATGATTTGCGCTTGAATCATCGCAGTTGCTTCGATCATGGCTTTGGATTGTGCCTCAATGGCCACAGTCCTATTCTGCGTTTGGAAATCCTTCAGCGCCTCCTCAAGCTTAACCAACGCCAGTTTCGTTTCAGCGACCCGATGTTCGACAAACTTTCGATTCTCTCTCGCCTTACTGACGGTCAGCGTTTGATTTAATCTATCGAGGTTCGAGACGTAAAAGTTCGCAATATCAGCGGCAAGGTTGGCGTCTGTATCTTCGACGCTGAGCCTAATAAGTTTCTCTTTGGTTACAACGACGTGCGTCGCTGCTTCGAGCGCCAGCCGTGCGTCGTGCATGGTTGTCTTCTCGTAATGCTTCATCAAATTGAACTGGTGAATAATGTCATCCGCCATAATTCTCGATTTAAGCATCGCGGTAAACAGGTCGGTCGGTGTAGCAGGGGCGCCCGGCAGAGAAATCCCCAGACTTTGAGCGGCAGTGCTCGCTGCACCGGACGTCAGCAAGGCACCCAAGCCTAAACCATTGTTGGATTCGAGCTGCGGAAGAAGCGTTGCCGTCGATTCGTATATTTTAGGGAGTAGGACGCTGACGGCGAGCGCTGCGGCCGCCATCGCGGCGCAAAACGCGACAATTTGCGATTTGCGCTTGGCTATGACCCGCCAATAATCGTAGAGCGTAGCTTCCTCCTGTGTGGGGCTGGAAGGCCAGGCAGGACAGTGTTGCGTTGACATAGTGATAGACTCGCTATCGGCCAACGACTGCGATGCCTGCCGCGGCCAAGGCCACGCTACCCACAATGCTTGCGACACTCTGCCACAAGGACAGTTGCGGCGTCTTGGCTTCGATCTTCTGCGGGATGACGATCGTATCACCCGGCTTCATATCTTTGACTCGGATATACGTTCCCTCCGTCGAACCGTTGGCTTTCACGACATACATCTCGCTCTTGCTCGCGTCTTCAGTCATCCCACCAGCTTGTTCGACATAATCGTTCAGATTCAAACCGACTCGAAATATGACCGTGCTGGGATTCTTGACCGACCCGATCACGCTCACCGTCTTAGGCGGCTGCGGGATCGAGATGCGATCCTTGGATTCCAATGTAATATCGTCTTCTGAACCTTCCAGTTCTTCGAGGGTTCGAACGTTCACAACCACGCGACCCAATTCGACACGAGCGGTGGCGGCTTCCAGCTGTTGGAGGCGCAAGTTGAGCACCTGCTGCTCTGCCATCTGGCCTGCGGCGGCGCCGCCAACCGGCGACATCCCGACAGTACCGGCGGCGATGGCCGCTGATTGTGCCGTGAGCCGCTGTCTTTCACCTGCCAAGAAGCGATCCAGTTCGACTTGCTGTCGTTTACGGACCGATTCGCGCACGAGAACAATACCTTCCGGGAATGCAGTCGCGGTAAAGCCGCCGGCCCGTTTTAAGACGGAGCTGAGTGTTTCACCCGTCTCGAGAGTGAAATACCCCGGGCGCCTCACTTCGCCTTCCATGAATACGACGCTCGGCGTACGCAGCTGTGTTCCAACCACAATTTGGTCCATCCGTTGGAGCACGATATCTTCGGATTTATCATTGTCGAACAGCATTTTTGGACTGAATGAAATCACTCGTGTTTCATAGGTCAAGGGGTCGGTCCGAACGATTTCCGCCTTGTCCATATACGCGTCGACCATCAGTTGATCGGCTTTCAGGATGTCGCGCACCGCCATGCCCGGCCTGAACTCATAGGGACCGGGATTTTTCACAGCACCTGCCAATGTCACCACATTGACAACCTGCGTCGGAAGAGACCCGACCCGAAGAAAATCCCCATCCTGAAGGGCCACATCCGCCCCATTGCTCGTCGGGCGTTTCTTTCCATTGCTGTCAGCGATTTGGCCGAGGTCAATATCCGTCATGATTCGGCCTCGTTCCTGGTCGAGGCGGAGTAATTGACAGCGCTGGAGGTTCGCAGACGGAGTGACACCGCCCGCCAATTGAAGCAAATCCGTCAACCGAGTTCCAGGCTTAAGCTCGTAAATCGCGGCACGCTTCACTGCTCCGCTGACCGCCGCGATTGGGCCGAGCGGTGGAACCAGGATAACGTCGCCTGCTTGAAGTCTCGTATCGTGGCGCCGGTCTCCGAACATGAGGAACTGATAAAAATCGGTCTCGGCCACGACCTGATTGTCACGAACGAGCTTGATCTGCCTTAACGAACCTGTCCGTGCCGGGCCACAGGCCGCATACAGTGCATTGGAAACCGTTGCCAGAGACCCTAATTCGTATGCCCCTGGTCTCACCACCTCCCCGACCACATAGACTTTAAGCGTCCGCAGGCGAGCCATCGCCACATGAACCTCAAAGCGTTTCAAGTGGGCGCTCAATCGATTCGTGATGGCTTTTTCCGTCTGTGAAAAAGTGAGGCCGCCGACCGGGATCGAGCCAATTTGAGGGATCACGATCGTGCCGTCCCGTTCGACCGGCACAATGTAACTGCGATTGAGGCTCTGCTCCGGAACGTTCCAGATGTGAATCGAAAGCGAATCGAGCGGCCCCACGACGTAATCCGGACCGACGGGTGCATCGGGTACCGGAGCAAAACTTGTTGCCTGCGTATCGAAGAAATCGTACCCGAATTGGTGCAGGCGACTCTTGACGTTCTGAAGGACGGAAAACTGTGCGAAGGCTTCCTCGACCGAATAGTCCTTGCTCGTAAGCTGAACGGCTTGCTGGGCCAGCCTCGCTTTTTCCTCACGTTCTTGCTTGGACCTCACGTCAATGTCGGCGGTAGTCATCTCTTGCTTGTGCTTCAGGACGTCGTCCCGCTGTTCTCTTTTAAAGCGCTCGTCACGTTCTAACCGTATTCTCGTGTCGGCAGAAGGTGGCAGCACCGCGGCAGAGTCCGCCGGCCAAAAGTCGTTCAACGTCGGGCCCGTCGGAGCGATTGGTGGCGGCGTTTTCGACGGAGGTGCCGGACAGGGGGTTTGTGGAGGCGCGAGCGGCTGTAGAGCGGTCGGATTCGTGATGACCGGGGCGCCAGGCATAAGATCTTTCGCGCCCCCGCCA
>DATELB010000107.1:0-41675 GCA_035277085.1 Nitrospira sp. | reverse complement strand
GCTCCGTGTTGCGTAAGACTAGAAAAATCAAGCAGATCTGTCAAGGAATTTATATGACAATGTCTGTCAGTAGCCGCCATCGTCTTCCAGGCCGGAGGGTGCATCTTCATTAGATTCAATGGCTTGTGCCATTTCTTCGCTGAAGTCCTGGCCCAATTCCTCACCCATGTGTTTCATCATGCGTTCCGCACTCGCCGGATCGTTCTCGTCGAAACCGGACGACGCATCGTCCGCCAATGATTCCATTCTGGCCTCCTCGGATTTTGGACAGGCGAAGCGAGAGAGCAGTCGCTCGAGCCGATTGCTTCCGCAATGTGCGCAGACCGCCGGACTGGAAGCGGCCCGGCCGAGCTGGAGAATGCTGCTTCGCTTGCTACAGTCAAGGCAACGGTATTCGTAGATGGGCACTGTTACCCCCTGGATTGTGTGAACGACCGCGCATGGCTTGCCGCCAACACCCGATCCGGCACCAGACTCGTGTCGATCGTCCTCGCCAGCGTCAGCGCCGAAATCGACTCCGCTCCCGCCGTACGCAAGGCTTTGGCGCACTCATTGACAGTCGTTCCGGTGGTGAACACATCATCGACGAGGAGCACGTGCCGGCCGGCAAAGGGGACGGCATTACGCACATGGAAGGCCTGGCGCAGATTCCGCAGTCGCTCCGATCTCGTCAGGGCTGTTTGCGGTTCCGTTGCCGTCACTCGGACCAGATCGATCGTCGATACCGGACGCATGAGGTAGCGTCCAACGCGGTCGGCGAGGAGGAGGGACTGATTGAATTCACGGGCACGCAACCTCGACCGGTGGAGTGGAACCGGCACAACGACGTCGACGTTGAGATCCGGCGGCAAGGCGCGGATCATTAACTTCGACAACACGGGTGCAAGGCCATATACGTTTCGATATTTGAGGGCGCAGATGGCGTCCCGGAGCGGTGAAATATAAGGGTATAGCGTCCAGGCCCGGTCGTAGGAAGGAGGACGTTCGATACAGGAGTGGCATCGATGGGCGGGCGACCAGGCAGTCGCCGTCTGCGAGACAAATGGTCGATCGCAGTGCGTGCAACGGGCTCCCGAAAGCGGTGTGATCAGATCCCAACATGGTCGGCAGAGATATGGGGTCGGGTCCCTGCGCAGCGACTGCCCGCAGCCGAGACAGTCCACCGGAAGGACGGCGCGCAGCGCCAGCCGGCACCATCCCAGCACATCCCAGAAGCGAGGCGGCATCGGAAAACGTTAGGGGAACCGATGTCCGGTGTCAAGGTTGTGGCGTTGCGAAATGGTGTGATATACGAAATCAGCCGGCCCGAGCCGTTCACCCAATGGTCACACTCACCGAAGTTTCCAAAGTCTACATCAAAGGAAACGACCGTATCTGTGGTTTGGATCGGGTCACGCTCGACATCGCCGCCGGCACCTTCTGCGCTTTCGTCGGTCCGAGCGGGTGCGGAAAAAGCACGCTGCTGAATCTGATTGCCGGCCTGGACGTTCCCACATCGGGAACCATCCACTTGGACGGACGATCCACCGCCGGTTATGATTCCGAGGATTGGACCCGGACCCGCCGGCAGTCCATCGGCATTGTCTTCCAAGCGTTTCATTTGATCGCGGGTCTGACCGTCGAAGAGAACATAGCCTTTCCGCTCTTGCTGCGAGGAGAGCAGGGCCGCGGCGTCCGGACGCGAGTGGCGGAGGTCCTCGAGAGGGTACGGATGACGCACCGCGCGGGGCATCGGCCGGGCGAACTCTCAGGCGGGGAGCAGCAACGCGTGGCGGTGGCGCGGGCAGTCGTGCACCAGCCCAAGATCTTGCTCGCGGACGAGCCGACGGGAAATCTTGACTCTTATCATGGCGCGGAAATCATCGAACTTCTCAGGACGTTGGCGGATGACTTTCGGCACACCGTTCTACTCGTGACTCATAGTACAGCCGCCGCCCAGGCCGCCGACTATGTGTGGGCGATGAAGGACGGGCGGCTGACGACCCGGACACTGCGGGTGGCAGCCGCTCAAGGAGCCTGATGGGTCTGACAGTTACGATCGCCGGAGTAAAGTTTCCGTCCTGCTTGATGAATGCTTCAGGTGCCTTGTGCGTGACCGCCGAGGAGCTGAACGGCTTGGGCCGTTCTCGTTCCGGGGCGATCGTCACGAAGTCGATGACGGTTGAAGCCCGCGAGGGGAACCCGGAGCCGCGTTACCATCCGTTTGCCGGCGGCTCGATCAATTCGATGGGCCTTCCCAATCTCGGCTACCGCGCCTATGCGGAACTGATTCCCGCGTTAAAACAGTTCGGCAAGCCGCTGATTGCCAGTGTAGCCGGTCTCTGCGAAGACGATTTCCCTGCGATCGCCAAGGTGATCAATGCGGCGGCGCCCGATCTGATCGAAGTCAACCTTTCCTGTCCGAACATTCCCGGCAAGCCTCAGATCGGCTACGACGCCGAGGCCTCGGAGCGTCTCATCAAGCGTGTGCGTCCTCTCATCACGGTTCCAATGGGCGTGAAACTGCCGCCGTATTTCGATCCGGCGCATCACGAGCTCATGGGAAGCGTGATTGCCCGTTGCGGAGTGGATTTCTTGAATTTGATCAACTCGGTCGGCAACGGACTCTTCGTGAATCCCGACAACGAAACGGTCGTCATCAAGCCCAAGGGCGGGTTCGGCGGGCTCGGCGGGACCATCATCAAACCGGTTGCGCTGGCCAATGTCCGCGCCTTTTACAAGTACTTCAAGGGAAGGATGCCGATCATTGGAACCGGCGGCGTCGTCCAAGGCGTGGATGCGTTCGAACATCTGCTCTGCGGCGCCTCCGCCGTGCAGGTAGGGACAGCGTTGGTAGAGGAGGGCGTTCAGGTCTTTGCCCGGTTGGAGAAAGAACTGGCTGCCTGTCTCGAACAACGAGGGTACAAATCGGTCGAAGACTGCAGAGGCAAATTAAAAGAGCTGTAGCTCGTTCAATACGTGGAGCCTCTAAGCGATGCGAGAGCGACGTTGACGGGGTTTTTTGGCAGCGTGACGCTACTTGCCGAATGATTTGGATAGCAGGCCGAGTTGCAGGGCACGCCTGAGGAGTTGGGCCACGTTCCGCACGTTCAATCTTCGCATCAAATTGAAGCGATGCACTTCCACTGTGCGCACGCTGATTTGAAGCATGTTCGCAATCTCACGATTCGTATGGCCCACTGAGACGAGCCGCAGAATGTCTCGCTGTCTGGGAGTCAGCAAATCGAGGTCCACGGGCTCTTCGATAAGCGCATCCGGCTTACGTCGTAACGCGGTCTTCATGGTTCCCCACCTTCAATAGCCAGCAATAACTGAAGCGAGTCTAGCAAAGGTATGAAAGTCTGTAAACGAAACTACCGATTTGTGCAGACAGCGCTCGGAGCCGCATGAACGCTGGCTCGACGGCCGTTTATCCTGTCGAGAGTTCTGCGAACTTCACCTAGGGTAAACATCGCGTATGCGAGAATCTCAAGTCACCGCCTCGGTGGTCATTGCCGGAGCCCTGCTCCGTGCGCACGTCGTTCAGCAGCCGTTTCGCACGCTTCTCACGGTCATCGGCGTCGCCCTCGGGGTAGTAGCGGCGGTGGCCATCGCGGCAGCCAACATCGAAGTGCTCCGCACGTTTGAGCGAGCCGTCGTGACGATTGCCGGACCGGCCACCCTGGAAGTCTCAGGCAACGACCTTGGGCTCGATGAAAGCCTGCTGGGCGTCATCCGCGGCACGGCGGGCGTCGTGAAGGCGGCCCCTGTCATCGAAGAAGCGTTCGTCCTGTTGGAAGGCGCGCGGGGCCCGGAAAGCGTTCTAGTCTACGGTCTTGATCTCATTGGAGAGGCCGGGCAATCCGGGTTCCGGCTCGAGCGCGGGACGGCAGATGAGGCGGTGAACGACCTGCTGAAACGCGACACGGTCTACGTTGGACGGCTGCTGAGCGAGGACTGGCGTCTGCGAGAGGGAAGCACCGTCCAAGCGCGCGCCGGATCCCGCTTGATCCGGTTGCGCGTGGCAGGCATCGTCGAAGGCACGGATAGGCCGGCATCCTACTGGAACCGGGTCATGATCATGGACGTGGCCGCCGCGCAGGTCGTCTTTGACATGATCGGCCGTCTTGATCGGATTGAAATCGAGACCGCGCAGGACCGGATGGTCGACGACGTTGCCGCCGATCTCCGGGCGGTGCTTCCGCCCTCGGTCGTCGTGCAGCGCCCCGCACAGCGGACCGCCCAGGTCGAACGCATGGTGGGAGCGTTTCAGCTGAACCTTGCCGTGCTCAGCTGGGTGGGCCTTCTGATCGGCATGTTCCTCGTCTATAACACCATGAGCTTTTCCGTCGCTCAGCGGCGACGCGAGATCGGGATCTATCGCGCCCTCGGCATGACGGAACGGCGGGTGGCCGGTGTATTTCTCGTCGAGGCGGGCCTCTTTGGCTTTCTCGGCGGCGTGCTGGGCTCGGTCGCCGGTCTCTGGCTGGCGCGCGTGCTGGTGAAACTCGTCGGCCGCACGATCAGCGATCTGTATGTGCCGATGACGTCGAATGGAGCCTTTGCCGCATTCGATGCGCAGAACATCGTGTTTCTCATCGAAGGCATGCTGGTTGGTGTCATCGTGTCGATGGTAGGAGCCATCGGACCCAGTTTGGATGCGAGCCGCACGGTCGCGACCAAGGCCCTTGCTCCCGGTGATTATGAGCAGTCCGAAACCCTGCGTAGCGGACGCTACATCCAGGTCAGCCTGATGTTGATGTCGGCCGGGATGCTCTTCGCCCTTGGTCCCCCGATCCGAGGGCTGCCCGTCCTGGGCTATGCCGCAACCTTGTGCCTCTTGGCCGCGTTCGCCTGTCTGTCGCCGATTTGCATCGCCGCATTGCGATGGTGGATACAAGGGAAAGGACAGACGGCGGCTGGGCTTTCGAAAAGCCTCAAGCGGATGGCTGCCGACCATGCCGCTCGCCATCCGGGCCGGAATGCGGTCACCGTGTCGGCGCTGCTTGTCGGGCTCGCAATCATGATCGGCGTGGTCATCATGGTTCGAAGCTTTCGAGGCACCGTGGAGGCCTGGGTTGATCAAACCGTGATGGCCGATCTGATTCTCGCTCCGCCCGCCTGGCTGCACGGTAAACAGGTCGGACATGCCTCGCGTACGTTGCCAGGCTCCTGGCTTCCCAGGCTCTCATCGATCAAAGGCGTCGCGGCCGTCGACACGTATCGGGATGTGCAGGCGGAAGTAGAAGGACAGCCCGCTGCTTTGGTGTCACGCGATCTTCGGCTCCATGCGGAGCGCGGACGCTACCTGATGGTCCAGGAGGATTGGGCCAGCGTGCTCCGGCGCGCAGCGGAGTCCGAAGGGGTGGTCGTTTCGGAAGTGCTGGCCAATCGGCTGAGTCTCAGGCCTGGAAGCCGCATCACGATTACGACGCCCTCAGGACCACATATTGTTCCCGTCGAAGGGGTCTTCTACGACTATGCGACCGACGGCGGGAAGGTCGTCATGGAGCGAACGCTCTATCGCCGCTTTTGGAACGACGACCGCATCACAGTCTTCGCGCTGTATCTCGATCCGGAAGCGGATGAAGAGCAGGTGAAGCGCCGCATCAGCGAAACGCTCGACAGCATTGAAAGGTCCATGGCGCCGCCGGTCGTCATCAGCAATCGAGAGCTCCGCCAGGAGATTCTCACTATTTTTGACCGCACGTTCGTTTTGACCTATGTGCTCGAGGCGATCGCGGTCTTCGTCGCCGTGCTGGGAATCGTCAACACGCTCGTCACGGCCGTGCTGGAACGGCGGCGTGAGTTGGCGACGTTGCAGGCCATCGGCGCCAGCCGGACGCAGGTCGAGCGGCTGATCCAGTGGGAAGCGGTCTATCTGGGGATAATCGGCGCTCTGTTGGGCGTGCTGGCGGGACTGGCGCTGGCCTGGCTCCTCATTGCCGTCATCAACAAACAGTCGTTCGGATGGACGATTCACATGACGGTTCCGATGGAGGTGCTCCTGCAGGCGGTGGCGCTCGGCGTCGGCGCCGCATGGATCGCCGGTTACTTGCCCGCCCGGTGGGCGGCGCGACAGCCGATCGGGGAAGGACTGAGGCAGGAGTAGCCCTCCCTCAAAACCACGCCCGAAACGGACTCAGCAGCACGCCGAGCGCGCGATGCAGCCAGTCCCGGTTCTCCAATTGCTCCCTCGTGAGCTTATGGGAGTTGGCGACGTCCTCCGCGAAAATCTCCTCCAATCGCCGTGCGATCGTGTGGTCATAAAACATGACGTTCAACTCGTCGTTCATCGCCATCGAGCGGTTGTCGAAATTGGCGCTGCCGATGGTCGCCCATGCGCCGTCGATGATCATCATTTTCGTGTGAAGCAGCGCCGGAGCGTATTCGTGGAGGAGGATGCCGCCGTCAAGCAACGGAGCAAAGAGATCCCGTTGAGACGCTTGCGTCACAAATTCCACCCCCGAGCCGTTTTCCACGCTCGGGATCAATACCCGCACGCGCACTCCCCGTTGCACCGCATCCAGCAACGCGCGCGTCAGCTGCTCGCCCGGGAGGAGGTAGGGAGTCGAGATGAGAATGGAGCGGCGGGCCGAAGTAATGGCCTGCAAAAACACGCGGTACATGGCTTCGTTGCCCACAAGCGGAGCACTGCGCACGACTTGGGTTTGGACGGGCACATCCTTGATTTCGACCGGCGGATAGGGGAAATACTCCCGGCCTCCGAGAAGGACTCCGGTCGCCTCCCGCCAGTGCTCGACGAAGGCTTCCTGCAGATGTTGCACGACGGGTCCTTCCAAACGGACATTCGTCTCACGCCAATGCCCGTCCGTTCGTCCATCCCCGTTCCAGGTGTCATCGACGCCGAAGCCGCCCGTGAAGCCGACGCGCCCGTCGACGACGACGATCCGGCGATGGTTGCGCTTATTCGTCCGTTCGAGGTTCCAGAGCCGCAACGGGCGGAAGTCCGGGACGATTTTGCAGCCGGCCGTCTTGAGCGCGGCAATGTACCGTTCCGGCAATCCTCCGGCGCCGTGAGCATCCAGCAACATGCTGACCTGCACTCCGTCTTGGCACCGGTTCATGACTGCCTCGATGATCTCATCGGCGACCCTGCCCTCGTGAAAAATGTACGCTTCAAATGTGACGGTCTCTCGAGCCGATCGGATTGTCTCGAGCAGCGCCGGGAATGTTTGCTCGCCGTTCAGGAGAATGTCCACGCGGTTGTCGCCGACAATCGGCGCACCGGCGAAGGCTTCAAGCGACGTACGAAAGGCGGGGTCGTCGATGTTAATGGAAGGAAGGCTCAGCGGTGCAGGCGTCGACGCGCAGCCGGCGAGCCATGCGGCGAAGATAACCGTCCTCAGCATGAACGGGCACGATCCCTTAGGGGAAAGGCCGCTCATTTCTCGCGAAGCCCTCCTGTGGTAAGGTGACTCACTCCCATTCATCACCTATTGCGAGAAAGAGAGAGAGAACCGCTATGACCGCATCCGGTATTCCTCCCGCATTCAGCCATAAGTCCTTGATTCCCGGCGCCATGTTGGCCTGGTATGCAGGTTTGTTCTTGACGCTGGCGATTGCTCCCGTGGATTCGCGGATCTGGTGGGGTTCCAACGTGCTGCCGCTCGCCTTCGTGGCTGTGCTGCTGCTTACCTATCGGACCTTCGCGCTGTCCAATTCGTCCTACATCCTCATTACGGCCTGGCTGACGCTGCACACGGTCGCCGTCCACTACACCTATCCAAAAGTGCCGATCGGATTCTGGCTGGATGCGTGGTTCGACTTTCACCGCAACCATTTCGACCGGATTGTGCATTTCTGCTTCGGGTTCTTCATGACGCTGCCGCTTGTCGAGATCTTTCGACGGCGGTGCAACGTGAAAGGTTGGCTGCTGCCGTATGTGGTGGTCATGACGGTGCTCGGGTTCAGCGCCTTCTGGGAAATCGTCGAAGCCTGGATCGGCCAAATCGCCCATCCGGATATCGAAAAGGCAATGGTGGGTCATCAGGGGGACGTGTGGGATCCTCAACGCGATATGGCGTCCGCCTTGTATGGTTCTCTGTTGTATGTGGGATATCTTGCATTGACGCGGACGCTTCGAGGAGAGACCCGCCTGGACAACCCTGAGGAAGCGCTCGCGGGCGCGCAGTTGCCTTCCGTAGGTGAGGGGGCACCCGTCGTCTAACGAGTGAGGGCGATTACCAGGCTGACGACCGACAGGAGTAGGCTGGCCACAAGCAACACCGTCAACCGCCTGAGTTTTTTTTCGACCGTGTCTGATCGCTCGGCGAGCCATTCGACTGATTGTTCGACGGCCCTCAGCCGTCCGTCCTCCGTGGCGTCGCCGCGCACGGGTCTGTCCAATAGAGCTTTGACCACAGGAAGCAATCTTGGGAGCTGCTTGATCAACAGGCTGACGAACGGGTTCATGGCAAGGAAGTCTCTGGTTATCGCGGGACATGTTTTCGGTCCTCGGCCTTCGACGGCAACTGAGGACTGATCAGTTCGATGCTCAACACCGGTCCCATGAGCTGCAACGGTCCCTCGAATCGCACGAATCCGGGCACCTCATCGGCCAAGATGTAGCAGTCGTAGTGGAAATCGGCAGGCAGCTTGCCCAGCATGGTTCCCAGAAATTTCTTCACGGGGCCGATATCCGGCTTAAAGGCGTATTGCAAGGCCTTACGGGATTGATCGCCTACGCGGATGGCCTGTTCGCCGACGAAGGCCAGCTCGAGGGCGATTGCGGTCGGCTCGGGAACGAACGCGAGGACGTTCACCGTTTCTGTGGCTCCTTTCGGCAGGTTCAGCAAGGTCGTGACAAGCATGCCGTTATAGGCGTCTTTGGGCATGTCGATGTCGCCGATCAGCACTTTTTCTTTCCCGTCTTCGCCCGACCGCGCCCGAATCTCGTACGATGAGCTGCCCCGGTCGACCACGACTTCCATCTGCTCCGGAAACGACGGCCCTCGCTGGGTGAGCTGATAGCGGATCAGCGTGAACACCCGCTGTTGCGAAAACGCCACTTTCTCGTCGTGCAGCGATCCGTCTTTGAAGCGGAACACGAGGCGGCTCTCGGCGACACCGCCTTCTTTCACGATCTGGGTCACCTCGCCATGCCCGACGATATCCCCGGCCGCCGACCGCACAACTAGAAATCCGTGCGTCAATCCCTCCGAAAACCGCACAGGCACGGGAGCGGCTTGGGCTCCGCCGGTCGCGAGCGCGTGGATTCCCAGGACGAGACTAAGCAGAGCAATGGATCTCGGGTTCCGCAAACCCGCAGGGATTCGGCCTGACCGGTCACTCACCCAGCAACTCCGCCAACGGCTTCAAGTCTTCAACCCGTTCCGCAAACACCTTCACCATTCCCATTATCGGAATCGCGAACAACAGGCCCCATACGCCCCACAGCCAACCCCAGAACAGCAGCGCGACGAACACGGCGGTGGTGTTCATCTTCGTCATTCTGCCGCCCAGCCATGTCAGCAGCACGGTTCCGACCAGCGTCGCGATGGCGAGCGAGCTGACGGCGACCAGCGCGGCCATGGACAGGGATTCGAATTGCATGAAGGCCGCCATGCCGGTCGCGAGTGCGGTGAGCGCCGGTCCCAAATACGGAATAAAGTGCAGGACGCCGGCTGCGACGGCCCAGGCGCCCGCATTCTCGAGGCCAATCAATCGAAAAGCGGCCCATGTGAGCAAGCCGAGGAGGATGTTGGCCGCGAGCAGGCTGAGCATGTAGTTTTGGATCGAGCGGTCGATGTCGTCGAGGATGGCGACGGTAATCTTTCTTTCGGATAACGACGGTCCGCTGATCCGCATGAGCTTTCGCTTGAAGGTATCGCCGGACAACAAGAGAAACATCACGAGCAGCAGCAGCATGACGGTATCGCCGATGAGACCGAACATGCCCAATGAACCGGTCCACAGCCAGTCGACCAGCTTGATTTTTGGCTCATCAATGACGACCCGCGTGGGCGGTTTCTGAGCCTTACCTTGACCGTTGGCGGCCTGATTGGTGGCTTGCTCGATTTCGCGCGCCGCCTCCTGAACTTTCGACATCGGATTAGGCTGGACGGCAAAGTCGCGCAGTGTGGCGGACAGCTTTGTGGCCGCGTTCGGCACTTCATCGAGGATTCTTTCGACCTGTCCTCGGAGCGACAGGGTAGCCGCGCCCATGGTGGACAGCAGTGCGAGCATCGCGACCGTGGTTCCAACGACACGCGGGATCTTGAACCGTTCGAGATATCGCACGAGAGGATTAAGTGTGATCGCCAGAATCAGACCGAAGACGAGCGGTATGAAGAACCGCTGCGCCGACGACAAGGCAAACACGACGGCGACGGTCGACAAAATAACGGCGGCCATACTTTGTGAGTCGGCGGGAAGGCTGATGGTCGGAGCACCGTCGGCTGTGGAAGCTTCCGCGACAGGAGGGAACGTACCGGATGGGCGATGACTTGTGCGTTCTATCTGCATGCGGGTCGTCAGGACGGTGAGCAACGAGCCTCTCCATCCATGACAACACAGCCCCAGGGGACCCCCTACTAGGAGAACTCCTTGCTGAAGGAGCGTCGAACGAGTATGAAACGACGAATTTTAAAAGGCGTTTGGGGCGGGAACGGCAAGAGATTCGCTGGATTGCGCCCGATCGTAGTCGACCTCGATCGTGAATCCAAGGTCGCGGATCATTCCCCACACTTCCGGGGCAGGCGCCCCCGGTGTCGTAAGGTAGCCATTGACGAACACTGAGTCCGCCGGATAGAGCGCCAACGGCTGCAAGCTGCGAAGGTTGTGTTCGCGGCCGCCGGCAATGCGGATTTCCGTCCGCGGATGAACGAATCGAAACAGGCACAACACCTTGAGACAGCGTTGAGGCGTCAGGTGGTCGCAGCCTTCCAGAGGTGTGCCGGTCACAGGATGCAGGGTGTTCACCGGGATTGAATCCGGTTTGACCTCCCGCAGCGCCATGGCCAGATCGATCAGGTCATCATCGGCCTCGCCCATGCCCACGATGCCTCCTGAGCAGATTTCGAGTCCGGCCGCCCGCGCGTTGCGTATGGTGGCGAGACGATCGTCAAAGGTGTGCGTGGTGCAGATCGAACCGTGAAACGCTTCGCTGGTGTTCAGGTTGTGGTTGACGCGATCAACGCCTGCTGCCTTCAGCCGCATCGCTTGCGCTTCGTTCATCAATCCCAATGAACAGCAGATTTGAATCGGAAGTTCCCCCTTGATGGCGCGCACCGCCCCGGCGATTTCTTCGATCTCGCGATCCAACGGACTGCGTCCACTGATGACGATGCAATAGCGCTGGGCCTTGGAGGCGGCGGCCCGGCGCGCGCCTTCGATCATCTGGCTTTGCGGCAGGAGGTTATACCGATCGATGGCCGCCGTGGACACTGCGGACTGCGAGCAGTAATGGCAATCCTCCTGGCAGGCGCCGCTCTTGGCGTTCTGCAGCATTTGGAGACGCACGGTCTTGCCGAAATACCTGGCGCGTACCGTGAAGGCCGCGTGGAGGAGGGCGAGCAGATCTTGGTCGGGAGCCTTCAGCACATCGTGGCATTCGGCGCGGGTGAGGATCTCGTCGCCTAGGGCTTTTCGCGCGAACAGCGCATAATCCATCGTGGCTCTCCTGTCAGAACAGTCAATAGGGGCGCTTGCGTCGCCCGGGGATTGCCGAGGGTCGCTCGCGTCCCGCGAAGCTACACGGTTTCGAATGGAGAAGCAATGCCTTGATAGGGAACTGTGCGGCCGGCCACGGAGGCGCTGTCGCGGGTGCCTGAAGGACCGCCGTCGAGCCAGGGAAGCGCGACGAAGGTATTCCAATTACCGCACCGGCGGCAACGTCCCGACCATTCCGTGGTGTCCTGTTGACAGGCGGTGCACACGTAGGGGACGACGACACGCTTCTTGAACTGCAGGGCTTTCTTGAGTTCGACGACCGCCTGTTCCATGTGCTGTTTGCGCAGGAACAGGTTCGCCATGATCTTATGGTAATCCACGAGCTGATCCTGCGGGCCTTCAACCGTCGACAGGATATCGAACGCTTCGTCCACCATTTCCAGCCGGTAGTACAGCTTGCCGAGATAGAATTGAAGCACGGGATTGTGAGGATCCTGCTGCAATGCCTCCTGGTAGATCCGGATGATTTCGCTCGGCTCCCCCTGTTCCAAGAACAACTCCTCGAGCCGGTGAAGGATGATGACATTGCGCGTCTTGGCATAGACCTTTTTGAGGATCTCGACGGCGTCCTTGGTCTTGCCCTCCCGGATCAACACCTCGCCCAAGCCGATGTACGCGGGGAGAAACGTACGGTCTTTCTTGATGGCGCCTCGGAAATAGCGTCTCGCCTTGTCCGCATGCCCCCGTTCCAGCAGTTGGCGTCCGACTTCATACATGCAGCCCGTGAGCAGCTGGGCTTCGGCCCGCCGCTCGGCTTCCGGTAGATTCGCTTTGGTCATGCGATGCTGGATTTCAAGCGCGTCGCTCCACTTTTCCAACCGGATGAGCAAGTCGCGCTTCCGTGTGAGGCCGGTCAGGTTGTCGGGCTCGATCCGGAGGATCTTCTGCAGCGTCTGCAGCGCGTCCTCATACCGTTTCGCTCCCTCGAGGTCCTTCGACAGCTCCAGGAGAATTTCGATGTTCCGGTCGTCGATGCGCTGAGCGTTTTGGTGCAGCCTGATGGCCTCGGCGAAGTTGCTCTCCGACCGGTAGATGTTTCCCAGCCAGAGCAGTGAATCGATACGGTTCGGATCGATCGAAAGCGCCTTTTCAAACAAACCGACTGCATCGCTCGTTCTTTTCGACATGAAGGCATGGGTGCCTTCGCGGTGAAGGGCATCGACCTTCTCCTTGCGGCGCTGAAGGCGGGTGCTCCGCCAATTGCCGATCACGTGCACGGTTTGCCGCATGCCGACGGCCAGGGCGACGAGGACGGCGCCGACAGCCATGGAGAACACGACCAGCGTGACGGCGCTCAAGTCGAACCGCGTGGAAGGGCCGGTGTGGACGGTGATGGTGCCGGGATTGAGTTCGCGGAAATAGCTGTAGACGAAAATGCCGGCACTGATCAGAAAAATTGTGGAGAGCAGCCTGAGCATGGCGCTACGCTCGTTTGGCGGTGTGCACTCGCGTTCGGGGAACCGGCTTCGATGCAGCGATGGGCGGCGGCGTATACCCCGGAATGGCGACACGCCGCGCGTCCGCCCACAAGCGTTCTAGGCCGTAATGGTGACGGGCATCCTGGCGGAAAATATGGACGACGACATCGCCGAAATCCATGAGGACCCATTGCGAGGATGCCTTCCCTTCGATGCTCAACGCACCGGCCCCCGATTGGGACAGCGCGCCATCGACATGATCGGCGATCGCTCTCGTTTGCCGGTCTGAGTCGGCGGACCCCAAGACCAGATAATCGGCAACGGAGGTCAGTTTCGCAACGTGGAGGATGAGGACGTCCGTGGCCTTTTTGTCGAGCATGGCCCTCGCAATGGCAAGGGCTGTGGCCTTCGATGTTCGTGCGATCGGGGTCCTCTTAGTAGATATGATGTTGAAGTATATAGGATTCCACCGCAGGCGGCAACAGATTTGCCGTGGAGGCTCCACGTGCGATTCTTGCGCGGATGTCGGATGCCGACACTGTGCTCGGAGCCACCCGAAGGCAAATGAGCGACTGCAAGCCGATCTGGACGTCGAGCCGCACCGTGCGTCCTTGGTCCAAGTCCATGAGCGATGCCCGGGGCAACCGGGGGATCAGCGGTAGCGTGGAAAGCGCCTGGAACGACAGGCCGGGGCGTGAGAGGACGACAAAGGAGCAGAGTGTGAGCAGCGTTTCGGGCTCGCGCCAGGACTCGACTTCCAGGAAGGCATCGAGGCCGATGAGGAAATGCAGCCTCGTCTCGTTGCCGTATTCTTGCTGCAAGAGCCGGACGGTGTCGATGGAGTACGATTTGCCTGACCGCCGGACTTCGACATCGGAAATCGCGAGGTGCGGATCCGATGCAAGGGCCAGGCGAACCATCTCGTAACGGTCTTTGGCGGAGGCGAGGCCGTTTGAGGGCTTGTGCGGCGGATCGCCGCTCGGGATCATGACCACGCGGTCAAGCTCGAGCATCTCGCGCGCCTGGCGCGCAATCGCCAGATGGGCGTTGTGAATCGGATTGAACGTTCCGCCCAACAAGCCAATACGCGACGACACGCATACCTCGCACCCGGCACGGCTCAAAGGATGACAAGATTGTCGCGATGGATGACTTCCTCGTACTCCTGCGGGCCGAGGCGTTGTTGAATCTCGGCGGTCCTGAGGCCTTTGATCTTCATCAACGTATCCGACGAACAATTGACCAGGCCTCTGGCGAATTCCTTACCGTCCGGATCGACGCAACTGATCGCATCGCCGGCCTCAAACGAGCCCGTGACCGCAACAATGCCCGAGGCCAGCAAACTTTTGCCCCGCTTGGTCAGAGCCTCGACGGCACCTTGATCCAACGAGATCGCTCCCCGGGCTCTCAACGTGTAGCCGATCCAATGCTTGCGGCTGTTCATCCTGCGCGCCTTGGGGAGAAACAGGCTCCCGCCCGGATTACTGCCGGACAGGATTTGTGGCAACAGGCCGCCGGTCTGACCATTCATGATCAGCGTCGCCACCCCGAATTCGCCGACTTTTTTGGCCGCCCGCACCTTGGTCGCCATGCCTCCCGTGCTGCCGAACGTGGTCGCCATGCCGGCCCGTCGTTCGATGTCTTCTGTAATGTCTGGGATCAATGGAATCAGATCGGCCGAAGAGTTTTTCCGCGGGTCTTCCGTAAACAACCCGTCGATGTCGGACAAAATGACGAGAAGATCGGCATCCACTAAATGTGCGACTTCGGCGGCCAGCGTATCGTTGTCCCCGACTCGAATTTCATCGACGGCTACCGTGTCGTTTTCATTGATGATCGGAATGACCTGAAACTCGATCAGCGCGGCCAGCGTATGCCGGGCGTTTAAAAATCTCCGCCGGTCGGCCAGATCCTGATGCGTAAGGAGGATCTGTGCCACCTTGAGGCCGAGGCGTTCAAAAGATTTCTCATACGCCCACATCAGTCGGCTTTGTCCGACCGCCGCGGCGGCCTGTTTGACGGGGAGACTTTTGGGATATTCCTTGAGAGACAGCTTGTTGATGCCGGAGACGATTGCGCCGGACGAAACCACGAGGAGTTCACGGCCGGCTGAACGGAGGGCGGCCAGATCATCCGCCAGCCGGTCGATGCGTTCGGGTTCAAGACCGGCCTCGCGAGACGACACGAGGCTGCTCCCGATTTTTACCACGATCCGCTTGGCCTGTTTTAGGACTTCGTCTCGCATGCGGTGGCTCTAAGCTGTTCAATACGCTGACCGACGAACGTGACCAGTTCTGTCAGCCCTGCCCTCGTGGCCGAGGATACCGGCAGACAAGGAAACTTTCGCCGGCGGCAGAACGCCTGGAGGGTCTCGAGGCGCTCGCCGTTCCCTGCCGCGTCGGTTTTCGTCGGGACAACGGCAAACGGACGGTTCGCCAGCGCCGGGTCATAGGCTGTGAGTTCCTGACGCATGATCTCGAAGCTTGCGACAGGATCTTCGGCGGCCGCCTCGGAAATGTCGATCAAATGAAGCAACAGGGATGTGCGCTCCACGTGGCGGAGAAACTGAATGCCCAATCCCTTGCCTTCGTGGGCGCCTTCAATCAGTCCGGGGATGTCCGCGACGACGAAGCTGCGGTCCTCGCCATACCGGACGACGCCGAGGTTCGGCACGAGTGTGGTGAAGGGGTAATCGGCGATCTTCGGTCGCGCGGCCGAAATTGCAGAGATCAAGGTGGATTTGCCGGCGTTGGGAAATCCGATCAGGCCGACGTCCGCCAGCAGTTTGAGCTCAAGCCGGAGCTCGTACTCCTCTCCCTCTGTCCCGCGTTCGAAATGAGTCGGTACGCGGTTCGTCGAGGTCGCGAAGTGGCTGTTGCCTCGGCCGCCCTTGCCGCCGCGAGCGATTATGACCGAGTTTCCGTCGGCGGTCAGGTCAGCGAGAGGCTGGCCGGTGTGGAGGTCGTAGATGATGGTCCCGACCGGCAACAGCACTTCGACGGTTTTTCCCCGGCGTCCGGTGCAATTCGAGCCGCCGCCCGGCTTTCCGTCCTCTGCCTCGTAATGGCGCTGGTAGCGAAGGTCCAGCAGCGTCGCCAGGCGCTGGGAGGCGGTGAAGACGACATCGCCTCCATTGCCGCCATCACCGCCGTCAGGCCCGCCCCGCGGCACGAACATCTCACGGCGGAAGCTGCGGCTGCCGTCCCCTCCGCGGCCGGCTTTGACGGTAATGGAGACCTCATCGACAAACATCGGGTGTACTCAAGCGACAGCCATGCGGTTGGGCAGTCGTCATGGCGGGAAACCCTCCATGGCGGCATATACCCGTCAGAGGACTGCGTGGTGACTCAGGAGAAAGAGATACGCGGTGATTACGACGCCGCGGGCACCGGGTAGACACTGACTTTCTGTCGAGCGCGTCCGCCCTCGAATTTGACGACTCCCGTGACCCGGGCGAAAAGAGTATGGTCCTTGCCGAGGCCGACGTTGAAGCCGGGAAAGAACTTCGTTCCTCGCTGGCGGACAATGATGGCGCCCGCCTTCACGGTTTCACCGCCGTACGCTTTGACACCGAGGTATTGGGGATTGCTGTCCCGCCCGTTTCGTGAGGATCCGCCGCCTTTATTCGTCGCCATGACTCGCCTCTATCAGAGGATGTTGTAGAATTAAGATTTAAGCCGTTTCGATTGACGTAATCCGCAGCTTCGTGAAGCCTTGCCGATGGCCCTTAGTGCGCCGGTAGTTCTTACGCCGTTGCTTCTTGAACACGATGATCGAGCGTGTCCGTCCTTGATCGATGATCTCCGCCGTGACCTTCGCACCCTTGACCAGGGGTTGACCGACCTGGACGCCCTTGTCGCCGTGGACGAGCCGCACGTCGCTCAGTTCCACTGTGCCGCCGATGTCGCCGGCGAGGCTTTCGACCTGAAGGAGGGAGCCGTTTTCGACCCGGTATTGCTTGCCGCCTGTTTCCACAATTGCGTACATGAATGCTTCCTCCGTGACAGAACGTCGTTATGTATCACAGTGATTTCAAAAGTGTCAAGGAATCGCGGACCACGGCAGGATCTTCAACCCCCTGTAAGTAGGCTATATTTCGCGTGCCTATGGACGTAGGCTGAGTGCATGAAGGTCACACCAAAGTCCTCCCGGCGTACCAGGTTTATCGTCAGGCCCTATCGCCGGATTCCGACCTGGTACAGCATTTATTACATGAGCGGCAGCCTGATCGGAAAAGGCGTTGTCAAGAACTTGAGTCGTGGAGGGTTACGGGTGCTGGGGGATCATTCCCTGCTGTCCGGCACTGAAGTCACGCTCCGGTTGAGCCTCGGAGAGATGGATCCGCCGCTCGAGATTGCCCGCGCCTCAGTGCGGTGGACCGATCAGCACGAGTTCGGATTGCGCATCGAACATGTGACGCCTCACGCCGCCCATCGTCTTGCCGCTCTCATCACCGCTGATATCGGCCTGCATCACTACAAGGCACGATAATTCGCCGCCTTCACCGGTCGCGTCAGCGGCCGGTTTGCTTGACCCTTCTTCAAAACCGCTGCTATAGTCCGCTTGATCATGGACCCGAAAGGCAAAATTTGGATGGATGGTTCGTTCGTCGACTGGGCGGACGCGAACGTCCATATCCTGACGCATTCTTTGCACTACGGGCTTGCCGCCTTTGAGGGCATTCGGTGCTACAAAGGCAAGTCAGGATCGGCCATTTTCAAATTACAGGAGCATGTGGACCGGCTGTTCGAGTCGGCGCACATCGGCATGATGACCATTCCCTATGAAAAGAAGCAGGTTGCGGAAGCGATTGTGGACACGGTGCGGATCAACAAGCTTGACGCCTGCTACATCCGGCCGCTCGTCTACATAGGGTACGGCGCCATGGGCGTCTATCCCGGTGACAATCCGATCAAGCTCGCGATTGCCGCGTGGAAGTGGGGATCCTATCTGGGTGACGATGCGCTGGCGAACGGTATGCGCGCGTGCGTGTCCTCTTTTACGAGGCACCACGTCAACGTGTCGATG
Source organism: Nitrospira sp. (assembly GCA_035277085.1). Lineage (GTDB taxonomy): Bacteria > Nitrospirota > Nitrospiria > Nitrospirales > Nitrospiraceae > Nitrospira_C. The sequence goes on along the minus strand of DATELB010000107.1, from coordinate 23,556 downwards.
ACCAGGGGAAAGATTTCCGGGTATTACGTCAATTCGATTCTCGCCAAGCGCGAGGCCAAAGCGAACGGCTACGATGAAGCCATCCTCCTTGACCCCGAAGGGTACGTGTCCGAGGGCACCGGGGAAAACATCTTCATCGTCCGAAAAGGGCGCCTGAAAACGACTCCCTTGACCTCCATTCTGGAAGGCATTACGCGCAATGCGGTGATTGACCTCGCGCGCGAACAAGGCATCGTGGTGGCTGAAGAGCGGTTTACCCGCGACGAAATGTACATTGCTGACGAAATGTTCGTTACCGGCACCGCCGCCGAATTGACACCTGTCAGGGAAATCGACAACCGCCGCATCGGAGCCGGTAAGCCGGGGCCGGTCACCGCCGCTTTACAGAAGCGTTTCTTTTCCATCGTGCGGGGGGAGGACCCTTCCCACGACTCCTGGCTCACCCGCGTATAAGGACGCTCAAGAAACGCCGTCAGCTGCGTTCTCGCTCGCTCAAACCCTCAACGTACATCAAACTGTACGCCTCGGGCATTCGCTCGCTGCGGCCTTGCTGACAACGTTTCTTGAGCGTCCCGATGTGTAGGAGAGTTCATAACGCACTCGCTGCGGCCGAGCTCGCGGAGAGGCGCGTCTTGGCGCGCTGGGGTTGGGTGGGTGAAAACATAGGCTTTTTGAGCGTCTCCTTTGGTATAGACGCAAGACACTTCACCTACCTGGCTCATTGAGCCAGGTCATGAAACCTCAGTACGATTTAGCGACAATTGTTCGACTAGTGAGCGGCGGCTGGATCGCTTGAGGAGTGTGAATCGGAGCCTGGCTTGTCGGTTGGCGGAGCCGCCGGAGCGGGCTCGGAGGTCTCTTTTTTCTTCAGGTCGATCACGGTTGAGGAAAACGTTTTCTCCTTGGCGAGAATCGCCAGACTCAGCGAGGTCACCATGAACACGACGGCGACCACGACGGTGAACTTGCTGAGAAAGTTCGCCGGTCCACGGCTTCCGAACACTGTCTGGCTCGAGCCGCCGAACGCCGCGCCGATTTCCGCGCCTTTTCCTGATTGCAGAAGAATAGCGCCGATCATCAGAAAGCAGGCGATGATATGGATGATGATGACAAGGGTATGCATGGTTAGTATACCGGTCTGTTCTTTGCGGCGAGCGCGATTGTAGCAAAGGACTCTGTCTTCAAACAAGCCCCGCCCACGAGCGCGCCGTCGATGTCTGGCTCGTTCAGGAGTGATGCGGCATTCTGCGGCGTCACGCTCCCTCCGTAGAGAATCCTGAACCGCGCCGCCGTATCGGGCTTCCAGCGTGCCGCGACGCGAGCGCGGATGGCGCGATGCACTGCCACGGCCTGTTCGGTCGTCGCGGCCCGGCCGGTCCCGATGGCCCAGACCGGTTCATACGCTATGGTCACGGCGCCCAACTGTTCGGTGTTCAAGTCCGCGAGCCCGGCGTCCATCTGACCGATCACGACCGCCTCGGTTTGTCCCGCTTCACGCTGATCGAGCGATTCGCCCACACACAGAATCGGTCGAAGGCCGTTGGCCAAGGCAGACAGGACTTTCCTGTGGATGTCTTCGTCGCGCTCGCCGAACAGCGTTCGCCGCTCAGAGTGACCGAGGATGACATAGGTGCAGCTCAAATCGCGCAGCATCGGGCCCGAGATCTCCCCGGTGAAAGCGCCTTGTGCTTCCCAATGCATGTTTTGAGCGCCCAACCCGATATGCGATGTGGCGCCCAGCGCCGCGCGCACCGATTCTAATGCGGTGAACGGCGGAGCCACGACGAATTCTACGGTCTGATCCATGGGAAGCGCAGCCGTCAACTCGCGTACGAACCTGGCGGCCTCTGAGGCCGTCTTGTTCATCTTCCAGTTCCCGACGATGAGCGTGGTGCGCACAGGTGCTGATTCGCTAGTCTTTTCGCTCAGGGAGGGCGACCAGGCCGGGCAGCGGTTTCCCTTCCAGTAACTCGAGGGCGGCGCCGCCGCCCGTCGAAATGAAGGAAATATTTTCCGATTCGCCGGCTCGATGGATGGCCATGGCGGTCTCGCCTCCGCCGACGATGGTGAGCGCATAGGCGTCGGCAATCGCATGAGCGACCGAAAGCGTGCCGCGGGCAAAGGCATCGACTTCGAAGACTCCCATCGGGCCGTTCCACAAAATGGTTTTCGCGTTCTGCACCGCTTCGCCGAACAGCTTGACCGAGGCGGGACCGATGTCGAGGGCATACCAGCCCTTGGGAATTTCCTGAACCGGGACGATCTTCGTTTCCGCCCCGGGTTCCCGGCTGGCCGCGACGACGCAATCGACCGGCAGGTAGAATTTCACGCCGCGCGAGAATGCGTGGTCCTCGATGCCTTTCGCAAAATCCAGCATGTCGTTTTCTACCAGGGAGTTGCCGATTTCGAGTCCTTTCGCTTTCAAGAACGTGAAGGCCATGCCTCCGCCGATAATGACCTTGTCCACGCGCTTGCCCAGGTTTTCGATGACGCCGATTTTGCCCGAGACTTTGGCGCCGCCGAGAATGGCGACAAACGGCCGCACCGGATTTTCGACCGCGCCTTCGAGATATTCGATTTCCTTCTTGAGGAGAAAGCCTGCGGCCGCGACGGGCACGTACTTGGTAATGCCGACGGTGGACGCATGGGCCCTGTGCGCGGCTCCGAACGCATCGTTGATATAGACGTCGCCGAGGGCGGCCAGCGATTTGGAAAACGCCTCGTCGTTCTTTTCCTCCTCCGCATGGAACCGGAGGTTTTCGAGCAGCATGACGTCGCCGGGTTTCATTTTGGCGACGAGGCTCTCGATGTTCGGGCCGATGCAGTCAGGCGCGAAAATGACGTCTTTGCCGAGCAGCCGTCCCAGCCGTTTAGCGACGGGAGCCAAACTGAAGTGGGGATCGAACTTGCCCTTCGGGCGTCCCAGATGCGAGCAGAGGATCACTTTGCCGCCGTCGTCCACCACCCGGTTGATGGTCGGAAGCGTTGACCGGATGCGTGTATCGTCGGTGATCTGCAGCGAATCGTCGAGCGGAACGTTGAAATCGGCGCGGATGATGACCCGCTTCCCAGACAACGAGATGTCGTCGATCGTCTGCTTATGCAAGTTCATGAACGATCCTCTGGGTCAGCATTGAGCAGGCTGACGAATCACGCGGGAAGGTGAGGTTCACCGGCCTCGGGATTTGGCCGCCAGAACCTTGATCAGGTCCCGAACGCGGCACGAATAACCCCATTCATTGTCGTACCAGGCCGTGACCTTGACGAGCCGTTTGTCGATCACCGTCGTCAATGGCGCATCGACGGTGGCGGAATGATCGTCGCCCTTTTGATCGATCGAGACGATGGGGTCTTCCGAGTAATGGAGGATGCCCTTCAAGGCGCCGTTCGCGGCCTTGCGAAATGCATCATTGACCCCGGCCGCATCGCAGTCCTTTTCGGTTTCGACCGTCAGATCGACCAAGGAAACGTTCGGGGTCGGGACGCGGATCGCGAGCCCGTCCATCTTGCCCTTCAACTGCGGTAGGACGAGATGCAACGCTTTTGCCGCGCCGGTGCTTGTGGGAATCATCGACATGCCGGCCGCCCGGGCGCGCCGCAGGTCTTTGTGCGGAAGGTCCAGCAGTTGCTGATCGTTGGTGTATGAGTGGATGGTAGTCATCACGCCATGCTTGATGCCGAACGTCTCGAGGAGCACTTTGGCGACCGGCGCAAGGCAATTGGTCGTGCACGAGGCATTCGACACGATGTGATGCGCTTTAGGATCGAACTTGTCTTCATTGACGCCCAAGACGATGGTGACATCGGGATCCTTGGCCGGAGCCGAAATAATCACTTGCTTGGCGCCCGCCGAGAGGTGCTTACCCGCCCCTTCGCGATCCGTAAACCTTCCGGTCGATTCGATGACGACCTCGACGTTCAGATCTTTCCAGGGCAACTCCTTCGGATCCTTCACAGCCAGGACTTTGATCGGTTTCCCGTCGACCAGGATCTGGTCGTCTTTGGCTTCGACGCTCCCTTTGAGCGTGCCGTGCACCGAGTCGTACTTGAGCAAGTAAGCCAACGTCTTGGCGTCTGTGAGGTCGTTGATCGCGACAAACTGCAATTCCGGATCGCCCAGTGAGGCACGCAAGACGTTGCGGCCGATGCGTCCGAATCCATTGATACCGACTTTGATAGGCATGTGGAGCGGTCCCTCCAAAAAGTTGCGGCGTTTTGCCGTCGCAACGATCGCGATAGTATCGGCGGCCGCCCCTCTGAGTCAAGCGATACGAAAGTGGTAACCCCGCGTCGTCTGAGCGTTTTCCGGCAATGATTCCATGTGCGGGGCATCGACCGGCCGCCGGTCGTTTGTGGGCGTTGGTTGCGCGCCGGATCGCCGGTTCGCTACAGTTTTCAGTCGATCACCCACCGGGGAGGTCCGTTGCTCGATCAAACGACGAAAGCGTTGGAATGGGAGAAGCTCCTCGCCGTGCTCTCGACCCATACGAGTTCGGCAAAAGGGGCCGGCCTCGTGCAATCGGGCGCGCTGACGAGCGATGTGCTGGAAGCGCGCCGCCTTCAGCAATTGACGACGGAAATGAGCCGGTTTCAGGACGGGACTGATCCGATGCCCACACTGGCGTTTCCTGACATCGAAGAAGCGCTCGGACGGGCCGTCAAGGGAGCGGTGCTCGAAACGCACGAGCTGCGCGATCATGCGATCGTGCTTGCCCTGTGGGACGACGTTCAACGTCATCTTGGGCGGCACGCGCAGGACGCTCCGGCGCTGGCGATCGTGGCCTCAGCGCTGGCAGCCGGCCATGAATTGCGCAGCATCAAGGCCTCGTTGGACGCCTCGATCCAGCCCGATGGATCCATCCGGGACTCCGCCACGCCGGAGCTCCGTCGGCTCACCCATCACGCTAACGACCTCAAGCAGCAAATCCGTCATCGCGTCGAAGACATTCTGCAGTCGAAACGCTACGAGGACGCTCTTCAAGAACGGTACTTCGCCGAACGCGAGGGCCGCTATGTAGTGCCCATCAAGATCGACATGCAGGGACGTGTGCCCGGCATTGTCCACGATGTGTCTGCCAGCGGCGCCACCGTCTTTGTCGAGCCTCGCGAGCTGGTCGATCTGAACAATGCCATCAAAGTGGCCGATCGCGAAATCGATCGTGAGGTCATGCGGATTCTTCGCGATCTCTCCGGCCGTCTTGCCCAGAAAGCTGCAATCATTCTGGCCGGCCTGGACGCCCTCGCGCAATTGGACGCCATCGCTGCGCGGGCCGCCTTCGGGCGCCGGTTACACGCGAGCCCGGTGTTGCTCAACGATGAGGGGCGCATCCGGCTGACCCAAGCAAGGCATCCGCTCCTGGTCCTCACAAAACCGCATGTCGTGCCCAACGACCTCGTGGTGGATGACGATGTGCGGGTCCTTGTGATTTCCGGTCCGAACACCGGCGGCAAGACCGTCACGCTGAAGATCCTCGGCTTGTTTGCGCTCATGGTCAGGATGGGAATGCACCTGCCTTGCGAGCCTGAGTCCGAAATGGCGGTCTTCCCGGATCTGTTTGCGGACATCGGCGATGCGCAAGACCTCAGCCGTGATCTGTCCAGCTTCTCAGCCCATATGACCCAAATGGTGCACCTGATGAAACGCACCTCGAGTGGACAGCAGGTTCTGGTGCTGCTCGATGAGCCGGTCACGTCGACCGATCCCACCGAGGGTGCTGCGCTTGCCGAGGCATTGCTGTGCCGCCTTGCCGCGTTGGGAATGAAGGTGATCGCGACGACCCACTACCGTTCGCTGAAAATCCTGGCGCAGACGACGTCCGGGTTTGCGAACGCCAGCGTTGGATTCGATATGGCGACGCTTTCGCCGACCTACCGCTTGTTCATGGGAGTGCCCGGCGGTTCCTCGGCCATCGACATCGCCGGGCGTCTGGGGATGGAGCCGGCGGTGCTCGACGAGGCGAGACAGAAGTTAGATTCGCAGGATCGGAAGTTCGAGCAGGTGCTCGGTGACCTGCAAGCGAAGCAACGCCAGTTGACCGTCGATCTCGCAGGCGCCGTGGAGGCGAGGGCGGAAGCCGACGCCGCGGCCGCACAAGCTCGAGCACAGCTGGCCAAACTCGAAGCGACGGAGCGGGAAGAGCGCAAGGGGATGCGGAGACGACTGCAAGAACAGTTCAGCCGGGCCCGTGCCGAAGTGCAGGCGACTGTTGATGAGGTCAAGCGGGAGCAAAAACTCGTCAAGGCGAAGGAAGCGAAGCAGCGGCTCGTGGAACTGGAAGCGCGAGCAACCGCCGATGTGGCGCCACAGGTCGCTCACATTCCGGTCGAACAGTTGGAGCCCGGTGACGAAGTCGAAATCGGAGGTTTGGGCATGAAGGGCACTCTTTTGGAAGCGCCTTCGGGCAAAAAACGTGTCCGTGTCAAGGTCGGGGAGGGGGAACTGGTGGCGACCGTGGCCAATCTCGTGGGCGTGGGGCGGCGGTCGGAACCGGGCGCTGGCCACGTCCTGGCGCCGCCGGCGCAGACATCGAGGACCCCAACTCGCTCCTACTATGCCGAAGAGCATAGAGTGGTGGACGTTCGCGGCCGTGCGGCCGACGAAGCGTTGGATCAGGTGACCGCGGCGTTGGATCGCGCTACGCTCGAAGGGGCACCCTCTCTCCGGATTATCCACGGTCATGGAACCGGCAAGCTCAAGGCAGCGCTGCGCACGTATCTGCGGGACTCGCCATACGTGGCGCAAGCCCGCCCGGGCGACCGAGCGGAGGGCGGCGACGGAGTGACGATTGTGACGATACGATAGCCCGGTCGGTGCGGTGGCGACTCAGCGTCTCCGCCGCTTACGAGATGCGGTACTTGGCCATGCGGTAGCGAAGCGTATTTCGCGTGATCTTGAGCAGACGGCTGGCTTCCGAGACGTTCCCGGCCGCCTTCCGGAGAGCTTCCTCCAGTATCTTTTTCTCCATCTCCTGAAACGAAAGCCCGAACGCGAGCAGCGAGGTTTTTTCTGCGGCGGGGCTCGATGACGCCGATTTCGTCGCGCGAAACGCGGGCGGCAAGTGGTCGGGTTCGATGATCGGGTTCTTGCAGGTAATCGTCAATCCCTCAGCCACATTGTGCAGTTCTCGCACGTTGCCCGGCCAATCGTGACGTTCGAGAAGGACGAGCGCCTCGGGGGCGATGCCCTGAATCCGGCTCCCACGGTGTTTCCGCGCCTGCTCGAAGTACGTCGCGAGAATGGGTTTGATATCTTCAGGCCGTTCACGAAGCGGCGGCAGGCGGAGTTGATAGACGTTCAATCGATAAAAGAGGTCGAGCCGGAAGCGTCCGGCTTTGATCTGGGCGGGGAGGTCTTCATTCGTCGCAGCGATCACACGGATATTCACTTTGATGCTGTGGGTATCCCCGAGAGGGTCGACGACGTGGTCTTCCAGGACGCGAAGCAGCTTGACCTGTGCGGAAGGGCTCATCTCGCCGATCTCGTCCAAAAAGAGCGTCCCGCCCGCTGCGAGCTGGAATTTGCCTGGCTTTGTGTGTTTGGCATCGGTGAATGCGCCACGTTGATAGCCGAAGAGTTCCGACTCAAGCAGCGGCTCGGGTATGCCGGCGCAGTTTACCGCCACAAAGGGTCCCTTTGCCCGCGGGCTCGCCGCGTGGATCGCCCGCGCGACCAACTCTTTGCCGGTGCCGCTCTCGCCGGTAATGAGCACGGTGGCATCGGTGCCTGCGACTTCCGCGGCCAGATGTTTTACCAATTGCATCTGCGGGGAGACGCTGATGATGTGGTCGAAACCCTCGAGCCGCTCTTGGGCCGAATCGGCCTGCCGGTGTTTCGCCTGACAAGCTCGGAGCGACGCCTTGATCATATCGGCTGTGACCGGCTTCGGCAGGTAATCTGCAGCCCCCGCCTGAAGGGCATCGACCGCGGCTCGCGCCCTGTCCGATTCACCCAGCACAATGACGGGGATCGCACCTTCGGCCCGCCGCGCTTTGGCAAGGAGAGACGCGCGTGCGCCTGGTCCGAGACCGTCGTCGCAGACGACTGCCGACAGGTCCTGCCGCTCGGCCAGCAGTCGGACGCCAGCGTCAGTCGTGGTTGCAACGATGAGATTCGCAGCCTGATTGGCGAGTGCCGCTTCGAGAGCCGTTCTCGAGGCAGGGTCGGACGATATGAGCGCGACGATCGTGGCGTGCATAGGAGCGCTCCTTAGACAGGCTCCACCGCGAACCGCCGGAGGACCGGAGGTAGCCTACTCCTATTTGGGGGCTGATGGAAGGGGCGCGCTCGACTGACCGGGTAAGCAATCTCTGCTAGGTAGACGCTGTTACTCGTTGTGCATGGCGATCTCGACATTGCGCCGTAAACCGCGAAGCGTAGCCCTTCGAACCGGACTCCCGCGAAATCGCTCCTGGAAGGTCTCCTCATCAAGTCCTGCGAGGTCTTCCAACCGGGGGGCTAACGCAGCAGCGGAAGGCAGGAACGCGTGATCGGTCGTGGGCTCTGCCCGCAGATTGAACGGGCAGACATCCAGGCAGTCGTCGCATCCGAAGATCCGGTTTCCCATACCGGCGGCCACATCACCGGAGATCTCCTGTCGGTCTCCTCGGAACTCTATCGTCAGATAGGATATGCAGCGGCCAGCGTCGACGACGTACGGCTCAGTGATGGCATGCGTGGGACAGGCCTGGATGCATAGGGAACAACTTCCGCAGAGATCCGTCCCCGGGGGGTCGGCAGGCAGATCGAGCGTCGTCAGTATCTCGCCGAGCACCAGCCAGCTGCCGTAATCGGCGGACACCAGATTGGAATGTTTTCCAATCCAGCCCAGGCCGGCCTGCTGAGCCCAGGCTTTTTCCATCACGGGCCCAGTGTCGACGTAGCGTCGTGTGATCGCCTCCGGCGCCCATTCCCGCAATGTGGTTTCAAGGCGCTTGAGCCGGTCGCCAAGAATCCGGTGATAGTCGGCGCCCCAGGCATATCGGGCGATGCGGCCGTAGCCTCTATCTTCAATGGCGCGATGGCCGGTGTCGTAGCTCATCCCCACGGCGATGATCGTGCGGCAGCCCGGCAGGACGACGCGGGGATCAGCCCGGCGCACAGGGTCGCGGGCCATCCAAGCCATCGACGCGTGATATCCACGTTCCAGCCAGTTCTGCAGCCGGCCAAGCAGACGACCGTCTGGTGGTTCGGAAGAAATGGCCGCGATGCCGACGGCGGAAAAACCCAAGGACCGCGCCTCGCGCTTCACGCGCTCTGCAAGGGATTGACTCATGGAAAATGAGCGATTCGTTGTCAGGCTACGCCTGATCTGATCAGCGTGGGTTGCAGTCGAACCGGACGATGAACTGGACTGAACATTGTGCCGTGCTGCAGCGGCCGCAGGTCCCGGTGATCTTGGTTTTCCAATCCGTCTGTTTCTCGTCGAAGCGGCACACCGTCTTGCCGCCTTTCGAAATTGTCGTCCAGGGTTTGCTGGTTCCCGGCGCGTGTGCGACAAGGCAGCCGGCCGGTATGGGCACCTGACAGGCGTGGGAGGGTTCTCCTTTGGCCATGCCGAAGCTGCACGCTTGTTCAGTGGTGGCTGGAAACTCGGACGGCATCTGAGCGCCGGCGACATTCAGGAAAAATCCTGAGAACCACAGGCCGGACAGCCCGCCGATAACGAAGAGAAAACGAATGCCGCGCATATCCGGATGCTATCACAGTCTCTTCGCTTGCGGCCACCCGCGCGACTGCGTAGAATCTGCTGGTCGGCCGGCACCGGAAGCACGGTTTCGCGTTGCGCGAGAGCGCATGTGACGGGGCGATGAATTGCAGCGAGGTATCTAGGGAGGGCACCCAATGCTTGCAACACGCATCCGTCAAAAGGAAGGTACATTTTATTTCATCGCCTATAATGCGGCCGATCTCCTGGACAAGGTACGGTTTACGAGCCGCTATTTTTTTGAAGGTGAAGAGATTGCCCAGGCGAAACTCTCGGAGCATGACGACGTCGCGCAATTTATTGCCGGCATCGAACGGAGCGAGAAGGGATTCCAGCGTCAACTCAACCGGCAGAAAGTGAAACAGATCGTCAATTTTTACGAAACCGTGGTGGCCCAACCGATGATTCCCGGCACGGTGCTGATATTCACGGACGAGACACTCCGCTTTCAGCGCTCCGGGGAGAGCGAATCGGTTGGACATCTCAGCGAGCCGAAAGGCAAATACCTCGTCATCGACGGCCAGCATCGCTTGGCCGGCCTGCATTTTTTTCGCGCCAAACATCCTGACCAGATTGCCAATGTCGAAGTGCCTTGCGTCCTGTTCGACGGCCGCAGCAGCGACTTTGCGACGGAAATGTTCGTCATCATCAACAGCACGCACACCCGTATCAACCGGTCACATCTCGTCGATCTGTACGAGAAAGTGTCCTGGGAAACGCCGGAGAAGAAATTCTCCGCCAAGGTCGTCAACCTGCTGTATGCCGAAGACGATTCACCCCTCCAGTACAAAATCAACCGGCTGGGCGGGCGCAGCAAGCAGGAAAAGTGGATTCTGCAGTCCGAGGTCTTCAACGAATTGCTAAAGGTCGTGACGGCTCACAAGCGCTGGATCGAATCCCACCTGGGCATGAAGGCCGAGCGCTGCTATGCCCTCGTGCGAGACTATCTAAAGGGCGTCAAAGAAGTGATGGAAGAGGTGTGGGGCAACAACGAGCGCTACATGTTCACGCGGGACGTCACGCTCAAGGCGTTGATACGCGTCCTGGACGATCTCATCGTCGACCGGAAGCTGATGGCCGACTGGGACGCCCAGCGGTCCCAGAAGCCGTTTGCCGAAATCGTCAGGCCATGGGCGGCGCTGGCCAAGGAATTCCGCGCGGAAGGATTCTACGAACGGTTCGCGGCAAAGGGCCAGCTCGAACGCGTGCGGAAGATTCACCAGCGGCTGCTCGATGCGATCGTCGGATAGCTATGTCTGCCGGGCCGGCCATCTGCTTTTCGTCTGCATGTGGTCTCTTTTCTCGTGGACACCTGCTCTCGGCAATGACGCAGCCGCAGAATTTCTTGATGTCCGGACCGATCCCGCCGGCGGCGTCATGGCGAGGGCCCGTGTGTTGTTTCCGGCTCGCCCGGAGGTCGTTCGCTCCCTCCTGACCGACTTTGCCCGCTGGCCGGATTTGTTTGAAGTGCGTATGCGTGTGGTCGACCTTCAGGTCAAGGACGGCGTCGCGACGACCGACCTGCGCATCGAGCACGCGCTGCTGCCCGGAGAGCGGCGGCTGGTGACCGAATCGCGCATGACGGACGATCAGGGCCTCGTCACCGACCTGGTCGGCGGAGACTTCACGCGGTATCACCGGGTGTGGAAACTCTCGCCCGCGAGCGGCGCGCGGGAGACTGCCGCTGAATTTGAGCTCAGGGTCGCCATTGACTCGATCGTGCCGGATTGGCTGGTGGCCATGGCGACCAGGCGCGAGCTGGAAGCGCATTTTCGCATTGTGAAGGAAAAGGCGCGGGCCCGCGCAGCTACGCGGGATAAGTGAATTCCGACGATTCGGCCCTGTCCAAGCCCTGTTTGACCAGCGCTCCCACATCGAGCGTGCGTTCGATTCTGCGGATGTCATCGATGCGGGTCTTCGTGCTGGGGTGCGGCGGAACGAAGAGCGAACAGCAGTCCTGATCCGGTTCGATGGACGTCGTAAAGGTGCCGATCCGCTGAGCCTGATCGGTGATTTCGAGCTTGTCCATGCCGATGAGCGGGCGCAGCAGAGGCAGCTCCGCCGCTTCTTCGATGACCGAGAGATTTTCGGGCGTTTGTGATGCGACTTGTCCCAAGCTGTCTCCCGTGACGAGCGCCCAGCAGCGGTGAGCCGATGCAAGCTCGCCGGCGATGCGCACCATCAACCGGCGATACAGCACGATCCGGTAAGGCGCAGGCGCTTGTGCCACGATCTCTCGCTGGATCTCGCCGAACGGGACGATCAGCACCTGAGAGCGGTACTGATGCGCGGTCAGGAGTTGGACGAGTTCCCGCACTTTCTCCTCCGACGCCCGGCTTACGAGCGGACGTCCTGAGAAGTGGATGAAGACGACATTGCAGCCCCGTTTCATCATCCGGTAAGCGGCGACCGGGGAATCGATGCCTCCCGAAATCAAGCAGGCCACCGTGCCGCTCACGCCGACCGGCATGCCGCCGGGACCTGGAATTTTTTCGAGATAGTAGTAGGCGTCCTTCGCCAACAGCTCGATGTAGATCGTCAGGTCCGGAGCCGTGAGGTTGACCTCCTTTCCCGTCGCGTCGCAGACATACTTTCCCACGACCTTTTCAACGTCCATCGACGTCAGCGCAAGGCGCTTATCTGCCCGCTTGGCGGACACGCGAAAGGTGCTGAACGTTCGTTCAGCGACGGCGGCGCGGATTCCACGCGATAGCTCCTCGAGATTTGGATTCCGTAAGTCCAGCGGCACGCCGTGAGCAACAGAAAAATTAGCGATGCCGAACACGGCGGCGAGACGTTCCTTGACCGTGTGAGCGCTCAGGTCGGGGGGAAGTACGACGCGAAGGCGGCCGCGAAGGCTCTCAATGCGAGTCGCACCGAGGCCGTAGAGAGACGTTCGAATGTTGCCGATCAGCTGCCGCTCGAAAAAGTCACGGTTCCGGCCTTTGAGGGCCAGTTCATGATAATGAACAATCGCGCAGCGCATCGTCGGCAGCCTGGCGCCTTCTCAGCCGTGTCCTGTGAGTTCCAAGTATCGCTCGGCATCGATCGCCGCCATGCATCCGGTTCCCGCAGCCGTCACCGCCTGTCGATAGGTCGAGTCCTGCACGTCTCCCGCGGCGAAGACGCCGGGGATGCTCGTGGCCGTTCCCTGCTTGGTCACGAGATAGCCCTTTGCGTCCATCTCCAGTTGTCCGGCAAACAGCGACGTGTTCGGACGGTGGCCGATAGCCACGAACACGCCGGAGCACGGGAGCGTGGTGGTCGTGCCCATAACGACGTTCTTCAGACGGACGCCGGTCACCACGTCGTCGCCGAGAATGTCCTCCACCACCGAATTCCAGATGAACGAGATTCGCTCGTTCTTCAACGCGCGGTCCTGCATGATTTTTGAAGCGCGCAGCTTGTCCCGGCGGTGCACGACGAATACCTTCGTCGCGAACTTGGTGAGGAAATTGGCTTCCTCCATCGCACTGTCTCCGCCGCCGACCACCACCAATTCTTTGCCGCGAAAGAAGAATCCGTCGCATGTGGCGCAAGTCGATACGCCGTGGCCGGTCAGTCGCGCCTCATTTTTGAGCCCGATTTGGATGGCGGATGCGCCGGTGGCGATGATCACGGTCCGCGCTTCGATGGTCCGTTCATGGTCGACCGTCAGCGTCAAAGGATGTTTCCGGAACGCGGCCTTACTGACGTCGCCCGTGAGGAACTCCGTCCCGAATCGCTCGGCTTGCGCGCGCATCTCCTTCATAAGATCCGGCCCCATGATACCCTTCGCAAATCCGGGGAAATTTTCCACCTCAGTGGTGGTCGTCAGCTGTCCTCCCGATTGCCAGCCTTCGATCAGCAATGGAGCCAGGTTTGCGCGCGCCGCATAGACGGCGGCCGTGAGACCGGCCGGTCCCGAACCGATGATGACAACGTTGTGCATGCTGTCAATCTAGCACAGGGAACATATGGATTACAGGAGGGCGGAATTCCGCTGGAAGAGTGTGAGGAGGCGGCGCACTTCTTTTCTCAGCGCGGCCATGTCGTCCGTACCGTCCAGCACGGCATCGGCGCGGCTGACTTTCCGCGCGAGCGCCATCTGGTTCTTGATGCGTCGAAGCGCTTGCTGCCTGCCCAGACGGTTGCGCCGCTTTAAGCGGGCGATTTGCGTTTCACGGTCCGCCGTGACGACGACAATCTTGTCCACGCGTTTATGTGCGCCGGATTCGAATAGGAGCGGCACCTCGTACACGACGACGGCATGGGGAGAGCGCTCGGCGATATGGCGGGTGAGCCGCTGCTGCTCCCGGGCGACCCGAGGATGGATGATGCGTTCCAGTCTTCGCAGTTTCCGGCGGTCGCCGAAGACAATTGCGGCGAGGGCCTGACGATTGATCGAGCGGTTCGAATTGAGGACTCCTCTGCCGAACACGTCGACGATGTCGCGCCAGGCAGGCTTCCCCGGCTGCACCACGTCCCGAGCGAGTTGATCGGCATCGATGACGACGGCACCGCAACGCTTGAACATCCGGGCGACGGTGCTTTTCCCGGTGGCAATGCCTCCGGTCAAGCCCACAAGGATCATGCGCCGAAGAATAGCATGGGCGTCCGCACGCTGTCGTTGGTCGATCCTTCCGGAAGGTCGGATGGATTGACTTCGTGCGGCAGGCGCCTGTATGAGTCATGATCATGCCGTCGAGAATTGCTCTAGGGCTCGCGCTTGCATGTCTGATGGGCGCGGCCGGTCATCACGCGCAGGCGGGCCCTGCCCCGAACCCCAAGACGATCGTCGTGGCCTTGGACGGGAGCGGCGATTTTACATCGATCCAGGAGGCCGTTGATGCCGCGGCAAAAGGGGATACGGTGTTCCTCAAACCGGGGCGCTACGAGCAGGACCTGACGATTCACAGCAAGGATCAGCTCAAGCTCGTCGGTGCCGGCCAAGACAAAGTTGTCTTGAACGGCCGAGAAGATCTGGTGGGAGTCTTGCACGTCGGAAAATGGCCGTACGGCGCCAGCAACATTGAAATCAGCGACATGACGATCAACGAGCACGGCGGACATGCGGTCGGGTTGTTCAACGGGCGTGGCGTGCTGCTCAAGCGGCTGACCGTCAATGGGATGCTGTTCAGCCAGCAAGTGGAAGACGCCCGCATTGAAGACTGCACGATCGGCGGCAGTGAGACGACCGGCGTGCAGTTCGCCGACTCCCAGGCGGTCGTCATTGGAAACTTCATTCATGACAACGACCACGGGGTTAATGTCGCCGGCAAGTCGAACGTTCGGCTGGAACGGAACGTGATCACGAGAAGCCTGTTTGAAGCCGTCGTGGTGAACGATAAGGCCAAGGCCGTTCTCGTGAGCAACACCTTGGTGAAGAACGGAGGCGGAGCCGCCTTTCTTGGTCAGTCTCAAAGCGACGTCAGCGGCAACGTCGTCGGTCTCAACCGGGTGGGATTTCTCGTCGCCGCGTCAAGCCGCGCAGCCACCTCCTATAATGCGTTCTACAACACCGACGCGGATTACCTTCGCGTGGGGAACCCTAATCAACCTGCACCTGAACTGAAGGCACATTCTGACATCACTGTGGATCCAAATTTTGTCGATCCGGCAAAAGATGACTTTCGCCTCCGTCCCGACAGTCCGCTCACAAAAGTGGGCTCGTTTCCATATCTCGGCGCCCTTCCACCCCTCGGGTTTGAGTAACTACGCTTAGTTTTCAATGTCTTATCCCCCTATGGCCGGCACTTGGCCGGCCGTGTGCTAAGCTATCAATACAGGAAGCACGGCGGCTCGAAAGCAGTGGCGTAAAAATTGCTCAGTTCATCGAGAAGGAGGCCAAGCGTGGCAAGCTACAAACAAGAGCTGGAGAAACGCGGACCCGAAGGGATTCCTTCCCTCGATGACATCGAGCCGGGAAAAATCTGCGGAGCGGTGATTCCCATGTCGGAGCGCGCACAGACACAAATGCGCGACAGCATCGAAGTGATCGATTATCTTCTCAATCAGGAGCGTGTGATCTGGAGTTGAACTACTGCATTGATCGGTTCCGCCCGTTTCCCATCCAGACGTTTCCTTCCCCTTGACACCTCGTCCCCCGCTTCGTAGTCTCGCTGCACGTCATATCACCTATTACCGGAGGAGAGGCACGCATGATCTGTCGGAGCCCGTACGGACGCATTCTCATTTGCATGGGAGCCTTATCGCTTGCTGCGGTTCTTTCAATGCCAACCCGCGGGTCGGCGGATGAATTGCCCAAAGAATCGGTGCTGCCGTTGTCCATGGCGACCAAAGCCTTACATGCGGCATTGGAGGATTGCAAAAAAGACGGGTATCGGGTCAGCGTGTCCGTTGTCGACCGGGCAGGCGTCCTGCGCGCTATGGGACGAGCCGATGGCGCCGGCCCTCATACGGTCGAAAGCAGTCGCAGGAAGGCTTATACCGCGTCGAGTTTACGGCGTCCTACGACGGAGTTGGCCGAGTTGATCGCGAAGGTGCCGACATTGCAGGCTCTCAGGGATATGAATCCGGAAATCTTGATTCTGGGAGGAGGGCTGCCGATCGAGATCAGCGGGGACGTCGTCGGCGCGATCGGAGTAGGCGGCGCGCCCGGGGCACATCTCGACGACGCCTGCGCCCAGGCTGGACTCGATGCGATCGGAGGTGCACCCAAGATTCCCGCGGCGAAGTGACCGTCCGGCGGACGGCTGCTGCCCTTGCAGCCTGTGCCTGGCTCGGGGCGGGCTGTAACAGCGACGTACCGGTGCCTGCCGTCGCAGTGGTCCTGCCCGGCACTGATGTCACGCTGACACGAGTCGCCACCCATCCGTTTTTGGCTCGGTTCAATCTGACGCTCACCGTGAATGCAGCCGGGTGCTCCGTCAGCAGCGACCTGTTTCCCGACACAGGAGGCGTCAGCCGGCGCAATGTGTACCGAGATTCGGCCGCCCGTCTGTACGTGATCGGGCAGTTCGATGTACGCCGGTTCGACCCGGGCCGCTGCCTCATCGAACTCGTGGAATTTCGATCGGTGGAGAGCGGTCTCCAATACCTGGGTATGTTTGACAGCGACGATACCGGCCGCTGGTCATTTTTCCCGCCGGAGAAACGGTCTGAGCGGCCGTTTCAACCGTTGTAACGGGCAAGTTGCCTATGAAGCAGCCGATCGTGGGATTCCACCTCGACGAGCATGGAGATTGGGTGGCCGACTTGGCCTGTGGCCATGGACAGCACGTCCGTCATCAACCGCCAATGACCAACAGGCCCTGGGTTCTGACTGAAGCCGGCCGCCAGCAGCACGTCGGAGAGACACTGAACTGTCAGAAATGTGAAGAGAAAACGCAGTAGCCAGCTGTCATTGCCTCACTGTTCGGGTGCCGTTCGGCGGGTTGACCGTCATACCGAGGCCCGCTTCCTCCCAGGGAAGCAGGCGCGGACCGCTGTACCGGTAGCCGCCGGAGACCGGATCATGGTCGAGAAGCAACGGCGTGTCCAGATCAAGGACTTCGAAGCCTTTCATCCCCAGCACCAGGCTGAATGAACAGCCCATAGCAATTCTCGTCTCCACCATCCCGCCGATCATGAGCTTGAGACCGGAAGCCAGGGTAAACGCTGCGATCTCGTGCGCTTCCATGAGCCCGGTTTTCATGATTTTGACATTCACATAGTCCGCGGCGCCTTGTGCGATCACCTGTCGGACATCCGAAAGGGAGCGGACCGATTCATCGACGGCGATGGGAATGCCCGTTTTCCCGCGTATCTCGCAAAGTCCCTCGAGGTCTTCCCTGACGAGCGGTTGTTCCAGGAGAACGAGCCGGCCCCCGAACGCGGCCACCCCGCTTACGAACGAAAGGCATTCCTCTCGTGAAAATCCTTGATTGCCGTCACCAATGAACGCGACGCCCGACAATTCCCGATGGACCGTTTGCAAGCGCCGGACGTCGCCGTCGACGTCATTGCCGATTTTCATCTTGAAAAGACGGAAGCCTTTGGCGTACCACCCTCGGGCTAGCGCTAAGGTCTTTTCGGGTGTTTCAATAGGGATAGTGATGTCGGTCTCATGCTCGCGGACGTCCTCGCCGCCCCAGAAGGCCCACATGGGCAGATGCCTGGCGCGGCAGTACGCATCAAGGAGGGCCGTTTCCAACGCACAGCGCGCCGCGGGTTGGCGAGGCGCCTGTTCGGCGAGCGTCCGCGCAATAGTCTTGAATTGGTCGGCTGGATGGCCCAGCATGGTGCGGCCGAGCTGTTCGGCAGCGGCGAGGCTTGCGGCACGCGTTTCACCGCCAACTTCCGGGAACGGCGCCGCCTCGCCGTATCCTTGCGTGCCGTCGGACAACGTCAGCCTGATAAAGAGAGTTTCCGCGACCGTTCGAGAGCCGGTTGCCACAACAAACGGATCCGTCAGTGGAATGTCCATCGGCCAGTAATCGATCCGCTCGATGACCTGCGTCCGTCCGTTCATCGCGAGGCATCTTAACCAGAAACAATGGTGAATCCAATGCGGGGGATTCTCCCTCAACGGCGGTCATCCATTGGACCGCCGGATTGCAGGTCATGAACGAAGCGTTCCGTTCCATGCGATTACTGATCATCCTGTTGCTGATCCTGGTCGGCGGATGGTTTGCTCTTCCATCAATCGCATCAGGGTTTCTCGAATGGTGGCTTGAGCACCAGGGCTACGAACAAGTCGAAGTCACGGTCGGCCGTCCGGGCTTGCGGTCTCTGACCGTGCATCGCATCGCGCTGGCAAGGCGACTGACGGGCGAAACCGTGACGCTCTCCATGGGCAACGCGCAAGCCGACTACACGCTGCTTGGACTGGTCTCCGGTCGTGTCGACCTCCTGACGTTGCAGCGACTCTCCATTGAGATCTTGACGTCCTCGGCTGGAAATGAGGACGAGCATCGTGCAAAGTCTGTTCAGGATGCGCCGGAGTCTTTGCTCAATGCGTTGACGGCCAGCGACGTGTTGCAACGGTTGCCGTTTTTCCCCTGGGATGAAGTCAGACTGCAAGAAGTCAAGCTCTTCCGCGAACAGGCGACGGGGCCGCTTCGCACGGTTGTCATGAGCGGCACCATCAAGCACGAACGTGAAGCGCTTACGGCCGAGTTGCTACTCCAGGGCGTCGACACGATTCCTTACGAGTTGCGCGTGACGGGCCAATCGCCGGCCGATATGTCGGTGCAGCTGCGGGCGGCTCAACCAAACGCCGCGCCGTTTGTGCTGTGGCGCTCCCAGGCCGTTCCTAAGGAATCACAGGTGCATATCGAAGGTGTCCTCGAAGTCAATGTCCGGGAATTGGCGCCTTTTCTCGCGCTGGTCGTTCCGGTCGGAGAGGAGTGGCAGCGGGTTGACGGCAATGTCACGGTGCATTGGACCGGCACCGCGGCGTCAGGCGTGCCCGTCTCCTTACTGTTGAAGGACCCCGCCACGGAACTTCATGCGACCGTGCAAATTTCGGCGGTGCTTCCAGAACTCAAAGGCTATGGAAACGATCTTGCCGTCAAAACCACGGGAACGCTTTCCGGGAACGCCCGGGTCGTCCATTGGACGCTGACAGCCGGTGCCTCCGCCACCGCGACCGTCAGCGGTACGGCATTCAAGGCCATCGAACCTCTCGGCATGGTGTCGCCAAATGGACCTCAGCCCGTGCGTTTCGACACCGAACAAGACAGCAACGGGGAATTATTTTGGAACGAATCGCCGCTCCGGTTCACCGCTTCGGGACCCATCCGGGTCTCCTACGGATCTCAAAACGGTCCGGTCTACGCGGATTTCGTCGCCACCCAGATGGTCGGCCGCGGACTGGCCCTCGAACACGCCGAAGCACGCGCGCGCGTCAAAGGAACTTTGCCTCCGGCATGGCTTCATCGGTTCAATGTCAAGCAGGTCACGACTGAGCTGCAAGGAACGGTCAAGTGGACTGGTACGATGCTTCGAGGCGTATTGGATCCGTCCTCGACCGTTTCGTTTATAGAATTCAATCATGGGCCGGTGCGCACGAGCGGGGGGGTCTTCCACCTCGAAGAGGCGCTTCGTCTTGACGTTGATCTCTCGGCCCGACGATGGTCTACCGGTGCAGCCAGTTGGGCATGGCGCTCGCCGCGCCTGCATGTGGGCGCCTCTCAGATCGCGATGCAGCGGATCGCTCTCAAAATCGAACGCATCGACGGCTCGGCCAAGGCCTATCACGCAAAGATGAGTGCGATCGCCGAAAACGTTGAGGTGGAGCATGCGGCGGGCAAAAGCGCGCCATTCGATCTGTCTGTCAATCTGGACGCAGATCATCAGACCTTGAAAGCGGATATTGAGAGCCGCAATCGCGAGCATGCCATCAAGGTGGCTGCGCAATTGGAATATGAATGGTCGACCGGACGCGGCTCCACCCAGGGGGTGCTTGAACCGGTCAGCTTCAATCGCACCGCCTTCCGCCTCGGACAGCTCTGGTCTCCCTGGTCCTCCGCACTGGATGTGACCGACGGCAGCGTGGCCGGAACGTTCGAAGGGCGATGGACCATGAATGCGCAACAGCAACTCCACGTCCAGGGGGGGGCGGCCGAGTTTGTCGTCGAACGTCTTGGAGCGCAGTATAAAGACGTCATTGTGACGGGGATAAGCACCAAGCTCAGGCTGGCCATCGAGGGGCTCGAACGGGTCGCTGTGGCGCGTCCCGCCGAGGTTGCGATCGCTTCTATTCAGACCGGCGTCGACGTGACCGATCTTCGGATGACCGTCGACGGGCAGTGGGATTTCCACGAGAAGCTGCCTTTGGTCGAAGTGCGGAATATCCGCTGCGGGTTGTTGGGCGGAACTGCAACGAGCCAAGGGGTTCGTGCCGACTTGGGCTATCCGCCGTATGGACTCACCGTACTCGTCCGAGAACTTGATCTGCACAAAATTTTGAGTCTGGAGCAGCAAAAGGGGCTGCAGGGTACCGGCTTGTTGGACGGGACGATACCGGTCCAGGTGACCTCTGGGGGACTCGTCGTGAAGGACGGGAGCTTCGAAGCCCGTCCCCCCGGCGGTATCATCCAGTATGCGGCTTCTCCTGAAGCCGCTCAGTCGGTTACGCAGGCCAACGCCAACATGCAGATGGTGCTCCAGGCCCTCAGCAACTTTCACTATAATGTGCTACAAGTAGGGGCGCAGTATGCTGAAGGCGGCACGCTGCAATTGCAGGCGCGGCTGGAAGGGAAGAATCCTGATCAGAAAAAAAGTCCGCCGATCCAATTCAATCTCACGGTGCAGGAAAACGTTCCCGCCTTGTTGAAAAGTCTTCGGCTCGTCGATGATCTCGAGGACTCCGTCCGGCGGAGATTTTCCAACCAGTGATTCGTATGAAATGAACTGATGGGGGAAGGATGCGGTCCGCACGCCTGATGAAGCTTGCAGTCATGAGCGCCTGTTGCTTGGCATTCGCGGGTTGCACGCCGAGAGTGGAAGTCGCGGCTCCCGACAAGCCAATTACCATCAATTTAAATGTGAAAATCGATCACGAAATCCGCGTCAAGGTCGATAAAGAGCTCGATCAAGTCCTGTCGCACAACAGCGGGTTGTTTTGATGCGGCAGCCGAAAGGAGCCATGGGAAGCAGAACGGCGATCTGGCTGATCGGACCAGCTATCCTTTGGTGGGCGGCGATCGGAACCGCCTTCGGTCTTTCGCTTGACGAAGCGAAAACGAAGGGTCTCGTCGGGGAAAAGCCGAACGGTTACCTTGGGGTGGTGAATCCCGGTTCCCAGGAGGCGCAAGCAGTGGCAGCGGACGTCAACGAAAAGCGCCGACAGGCGTATCAGGATATCGCCGCGAGGAACAAGACGCCGCTATCGACGGTGGAAGCTCTCGCTGGAGAGAAGGCCATTCAAAATACGAAACCGGGGCATTTCGTCGAGGGGCCTGGCGGGTGGACAAGAAAATAGTAAGGCCCGTGCAAGGGCGCCGTTGAAAGGCGTTGGCGATTGCAGTCAGGCATACCGGTCGTTGTTCCAAGGCAGGGCGGTGTTCGAGTAGCCGCGTACCTCCCAAAACCCCTTCTCATCCTTGTCTGAAAATGTGATGTCCTTGATCCATTTTGCCCCCTTCCAGGCATAACGTTTCGGAACGATGACACGGACTGGCCCGCCATGCTCCTTCGTGAGGGGTTGGCCGTTCCATTTCCAGGCAAGCAGAACGTCGTCGTCGTCGCAAGCGTCCAGCGGCAGATTCGTCGTATAGTCGTCATACGATTTGAAGAGCACAAATTTGGCAAGCGACAGCGGTTTTACGACGGAGATGATGTGTCGAAAGCTCACTCCCTCCCATTCGTTGTCGAAGCGGCTCCAGGACGTCACGCAGTGAAAGTCGGAAATGTCCTTGAACGACGGCTGCGCCAAAAACTGCGCCCACGTCCAGGTCAGAGGATTGGTCACAAAGCCGCCGACGGCAAGCCTCCAGTCGCGCAGCGCGATGTCCGGTTTATGGCCCAGGTCGAGTATCGGAAAGGTTTCGACGACATGTTGCCCCGGCGGGAGACGTTCATCGCCCTCATAAAAGACCTCTCGCTCTTCGCCGCCCCGCCGGGCTTTGGCCCACTGTTCCTTTGTTCTCGTCAATCGGTTCGGTTCGTCCATCTTCGGCCTCCTCCTACAGGGTAGGCCAGGACGGTGTTTCCTGACAAGTCTTATGTCTCGTAAGGCCTTGTCTTGTCTATGCATCCCGACCTGCTACACTTGAAGGCAGTGCTGCGCGCGGCACCTCTATGAAGCGTTCAACGGCAATCATATGGCTCGCCTATGCTCTGATCGTCACTGTTTCCGGGCCCGGTCAAGGATTGGCCGCGCGCAAGGCAGAAAAGGAGCCGGCCGTCTTTTCCTCGACCAAGCATGTTCAGTCAATGGCGCCGCAGGTCAAACCAGCATCCGTGGGACGGCCCTCCAAATCTCCGGCGGCTGAGGCTGCTGCCGTGAAACGAAAGAACCACAGGCCCGTGAAGGCGTCAAAGAAAAGTGTGCCGAAAGCCATCGTCCAGCCGAGGACCGACTTGATGCATTATGGAATTCTCGAAGATTCCCAGCGGTATGATCCACGTCCTCCTGCGGTTTCCACCGGCGTGCCGCATCCGCAAGCACTCGATCTGACCCACGATCACTTCCAGGAACTCGATCGCAATCAGGACGGCAAAATAGATCCCGTAGAACGGGCATTCGGCCGCATCGACATGGATCGAGATCTCGACACCCGCACCCTGCAGTAACGAGCGTTTTTCCGTTCCATCGACTCTCCCGCCCACTCCTTTCGTTGAACGGTGTATTCCGAGCGTTGACAGTCATGGCCGGAGTCACCATGATATGACGCGGCCATGCACGGGAGGCCATCTACACTCTCCCATTCGCTCAAGGACATCGTTGGTGCTGCCGTCCCGATTGCCTTCGTGAGGTGGAGGAGCGTTCATGTTTGACGCCTACGGACTCTTGCCGGACGACGAGTACGACCGCGTATTGATCGAGAATGTTCATCCCTCGGCCTGGGCGAATCCGCAGCCGGCCGGTCGATACAACATCGTCGTCCTCGGCGCGGGGACCGCCGGATTGATCACCGCTGTCATCGGCGCCGGGCTCGGCGCCAAGGTGGCATTGATCGAAAAGCATCTTATGGGCGGGGATTGCTTAAACGTCGGCTGCGTGCCGTCGAAGGCCGTCATTGGCGCGGCCCGTGCCTGGGCGGACCTCCGGCGGGCGCAGGAGTTCGGGCTCGGCATTCCTCAGGGCGTCACCTATGACTTTGGCGCGGTCATGTCTCGCATGCGAAAGTTGCGAGCCAGGATCAGCAACAACGATTCCGCACACCGGTATGCCAAGTTGGGCGTGGATGTGTTCATCGGCCAT
>DATELB010000106.1:0-38989 GCA_035277085.1 Nitrospira sp. | reverse complement strand
AATGCCGATGCACTGTCCGCCCATCACCGTGTCATCGACCATCTGGCGGTACCGCGGCTCGAAAATGTGCAAGGGAAGATAGGTCCGTGGAAACAGCACCACATTCGGCAGCGCGAACACCGGAATCTGCGTGGGAATGGGGAACGGCGCGCTTTTGTCCGAAGACTCCGGCTCGTGATGATCCCGCTCGCGATCGGTCTGCATGAGCCACGATAGCCGATGGCCGACAAAATTGTCAACGGCGCGACGGCATGTTTTGCGCAAGTACGCAGCGCAGAAATCCCTTGTCGTTACAGGCGATTTGTGACTTCCGACCGCCCCGTGTTATAAGCGCGACACCCGAAGACCGGAACCCTGACGATGACATTGGAACGACGAATCGTTGTGCTCTTAGGCTGCCTCTGGATCCTGCCGATTGCATCCGCCGGCAGCGACTCGTTCACGCCCGCCCTCGAAGGATATCGATATCAATTCCCTCGAGACCATGGCTCGCACGACCGGTTTCGTACCGAGTGGTGGTACTACACCGGCAATCTCACGGCGAAAGACGGCCGCGCGTTCGGCTATCAACTTACCTTTTTTCGCCGGGCGATGCCGGCCGATCAGATTGAGACGCTGCCTTCCAAGTGGTCGGTCACGCAGCTCTATCTTGCGCACTTCGCCGTCAGCGACCTCAAGAAGGAACGGTTTCTTTACAAGGAGAAGCTCAGCCGGGCCGCCCTCGGCAAAGCGGGGGCCGAATCAGACCGTCTCCACGTCTGGATCGATCAATGGCAAACGGTAGGTATCGACGCGGCGGGAGGGATGACGCAAGTTCTGGAAGCCTCTGACGGTGACCTGAGCCTTGCGTTGACGGTCGTCCCTGAGAAACCGCTGGTCATCCATGGCAGCGGGGGGATCAGCCGGAAAGGGCGGGACAGCGGACAGGCCTCTCATTATTATTCGTTGACGAGGCTCGCAACGCAGGGGCGCATCACGATTGCCGGCGAAACGTTCGACGTCACCGGAGCGACTTGGATGGACCACGAATTCGGATCCGCCGACCTGGGCCCCGATCTCGTCGGATGGGATTGGTTCAGTCTTCAGATGGCCGACCAGACCGAGTTGATGCTCTATCGTCTCCGGCATGCGGATGGGTCAGCGGACCCGGTTTCGAGCGGCACGTTCATCGACCGCGACGGCGGACCGCATGTTCTGTCGCTCAACGACTTCACCTTGGAACCCGTCAGCTTTTGGACCAGTCCCCGGAGCAGCGCCCGCTACCCGCAGCAATGGCGGCTGACAGTCCCCTCGAGAAACCTTTCCCTTGAAGTGAACCCGCGCATGGCCGAGCAGGAGTTACGGACCGACCGCAGCACGCAGATCACGTATTGGGAAGGCGCCATAGAGGCCAAAGGGACGTCGGGCGGGAAGCCGCTGACAGGCCTGGGATACATGGAATTGACCGGCTACGCCGAACGCTTCATCAAAAAACTGTAGGAGGGCGGTCGGCACATGCAGAGTCTTCGTGCTTCACGGTGGGGGCTCCTCGTCCTTGCTCTCGTCTGTCTCGGCTGTCAAAAAGACAGCGAGGCCATCGTCTCCATCGCTCTCCATCCCACCAACTCGAAGATTCTCTATGTCGCGACGAACGATGCCGTGTACAAATCCCGGGACGGCGGAGCGACGTGGGAAAAATTCCCAAGCTTCAGCGCGAGGCGGGTGACGACCGTCGCCATCGATCCGCAGTTGCCGGCCACCGTATATGCCGGCACCATGGGCGACGCCGTCTACAAAAGCCCGGACGGCGGTCAGCACTGGCTTCCGCACAACGTCGGCCTGAAAGAACACGTGTCGTTCGTGAATCAATTCGTCTTTCATCCGGCGGTAAGCGAAAAAATCTACGCCGCGACCACCGTCGGCGCTTTCTACACAAAGGACGCCGGGCGTGAATGGGAAGAGCGGATGAACGGGATGAAAGAAGTGCACATTGTGACCGCAATCGCCATCAACCCCAAAGACCCCGCCGTGCTCTATGGGGGCACGACCGGAGGCATGTATCGCTCCGAAGACAGCGCGACGACCTGGAAGAAAATCAACAATGGTCTCATTCCCGAGAGCGAGCTGATGGCCTCGATGGCCCTCGGCGTGAACGCGATT
This sequence comes from Nitrospira sp., assembly GCA_035277085.1. GTDB lineage: Bacteria > Nitrospirota > Nitrospiria > Nitrospirales > Nitrospiraceae > Nitrospira_C. The sequence continues at coordinate 36,850 of DATELB010000106.1, read as the reverse complement.
GAAATCGATCCTATCAATCCCGATGTCGTATACGCCGGCACGACGAAGGGACTGTACCGGACGACGACCAAAGGCGAGGTGTGGGAACGGATCGGACAGACGATCGCCGATCCATTTATCAGCAGCATTGTCCTGCATCCGAACAATCCGTCCGTCGTTTACGTCGGAGGCCCTGCGGGCGTGTGGAAAAGCGCCGACGCCGGAAAGACCTGGGAAGCGAAGAACCAGGGCCTCGGCACCCTGAACATCAGAGCACTCGCCATGGACCCGAAGCATCTCGAGACACTCTATACAGGGACGAATGGGAGCGGGCTCTACCGGTCCACCGACGCGGGCGCGAGTTGGACCGCCGTACCGCTCACAGCCGCGCCGGCCCGAAGCTGACGCACAGTGAGATGCCGGGGTCATTGTCACGTGCAGCAGGCTTACCGTATCATCGCGGTCTGATGACTCAGCTTTCCTCCGCGCAATCCGAAGTGACCAGGGCGCTGCGAGAAGAATTCCGATCACATCTGGAACTCTTCTATGCGAGGCTCAAGCTCGCGCCTCCCTATGAAAGCGTCGAAAAGGCCATCCGAGCCCTGACGACGGCCGTGCACAGCCTGCCGACCGCTCAGCAGGCTCGCCTGGCTCAGGATAGGGAGATGAGATGGGAAGAATTTCGCCGGGCATTTGAGGCATCTGGATTGGCCAAGAAACATCGCGGCATCATTGCGGGCCTCGCGCTGAACCGGGCGCGCCTCGACTTGCCGCAGGAGTACGACCGTTTCCTGACCCTGTTCACGTCAGCCGGGCGGTGAGCCTGTCAACGCCTTTTCACCGACGGCCGCTTTCAGCTCTTCATAGACTTGCGCAAGGCGGCTGCTTTCCAGTCGGTAGGACAGCGTCACCGTCACGACGCCGAATGCCAGCACGAGCAGCCCGATGCCCAGAATCCCGCCTCCCATCATGACGCCCGTCAGCGTGTCGAACCCTCCCTGTGTTCCGTACGTGATCATGAAGGCCGTCGTCCCGAGTCCGACAAGCAGGAACCAGATGAGCGTGACAATGGCCGACGACCACGGAATTCGCTTGATGCAAACGGCGTTGACCATCTGCCCGTCCGGCGTCAGGTGGATCAGGCCCTTGAGCGGCCACGCCGTTCGAAAGCCCATCGAGAACAAGTGGTACTGGGGCCGCAAGGCGATCTGCCGGAGGTCCGGATAGTATCGGGCGATGCCATGAGGCAGTGACAACGCGCCATCGGCATCGACGCGCGCCTGCAAACGGTTGAGGCTTTGTGAAGAGAACCGGTCCCCCGTACGCGCGACCCCGCAGCCATATCGGCTCGCGTCGGGGGTCAGGCGCACGAAGTACAGCCAGTCGCCGACAATCAGTCCCAGCAACAAGGCTCCGGCGAACAGTCCTGCAAGCAGCATGGCCCTAGTCTTTTCCGCAGTTATCCGCTCAGACCCCTAGCATTTCCCTAGGTCCAAATCAATTCTGTTGACTCATTATCGCGACTTGGTTATTGTAGCGATGGTTCGCAAGGTTGGCGGGTTCCTCGCTCCATTCAGGCGCTCCGCCGGTACGGATCTCCCCATTTGAATCATTTCGCAGTGTTCCTGCTTCGAGCAGAAGCAGGTGTCTGATGTGTGGTTGGAGGTGACATGGATTTACACAAGGTCGAGCGGGTCTACACGTCCTATGCCGGTGTCTATGACAAAATATTTGGCAAAGTATTTCATGAAGGACGAGAGTCCGCGATCCGCAACCTGAACGTCCAACCGAACGAACGCGTCCTCGAAGTCGGGGTCGGCACAGGCATTGCTCTCCCAATGTATCCGCGACATTGCGAGATTGTGGCCATCGATTTTTCAGAAGGGATGCTGGAGATCGCCAGAAAACGCACCGCCGAGCATCAGATGAGTCATGTCACCCTGCACCGCATGGACGCCGGCGCCATGGAATTCGAGGACAGCAGCTTCGACACCGTCGTCGCCGCCTACGTCGTCACGGCGGTTCCCGACTACCGGAAGGTGGTTAGCGAAATGATCCGTGTCTGCCGTCCCGGCGGCCGCATTATCATGCTGAACCATTTCAGTAACGAGAATAGAGTGGTGGCAGCCGTCGAAAAAGTGATTTCCCCTCTGACGAAGCATCTTGGATGGCGGACCGACCTCTCACTGGACAACGTACTGGAAGGTACGGATCTATTCGTATTCCGTAAGCAGAACGTCAATCCTCTGCGTTTCTGGGCGCTCGTCGAATGCGTCAATGGCAAGAACGGGCATAGCCTCGCGCACAAGAAAGGCCCGGCCTATGCCAGCGGGACAACGGTCTATACGCCCAGCGCGATCGCGGCCGGTCCGACCAACGAAGAAGCCCTCGCCTGACAGGATTTTGTAGAGAACCTGGTTTTGAGATCCTACAGACCCCGCGTGTCATCGAGTCTCCCCGCTTGACCACTTCAACTGCTCCAGGGACTTCCAGTTCAGCCATTCCCCGCCGGGAATGATCGTATTCCCGACCAGGCACTGCCCCGAGAAGCGCCGGACGATCAAGTCGGATAAACAGGAGAGCAGGCGGTTCGCCGCTGCACCACGCGAACGGTCGACGTGCAGCAGCATGCCGAAACCTGGTCCGTCCAGCGGTCCGTACAGCATGACGTGGACCGCGGACTGTTCAATCGCATGCGCGTCGTGAGCCGGAAGCAGGGTCCCTTCCCACTGGATGAGCGGCGCATCGGCGGCCGGCGCTTTCGCCCGCTTCCATGTACAGGGAAATCCCGCTCCGTCGAGCTCTCCGAGAAGCCATTCCACTGTCGGCCATTCGGCCGTCTGACTCTGGAACGTCCATCGGGCCACCGGTTCACGGGAACGCTCGTCGGACGACGGCATCGACACTTCTTCGAGCAGAGCCTCGTCGCACACGACATACAACTCCCCTTGAGGATCGAACCAGAATCGAAGCTTGCCGGCGGTATATTCGGCATGAACCACACTGAGACCGGAGCAGTCGGCGCCCTCCTGTTCAAACACGGAAAAGTCCGTTACGCCCCGCATCGTGAGCTTCGCCACTCGTTCCATGCGGCGAAGGGCATAGCGGACGACGATCGTGACGATCGTATCGGCCAGAACGTCACGCGCCGAACCTTCGTCGAACAGACGGCGCTTGGTCATCTGCACGTCCGTGACGTAGCCCCCGCGGAATCCGCCCGTGTGGCCGATCAGCCACCGGAGATCCTCGACATCCTTGATCGACATCTGCATCGTGTCGATTGTAACGCAGGATGATCCGCGAGGCTAGAGAAGCGTGTCCGTAATTCGGCGCGCTATTGACAGCCGACGCGTTCGCCCCTGAGGATCTTTCCCTGTTGGTCCGTAAAAAAGTGGATCTGGCAGTTCACGTCGCCGCCATACAGCGGCAGGAGGTTGTACGCGTCGGCTTGACCAGGCATGCGGTCGATGCCGAAGTCCCAAATCATCTCGATGGTGCCGTCTTCGAGTTGATGGGGATGCAAATTCGGCGGGCCAAGCTCGACGTACAGATCGGTCGCCTGTCCGCCGACCCACCGTGTAATGACATCGTCCCAGGTCTGGTACGGCCCGGCGACATCCCGCTTTGCGGCGTCCTTGCTCTCCGTCGCACAATTCGACGCGAGGAGACCGGCAAAGCACAGCACACAAAGGATTCGATATCCCATCGTCAGCCTCTTCCCTCGGTTCATTGCGGTTCGTCCAGCAGCGCTTCGTACACCCTCAAGTCGCCATGGGAGAAGCAGCAAAAGATGACCTCGCTGATCCCCGTGGGTTCGGCCGCACACTGGCGCATGGTACTGACGGCAATGCTGGCGGCCTCGTCCAGAGGATAGCCATAGATGCCGGCGCTGATAGCCGGGAAGGCCATGGTCGTCAGCCCGTGTTCGCGTGCAAGCTCAACGCAGCGTCGATAGCACGATGCCAGCAGCATCGGTTCGCCTTGCCGGCCGCCGTGCCATACCGGGCCGACGGTGTGAATGACGTGTCTAGCCGCAAGACGATAGCCCTTCGTCAATTTCGCATCGCCGGTCCTACAGCCGCCGAGAACACGGCATTCGGCCAATAACTCGGGTCCGGCTGCGCGATGGATGGCGCCGCATACTCCCCCGCCTGGAAGGAGCGATTCATTTGCCGCATTCACGATCGCGTCCACCCGCAATGTCGTGATATCGACTTGAATGGCTCGAAGCCTGGTGGCCATGGGGCAAGACGACTTCACAGTCGGCGGGAGAATAGTGTGATTGCGGCAGTCTGTCAACGAATGTCGGCCGCCGGGCTGCCGACGTATTGTGGACGGTTTCTCACGTTGATTACCGGCGCATTCCTGAAGTAGCCTAGAAGGCTTGTTTCTCACCAAGTGTCTCTCAGAAAGGAGATCGTTCCATCATGGCCGGTTTTCCGATCGAAGTAGCGACCCGGATCAAAACGTTACCACCCTATTTGTTCGCCGCCATCGACAAGATGAAACAGGCGGCGATTGCGCGTGGAGTCGATATCATCAACCTGGGGATCGGCGACCCCGATTTACCGAGCCCTGGCCCCATCATCGAGAGCCTGGCCCACGCGGCGAAGAATCCCAAACACCATCAGTATCCTTCGTATGAAGGCATGCTCTCGTTTCGACAGGCGGTGGCGGATTGGTATCAGCGCCGCTTCACCGTCAAGCTGGATCCGGGCGACGAAGTCCTGACGCTGATCGGTTCGAAAGAGGGCATCGGTCATGTACATCTGGCCTTCATCGACCCGGGCGACGTCGTGCTCGTCCCAAGCCCAGGATACCCCGTATATCCAGTCGGCACGAGCTTCTGCGGCGGTGTCTCACATTTCATGCCGCTCACCAAGGCGAACGGCTTTTTACCGGATCTCGCTGCGATTCCCAAGGACGTCGCCCGCAAAGCGAAGATGATGTGGCTCAATTCACCGAATAATCCGACGTCCGTCGTCATGACAAAGGACTATTTTAAACGGGTGGTCGACTTTGCGCAGGAGCACCGGATCATCATCTGCCACGACGCGGCATATTCGGAGATTTATTACGATGGCAAGCGGCCGGCAAGCTTCATGGAAGTGGATGGAGCCAAGGACGTCGGCGTTGAATTCCATTCGCTCTCCAAAACGTACAACATGACCGGCTGGCGGCTTGGTTTCGTCGTCGGCAACAAGGAGATTGTCGCCGGACTCGGGAAGGTGAAGAGCAATTTGGACTCGGGCGTCTTCGAAGCGGTGCAGGCCGCCGGCATTACGGCGCTCGGATTGGATGATGCCGTGACCGATGGCATCAGGAAGACGTATCAAGAACGGCGCGACACCCTGATCCCTGGACTGAAAAGTTTGGGCTTGGATGTGGATCCGCCGACCGCTGCCTTCTATGTCTGGGTGACCGTTCCGAAAGGCTATACATCCGCTTCCTTTACGGCACACCTTCTCGAGAAGGCGGGCATCGTCACGACGCCGGGCAACGGATTCGGCGCACCGGGAGAGGGGTATATCAGGATGACGGTTTGTACGTCCAAAGAACGATTGGCGGAAGCCGTCGAGCGGATGAAGAAGGCCGGCTGGTAGACGGTGATGAGCGACCCGACAATGGCTCGGGAAACGGTGTACATCGGGTTCGGATCGAACGTCGAGGACCGCGTCGATTTTTGCGACCGCGCCGTGACGTTGTTGAGTCTACTGCCGCATTCGGCGGTGACCGGTGTCTCGCTGTTGTACGAAACCGAACCCGTAAAGGACAAGGTGGATCCCGGCGGACAGTGGTTCATCAACGGCGTCGTTCAGCTGGAGACCGACATCGCGCCTCGAAGTCTCTTGGATCTCTTGCGAGAAATTGAACGCGCGCTCGGTCGTGACGAGCATGACCGCTCCGGACCGAGAACCATGGATCTCGACATACTCTTCTACGGCGACCGCGTCATTGCGGAGCCGGGGCTGTCCGTTCCCCACCCCCGATTGCATCAACGCCGCTTCGTGCTGATGCCTTTGAGCGAGCTGGCGCCCCTCCTCGTCCACCCCACGCGGCAGCGGTCGGTGAACCAAATGCTCGCCGAGACACCCGATGCTTCCGAAGTGCGCCTCTTGTTTCCTCAACCGTCGACCCGGTACGGCTCACGGCCCGCCTGCAGCCCTCGCCTGGACTCATGAAGATCATCCGCACCCCGCTGGCGATGACCGCATGGAGCGAAGGCTTGCGGCGCGAGGGAGTCGTGATCGGGTTCGTTCCCACGATGGGCGCGCTCCACGATGGGCATAGGGCGCTGATCCGCCACGCACGGCTCGAATGCGACGCGCTCGTCGTGAGTATTTTTGTAAATCCCGCGCAGTTCGGTCCCAACGAAGACCTGGCCAGATATCCACGACGCCTGACGGAGGACCGAACGCTGTGCGGGCAGGAAGGTGTGGACGTCTGCTTCGAGCCGGCGGCCGCCGCCATGTATCCGAAGGGCCATCAAACGGTCGTTGCCGTTCCGTCCATCGCCCGCCGCTGGGAAGGCGAATCACGGCCTGATCATTTCGCCGGCGTGGCGACCGTCGTCACGAAACTCTTCGCCATCGTTCGGCCTGATGTCGCCCTGTTCGGCCAAAAAGACTACCAGCAATGTGCGGTCGTGCGGCAGCTCGTGAAGGACTTGAATCTGGAGGTCCGTCTCATGATGCGGCCGACGGTCAGAGAACGGGACGGTCTCGCGCTGAGTTCACGCAATGTCTTTCTTGCGACGGAAGAGCGCCGGATCGCGCCGATCTTCTACCAGGCCTTGCTCGCAGGACGCCGGGCGATCGAAGCCGGCGCGCTGGAGCCTGATTCGGTGCAGGCCGCGATGCGAAAGATCCTTGGAGGGGAGCCTGCGATCCGCATTGACTACCTTGCCATCTGCGATCCTCACACGTTGGAGCCGCTGGCCAGAATCGATCGTCAGGCCGTCATTCTCGGTGCAATCCGGCTCGGCGCCGTACGCCTGATCGACAATGTGCTGGCGAAGGCGAACGGCAACGGCAGGAAGGGTTCAAGCCAAAAGGCTGTTCAAAAAGGCCGGTAGTCTCACCCACCGACCCCGACGAACGTCTTTACCCGCCCGCCCACCGATTGCTGCGCAATCGTCTACCCGAGCGCGTCTTTCCACGCGCGGCGCGGCGATCGAACTGCGCAGCTACAAACCAGACAGACGAAAATGCCTCCGGTGAAGGCGTGTCCCGGGCAATCGATTGCCCAGGGCAATCGGGGACGGAGGGTGAAAATGATCGCCGGGGCTGGGTGGGTGACTTGGGTAAAGCGCACGTCCAGGGTAAACGATTGCGAAGCCATCGATGGGTCGGTGGGTGAGAAGGATTGCGCAGGGCGGGCGGGTGGAAACGTAGGGCCTTTTCCAACCTGTGGTTAGGCGTTGTTGACGGGCTGGCTCTGACTGACCAGCAAACCAAGAACGACCTGGCTCAACCGCCGTTGGTCGGGGAGAGGGATTTCGAGAAACCGAAGCCCGACGGACGTTGGACGGACCGAGCACACCATCGCGGTTTCGACTCGAATCGACTCGTCCTCCTGATCGGGCTTGAGCACCAATCCCATAAAGGTTCCGCGCGGCAGGCCGGTCGCTTGCAGCGTGCATCCGTCCATGGAAATGTCCGTGATGCGATTCATCGACCGTATGCGGTTGTCGGCCAGGTATTGCGCCTGAATCGACGTCGGAAGGCGCTTGTACTGACGGCGGTCGAACGCCTGCGAGCTTGCGCCCGCCCGGCGGTGGAAAGCGCGGAATTTATTCATGCACAGCTGGCAGCGGAAGGGAAACATGTATAAATGCTCCAGCACGCGTTCCATCATGCCCTCCTGACGCGCCACCCGGACGAACGGAGTTCCGCAATTGGGGCAATGGAGCGTTTTCATGCCCGAGATTCAACCTCTGGACAGGAAGATGATTGTCTGGCCCGTTCAGTCTCGGAACGCTGGTCGGCAAGGATCGGTTCAATCGCCGCCGGCGAATAGGACGGCGGCTTGACCCACTTGCCGTCCTCGCGTTTATAGCCGCCGACTTTGCTCATATTGGACCGATGGACCTCCCGGAACACGGGTGCCATATCGATGCCGTACGAGACGGCCGTCCCGTAGACGACGTACAAGAGGTCGGCCAGTTCTTTGGCAATGGCCGGCAGCTCCTCCTGAGCCATCGCCTGTTTCAGTTCGTCGAATTCTTCTTGGATCAACCGCTCCCGGAGGACGCGCGTGCGCTCATCGATGAGTCCGGGCTCGCGCTGCACGGCGATGTCGAACAGTTGATGAAACCGCTCCACCATAGACTGCGGAGTGATGTCCTGGTAGTCATTCCTGGTCATAGGGCAATGCCTTTCGAGCCACGACTTCGACGGGCTCCAGTGCGGGAATATCCTTATCCGATGAGACGCCCAACTCCTTAAATCGGCGCGCTGCAGGGAGAACCCTCGTTTCGAGAGATCCGACTGCCTTATTGTAGGCCAGCACGCTTTTTCCGAGCGACTGCCCCACATCGTTGACGTGCTCGGCCAGAGTCGCCATGCGTTCGTAGAGATCTTTCCCGAGCCGGCCGGCTTCTTCCGCATGCGCGGCCAATCGCTCCTGCCGCCAGCCATACGCCACCGCCCTCAACAGCGCCATCAGCGTGGTCGGCGTCGCGAGGACGACCCCCTGCGAAAACCCTTCTTCGATCAACTGCGGATCCTGCTCCAACGCCGCGCCCAAAAATTGTTCGCCAGGCAGGAACAGCACGACGAACTCGGGCGCCTGTTCGAACTGGCTCCAATACGCTTTCAGGCTCAATTCATTGATGCGCGCCCGCACTTGTGCGGCATGGCGCCGCAACCCTTCCAGCCGGCGGTCGTCGTCCGCGGCCTCATGAGCGTCCAGATAGCCGGACAGCACCGTTTTCGCGTCCACGATGATCTGCCGGCCGCCCGGCAATTGCACGACCATGTCAGGCCGTAACCGCCCGTCGTCGGAGAGCACGGATTCCTGCTCGAGAAAATCGCAATGCGCGACCATGCCGGCCAGTTCGGCCACACGCTTGAGCGTGATCTCGCCCCAACGGCCGCGAACCGCCGGCACTCTCAACGCGTTCACCAGATTGCCTGTCTCCTGCTGCAACCGCTGCTGGGTTTCGGCCAGCAATTTCAGATGCTGGTCGAGTCCTCCGTAAGCGGTCTGACGCGATTGCTCCAACTGACGCAGCTGCTCGTCATAACGGCGCAACGATTCGGAGAGCGGCTTGACCAACTCGTCAATCGCCTGTTGCCGTTGAGCCAAATCGCCCTTGGCTTCCGTTTGCAGGGTTTGAAACGTCGTCCTGGCGAGAGTCAGAAAGGCGTCGTTGTTCTGCTTGAGCGCTTCGCCGGAGAGCGCCTGGAAGGATTCGGCGAGCTCGTGGCGCGCCTGAGCAAGAACGAGTTTTTGCTCTTCCACATGCTTGACGGTTTCGGCGGCCTGCGTTTCGGCCACCGCACGGGCTCGTGCCGCTTCCGCGAGATCGACGCGGAAACGCTCGAGCGCAGCGCGGTCCTGTGCCTCGACACGACGCAGCTCCTCGGCCACTGTTTCGGCGCGGTGCGCGCGTTCGACCGCCTCGTCAATTTGCGTTTGAAATCGTTTCTTCAGACGGGCCGACCACCACAGAGCCGCCGCCAAGGCGCCGAGTAGCACGCCTCCAGCGAGCTCCCAGACCAAGCCAGTACTCTCAATCATAGATTGAGCTCCGCGTCCTGACGCAGCGCACGTGATATGTGGTATCGGTAAGGATGTCGAGACTGGGAGTTGCCCGTTTAGTTTCGGGAGGTTACGAGAACTGAGGGCAAACGTCAAGGGTGCCGTGCCAGAGCCTTTCGGCCCTACTCCCATGTGTCGCCCAGTAAGAACGTATTCCTTCGGGTTGTTGATGAACTTTGATATTCTTCAGATCAAAAGAAGCGGGGGCGCGTGTGGCAGTGCAGTGATTCGACGAGGCCATTCTGGTAGGTTCCCTAAAACGCCTACTCACGTCGCACAACGCCGTTCGTGGCATCCATCGTAACGCGCTCGTCTTCCGACAACAGCGACATCGCGCGGGACACGTTGGCAATCGCCGGCAGTCCGTATTCACGGGCGATGATCGCGCCGTGTGAAAGCGTGCCGCCCATTTCAACGATCAACCCGCCGGCAATGCCGAACAGCGGCGCCATCCCCGGATCGATAACCGGCGCCACAATGATGTCGCCGCGTCGAACCCGGCTCCAGTCTCCCGTGACCCGCACGAACCGTACGGGCCCGCTGACGATCCCTGAGCTCACAGGAAGACCCCGCAGCACACCGTCGAGATCCTCCGTCGGCTCGCATGGCGGTTGCTGCGCTTCCGCGCTGCGAATCACGTCAGACACTTGCACGGTGCACCAACGCTCGCGCTCCCGGCGGCGAGTCCATATCAACGACGCCCAGGTGTCCGCCGGAGGGCGGTCGAGATGTTCAACCTCGTTCAGCGTGAGAAAGAAAATATCGTCCGGATGGCTGAAGAGACCTTGATCGACCAACAGCTCTCCCACGCGAAGCAAGAGGTGCCTGGCCGCCTGGGAATACCACATGAGATGGTGGCGGTTCGCTTCCCGCAACGTAAAGAACCGGCACAGGCGTCGATACCACCAGCGAAACATCAGCCAGCGATCCACGCGCCACCCGCAGCGTGCCCTGATGGTCGCCAAGGCGTCGTTCCTCGTCGCCTTCTGGCGTAAGATCAGTTGCGCCGGCGTCGCAGACGCGCCAAGGAGCTGCGTCTTGATCACGCCAAGGACGGTCTCCGGATGGTCGGACAGACGGGGCGACATGATGTCGGACTCGCCCACGGCCCGATGGCCGTAGTCGTCCAGATACTGATCGAAGGCCGCGAGGAACCGGCTCCCGCTGAGAATCCGGCGATAGTCTCCGGGGGCCCATCCGTGCCGGAAGGCGTCGGACACGGCGGCATCCTCACGAGCCAGCGTGACTAATGCAGCAATCTGGAGAATTTGTTGCGCGCTGATCACTGTCCCCTGCCCTTGCAGCGATTCGTTGAGCAAGCGTCGCCAGTCCGCCCCCAGCCACCGCGGCAAGACACGGCTGAATACCTGCAGGCATTGTCCTGCGCCCGCGGCAATGCCGAACGTCACTTCACGGGAGTCCAGCCATCGGCCCAGTTCGTCCAACCGGTTGCGCGCGTCCGCCAGGGACAGCGACCTAACCTTCTCACGAGTATAGCGAGAGGCCAATGCTTTCATTGAGGCAAAGGATGCAGCACTCTGCGTCCGAACTCGCCGCATTTCCCGCCACATGAGCCAGCCCGCACGCAGCAGCGCCCACCATGCGAGCGGCCGAACGGAAGGCGCCGACTGCACGGGATCACCGCCCATCTGTTCGGCATTTAACGTGGGGTCTCCACCGAGCTGGCCGACCAGCATATGGAACAACGTCACGTTCAAGTATGGACGGCCGTCATACACACGAACGGAGGAGACCCCCCGGGGAATGTGGCAACCCAGCCGACGGTAATGAGAGACGATGTAGGCGTCCATGAAGCGTTCGAGGAACGACAGACCCATCGGGCTCGGCAGATCCGGCATCGTCTCCTTAAAGTTGGCGCGCGACCATTCACAGTCTTCGTTCGTCATGCCGGCTATGGTCCGACCGCCGGTCACCGGTCTGGATTGCAGAATCCAAAGCCGTTCCCCGTCCATGGCCCATTCCACGTCCACTGGTGCTTGGAATGCTTGTTCGATGCGTTTGGTCATTGCCGCAAGGTCGAACAATTGAGGATCCGACAACAACGGCCTTTCTCGATCAGTAGTGGGAATCGGTTCCATCATAAGCCCGCTCGCGGCGGTGACAAGCCGTTCAGGCTGGAGTCCCGGCATACGCGTGATCACGCGTGGAACCCGGATATCAACGATATATTCGTGGGGCAAAACGCTTCCATCGACCAACGGCTGGCCCAATCCATGAACGGCATTGATGGTGACGTGGCCGGCGCGGCCCGTCACCGGATGGACCGAATGGGCGACCCCGGCGATGCGGGCGTCGACCAGCGGCTGGATGACGACGGCCATGGCGGGAGGCCCGGTGCCGCGGCCCGACTTCAACATATAGTCCATGACGCGTTCATCCCACAGCGACGCCCAGACGTCCGTGATACCGCGTGCGAGATCCGTCCAGTCGGCACCCAATACCGTTCGGTATAACCCGGCGGCGCTGGAGTGCGACATGTCTTCATTCGTCGCCGACGATCGCAGCGCCCAGCGGCGTTCAGCCGCGCCGCTTATCCGGTTCAATTGCTCCGTCAGAGCCGGCTGGAACTGACCCACCGCGAGATGGCGGATGATTTCCCGGCAATCGTGAAGCTCTCGCTGCCGGTCATCACCGCTTCGCGTGGCGGCACGGCGCCAGCGCTCGCCGGCGACAAAGCCCATGGCCTGCAGGGATTGTTCATAGGCGCCGGTAGTCAGACAGCAGCCGTCAGGGACGGGAAATCCGGCCGCAAGCAGCCGTGCCAGGCCGGCGGCTTTGCCGCCGGCCAACGAAGCATCTGTACACCGTGAAAGGGGAAGCACAAGCGGAGGGGCCATCGCAGAGGATACTAACTAGAAGACGAAGAGCAGGTAAAGGTCATTGACGTTGGTCCCTGTCGGACCGGTCATGATATGGCAGTTGAGGCGCTTGAGCACGCGATAGGTATCGTTGCGCGTCAATGCGGCTGCGAGATCAACGCCTATTCGTCTCGCACGGCTCACTGTCTCTCCGCTGACCAGTGCCCCGGCAGCGTCCGTCGGTCCATCTGTGCCGTCGGTTGCGAAGGCTGCCACATAAACGTGCGGCAGCCCGTCGATGGCCCCCGCCGCAGCCGTTGCAAATTCCTGCGCGCGTCCTCCTTGGCCGCCACCCTTTACCGTCACCGTCGTCTCTCCACCCGCCACGATGCAGAACGGGAGCGGCACAGGCCGCCGGCGCGTGAGGATGCGTTTCGCCAATGCACCCATTTCCGCGCCGGCCACACGAGCCTCCTTCGTGAATGGAGGCAAAAGCAGCGTCCGCCATCCTTCCGACCGTGCCGCCGCGCAAAGGGCGGCGACCGCGAGAGCGTTGTTGCCGAGGATCTCGTGCTGGACTCGGCGAAACAGCGTGGCCCCCGGCTTCGGGGTATCGGCCAGACGGCCTTTGGTTCCATTGATCAGGTGTTTCCTTACCCGTGTAGGAACCGAGGACCAGAGTTTATGCCGACGTAGACAGCGGACCGCGTCAAGATAGGTGGTCGGGTCCGGGGACGTCGGCCCCGAGCCGATGGTGCTGAAATCATCGCCGATGACGTCCGAAAGAAGGAGAGTGACGATCGTGGCGCCGCCGAGAGCCGCCAGTCGGCCGCCTTTCAGGTTCGAGAGGTGCTTGCGCACCGTGTTGAGCTCGGCGATACCCGCGCCCGATTTGAGCAACTGGTCCGTCACACGCTGTTTTGCGCTGAGCGTGATGCCGTCGGCCGGAGCGGTCATCAGGCTTGACGCGCCTCCCGAGAGCAAGACCAACAGCAAATCGCGGGACGTGAGTCCGCGGACGAGCGCCGTCATTCGCCGGGCTGCCTCGAGACCCGCGCGGTCGGGAAGCGGATGACCGGCCTCCGCTACGGCGATGCGCTTGGTCGGAAGTCCATGGCCGTACTTGGTGATCACGAGACCGTCGGTGAGACGACGGCCGAGGATTGATTCGAGGGCGCGCGCCATGGTCGCGGCCGCTTTGCCCGCCCCCACGACGACCAGCCGCTCATACGTGCGCAAGCGGTAACGGCGACGGCCGACAATCAGGTCATCCCCGTGCCGCCGGACCGTGCGCCTGAGCGCGTTACCGGCATGAGCCGAGGCCAGGGCCGCCTTCAGCATCTTCCTCAGCAGCGGCCGGACCGGGGAAGGAGGCAGGCGCATCCGAACCAAACGCCTTGCCACGACGCTCAGGGAGACTTTTCTTGCTTGAAGCAGCGGGATGGACAGGTCTGACGAGGGACCTTGATTTGATAGGTACCGTGCGGCAGGAAATCCTTTTTAAACTCAGGATTCAGCAGTTTCAGCTCGAGAAAGTAGGTGCCGAACTCTTCAGCGATGGACGTGAGCGCGCGCTGTTGCTCCTTGACGGTCACGGTGATGGTCTCGGTTTCGAGGGGGATGTACAAGTCCTTCTTGCTCAAACCAAGATATTTTTCAGGCTGAGAGTAAATCTCCTTGGCGGCGATGATCCGTGGGACGTAGCGCATCGTCTCGCGCGGCCCGTGCATTTTCCAATAGTCGCTGATCTTCTGCTCCTTGAGCAGCTTGCGGATGCGCTCTTCCCCCGCATTGTACGACGCCATCGCCATGAACCAATCGTTGCTTTGGAAATCTTTGAGGTACTTCAGATACTTGACCGCCGCTTCCGTCGACATCTCGAGATTACGGCGCTCATCACGCACGGCATCGCTTTTCAGCCGATACCGCCGTCCCGTGGAAGGAATGAATTGCCATGGTCCCGACGCCTTGGCTCGTGAGTACGCGGCGGAAATGCATTTACTCTCAACCAGCAGCATGTACTTGAGATCGTCCGGCAGGCCGGCCTCGGCAAGCTGGCGCTCCGCCGGAGGGAAGCAGCGGCCCGTACGTTTCGCGAGAATGATGCTCTCTCCCTGATCTTCCAGAAATTGATAAAACTCGTACTCGATCCGTTCACGGACCTGCCAATTGTCGAGCGGCACCGGCTGTCCCGCGAAGGTCAGCTTTTCGGGGAGCTTGAAGGAACTGAGATAAAACCGCTCGCCGTCGCGCTTGATCTCCGGAAGAATCACCAGGCGATCTTCCGGTTCGTTGGAGTTGTCGAGTGAATCGGGAAGTGCGAGGTCTCGTTCCATCTCGCCGTTTGCACCGGCCGGCGGAACCTCTTTCCCCTGAAGATCTGCCTGCGGCTGGGCCTGACTGGACACCGGAAGCACCGCGGCCAACACGATGGCAAGGATTACGCACCGGCAACGCTCGTTCATCAACGACATTCCCTCCCGTTGAACCGATTGTTCATCGCCTCGGTCGTCATGCTAGCAGCAAGCCCTGCCTCGGGCAAGCAGGATCGCCTTTCGCAAACGTGTTAGACTTCATCGCCATGCGATCGCTCACCGTGCTCAATCAACGCATCGCTTCCTGCACCGCTTGTCCGCGCCTCGTGACCTACCGGCAAAGAATCGCGAAAGAAAAGCGCCGCCAATATCGGGATTGGATCTACTGGGGCCGTCCCGTCCCGGGCTTCGGTGATCCGAATGCGCGGCTGTACATCCTTGGATTGGCACCGGCAGCGCACGGCGGCAACCGGACCGGCCGCATCTTCACCGGCGATCGTAGTGGCGACTGGTTATATGAGGCTCTTTATACCTTTGGATTCGCCAATCAACCGACCTCGGAACACAAGGACGACGGCTTGGTCTTGTCAAATTGCTACATCGGAGCGGCGGTGCGATGCGCGCCGCCCGACAACAAACCCATGCCTGATGAATTCGAACGGTGTCGGCCGTACGTCAGGGAGGAACTGCGGCTTTTGAAACAGGTGAGGGTGGTCGTCAGCCTGGGCAAGATCGCGTTCGACCACTTTCTGAAGGCGACGCGCGAAGAAGGACGCCCCCTTCCCTCCCCGCTTCCGGCGTTCGGTCACGGAGAGACCTATCGGCTGCCATGGGGTATCACGCTCATCGGTTCCTATCATCCGAGCCAACAAAACACGTTCACCGGCAAACTCACCAGACCGATGTTTCATACCGTGTTCGCTAAGGCGAGCAAGGCCATCAGCGACGGCTAAAGCAGGATGCGGCGCGGGCCGGAAGGTTCGGCCCGCGCAACAGTGGGAGCGGCTATTTCTTGTTTTGAGCGTCCCAATCGGCGAGGAATTTCTTGAGCCCGATGTCCGTCAACGGATGCTTGACCATCTGCTGAAAGATCGTGAAGGGCATGGTGCAGATGTGGCCTCCGGCCAAGGCCGCTTCGACCACATGTTGCGGATGCCGCACGCTCGCGACGAGCACATACGTCTTGAAATCGTAGTTCTTGTAGATGGTGATGATCTGTCGGATCAACTCCATCCCGTTCGAACTGATGTCGTCCAACCGGCCGATAAACGGAGAAACGCACCAAGCCCCGGCTTTTGCCGCCAACAGCGCCTGAGTCGGAGAGAAACACAGGGTGACGTTGACCCGGATGCCTTCCGCGGCCAGCCGCTTGGTGGCTTTGAGTCCTTCCGCGATCAATGGCACCTTGACCACGATGTTCTTGTGAATCTTCGCCAGTTCCCGGCCCTCTTTCACCATCGCATCAGCTTCGATACTCACCACTTCGGCGCTGATCGGCCCGTCGACGATATTGCAAATTTCGACGAGCACTTCCCGAAAGACTCTGCCTTCCTTGGCGACTAGAGACGGATTGGTGGTGACGCCGTCCAGCAGGCCAAGGCTTGCGGCCTCCTGGATCTCTTTCACGCTCGCTGTATCGAGATAGAATTTCATTGTGCTGTCCTTTCATGGCTCGGCTCGTAGGTGATGAGAGATCTATCGCTCATTGTAAAAACTTCCTGTAGATCATGCAAACAGCGCTTGGTTTGACACCTCCGGGACCCGCAGCTAGAATCCCGATCGCCAACGATCCGCCTCCACTGTCCCGACTCAGGAGAATGCAATGATGCGACGATGCGTATGGGTGCTGGCCGGATGCCTTTTCGTTTCCGGCTGCGGAGGCAATCCTTATCTTGAACAATCCCTGAAGCCCGCAGAGTTGCAGGGGAAGGACAAGGACTGGTTCGTCAAGAACTGGGGCGAACCCAGCGGCAAATCCCCCCGTTTTTTCGGCGGAGAGACCTGGACCTATTACCGGATCGCCGGCGGAAAATCCGGCCCGCCGCTCTTCAACTTCAAGCCCAACCAGTGCGAAATTACGCTCAAGTTCGACAAGGAAGAAAAGCTCGACGACTACAGCTACTCCGGGTGCTGACCGCTCGCAATAGCCCTTCCAAGCTCGCTCGTTCTCTTTTTTAGTTGAGCCCAGCGCCTTAAGCGGGTGGCACCGGTCAGCCTGTCCGCCCGCAGTGGGGTCCCCACACCGGGCGGGGAGCGAGGACGGACAGGCTGACCGGTGATTTAACCCGCGCGAATCTCTCTCGTTGGCTCAACCCGTCATCTGCTTTTGAAACGTCGACGCGCAGCCTTGACTGCAGAAACAGTACGTTTGCCCGCCGATGACCTCCGTCACCGCCGACCCTCTAGGAACGAAGACGCGGCACACTGGATCCTGTACCATTTGATCCCTGCTCTGCGGAAGCGCGCGTTCGGTCTGCCGGCTCCCGAATTCCCGGAAGGCGCTGCGGAGGAGGAAATAGAGGATGATCAGGAGGATCAGGATGAAGATTATTCTATACATAGTGCAATCAATAGAACGGCGCCACAATCCTATGTGGACGATCAGGCGGCTGTCAACATTCCCGCCGGCCGGATGGTGCTGATTTCAACCGAGTTTCCGAGCGGCACCTCATAGCTCCAACGGCCTATTTCAAACCCGTCTTCCAGGCCTAAATCCCGTCTTTCCCCGTACTTCCGATGGATAGGCACGTTTTCGTGTCAATGCTAAAGTGACGTGCATGAAGATCTGTGACAAATGCCGCGGAACAATGTTACCGGAACGGGCAGTGGACTTGGATGCCGGACTGGCGATCAACGTGTTTGCGTGCTTGAACTGTGGTCGTCGGAAGGCAGCGGATCAAGAACCTCGTCCGATCACGGCTAGACATTGACGCGATGACTCATCTCTCCGATCGTTTGTAACGAGCTTACCAGCCGCAACGGCGGAGCTGCAGTTTCATTCAGTCGCTTGACGACCCCCTCCTCTTTTATTCGAACCCCGCAACTTTATTTAAGATTCAGCACGTCCATCATGTCGTACAAGCCGGGAGGCTGCTTGACGACCCATTGGGCCGCCCGCAACGCACCACGGGCAAACGTGTCACGGCTGCTTGCCCGATGCGTCACTTCTATCCGTTCCCCCATGCCGCCGAACAAAACTGTGTGATCACCGACAATGTCGCCGGCGCGAATCGTCTGGATGCCGATTTCCTGCTTTTTACGCTCCCCGATGAGGCCCCTGCGCGCATAGACGCCGACTTGGTCGAGATTGCGATTCACCGCTTCGGCCAGTACTTCGGCAATTTTGAGTGCCGTGCCGCTTGGAGCATCCTTCTTGAGCCGGTGGTGAGCCTCGATGACTTCGATGTCGTAGTCCTCTCCGAGCGTCCGCGCCATTTCTCTGATGACCTTGTAGATCAGATTCACTCCCACGCTCATGTTGGGAGAGCAGACGCAGGGGACCTGCTTGGCGAGCGACCTGAGCTCATCCCATTGGGCCGCCGTGAAGCCGGTTGTCCCGACCACGATTGCGCGCCGGCGTTCAGCGACGGCGTGAAAATGAGACAGCGTTGCCTCCGGTGCCGAAAAATCGATGACGACCTCACCTCGCTCGAGCAGCAACGGGAGGTTGTCTGTGATTGGAATCCCGATTTTCCCGACGCCGGCCGCTTCGCCGGCGTCCTCCGACAGGGCGGGATGTCCCTTTCCCTCGAGCGCACCGGCCAGCGTCAAGGCGGTGGATTCCTTGATCAAGGCAACAAGCCGGCTTCCCATTCGGCCAGCAGCCCCGGCTACGATGACTTTGATCATGGAGTGAGCTTTCGGAAGGACCCGGTTAGATCAACCGCAGTTCTTTCATGACGCGGGCCAACTGGTTGCGGTTGTCCGAGCTCAGGGCGCACAGCGGCAAGCGCAGTTCGGGATCGATTTTGCCCATCATCCCCAGCGCTTCCTTGATGGGAATGGGATTCGTTTCATAGAACAACGCCGCAAACAGCGGCGAAAGCGCAAAATGCAGCCGGCGCGCCTCATCCACGCGGCCCGCGAGAAAGGCAGCGACCAACTGCGCCATTTCTTTGGGCATGATGTTGGCAGTCACGGTGATGACGCCTTTGGCACCAACGGCCATCATCGGAAGAGTCAGCGCATCGTCGCCGGCAAGGACGGTCAGCCGATCGCCGCAGGTCTGGGCGATGTCGGAGGCCTGCTGAACGGACCCGCTGCCCTCCTTGATGCCCACGATCGATTTCATGACGGCAAGACGCGCGACGGTGGCGGGCAGCATGTTCACTCCCGTCCGGCCGGGAATGTTGTACAGCACCTGGGGAATGTCGACCGCTTCGGCCACGGCCTTGTAGTGGCGATACAAACCTTCCTGCGTCGGCTTGTTGTAATAGGGCGTGATCAGCAGAGCGCCGTCGGCGCCGGCATCTTTGGCATGCCGCGTGAGCGAGATCGCCTCGTCGGTGCTGTTCGAACCGGTCCCGGCGATAACGGGTACCCGCCGCTTGACGACTTCGACGGCGAGCTTGACGACGCGATGATGCTCCTCGTGCGTCAATGTCGCCGATTCCCCGGTCGTCCCGCACGGGACAATTCCGTTTGTGCCTTGCGCGATCTGCCATTCGATTAAATCGCCAAGGGCCCGCTCATCGACTTTGCCGTTTCGAAACGGTGTGACGATTGCTACGATCGAGCCGCTGAACATGGGGACTCCATCAATTCAAAAAGCCCGGAATGGTCTCGCCTCGAACAAGATCCTCGTAACTCTCCCGCTCGCGGATGACGTGCACTTCTCCGTCCTTCACCAACACCTCCGGCACACGAGGCCGTGAATTGTAGTTGGAGGCCATGACAAACCCGTAAGCACCGGCGCTCATCACGGCCAACAAATCGCCGGGCTTTACTTCGGGCAGCGTACGATCCTTCGCTAGAAAATCGCCCGATTCGCAGACCGGCCCCACGACGTCGACCGCATGCTTCGGGCGATGCAACAAGGCTTCGGACACCGGACGGATGTCATGGTACGCGCTGTACAAGCTGGGCCTGATCAAGTCATTCATCGCCGCGTCCACGATGATGAACCGTTTGCTCTCGCCGATTTTCTCGTATAAGGCCTTCGTGACGAGAATTCCCGCATTGCCGACGATCACGCGACCCGGTTCCATCACCAACGTGAGGTCCAGTCCTTTGACGAGCGGCGATACGGCATCGGCCAATTCCTGAGGCAACGGCGGTTTTTCATCGGAATACGTGATGCCCAGCCCGCCGCCGATGTTCAAGTACCGGATCGTGATCCCTTGCGCTTTGAGCGTATCGACCAACGCCAGGACTTTCTTTAAGGACTCGACGAAGGGGGTCACCTCCGTCAACTGCGAGCCGATATGGGCATGCACCCCCACCACGTGAATGTGGCTAAGCGTCGAGGCTACTCGAAATTCTTCAAGCGCGCGGTCGGCGGCGATGCCGAACTTGCTTTTCTTCAAACCGGTGGAGATATAGGGATGCGTTTTGGGATCGATGTCGGGATTGATCCGCAGGGCAACAGGCGCCGTCTTCCCCAGCGAGGCCGCCACGTCATTGAGGGCATGCATCTCGGCGGAGGACTCGATGTTGAACATCAGGATGCCCGCTTTCAAGGCGTCTCGGATCTCGTCGGCATTCTTTCCTACGCCGGCGAACACGATTTTCGACGGCGGCACGCCCGCCTTGAGGGCGCGGAACAATTCGCCGCCGGACACGATATCCACGCCGCTGCCTTCTTTGGCCATCAGACGCAGGATCGCGAGGTTGGAGTTAGCCTTCATCGCAAAGGCAATGAGATGCGGAATGTTCTTGAACGCGCTGTCGTAGGCACGGATGTGCCTGACCAGCGTCGCATGGCTGTAAATGTAACAGGGCGTGCCGACCTGCTTGGCAATCTGGCTCACCGGCACCTGCTCGCAGTAGAGCTCCCCCTCACGGTATTCGAAGTTATGCATCCTGAGAATCCTCGGTCAGCATTTCCAGGCCCGTGAGCGACAGGCCCTGCATGGACGTCTCGAAGGCGTCCTTGAATTTGCGGTAGCGTACCTTCACGTGAGGTACGCCGGCCTTAATGGCGTCCGAATCGACCAGCGCCTTCAGCGCGTCGGGTGCGGCCAGCTTGAGGTGCTCGAAATTCACGATGATGTCCATCTTCGCCTTTTCGGCGGCTTCCTTGATTCGATTGATGAGTTCGTGCACGTTGAGACGGTCCAGCGCACCCTCGAGATCCATGAAGAGGGCGGCGAATTTATCGTGCCGCTTCACCTTGATGTTCAACGTCAATTGCTGAGCGGACGCAGCTTTGGGATCAAACCGCTGCTTGAGCGCATGCAGCGCGCTGGGAATAAGGTGATCGGTGTCGAGGACCGGCAGCTTCGCTTGCAGGTTCTTCAGCACGGTCGCCAGCGGCGAGAGCTTTCCTTTCGGACAGCTCCGCTTCACGAGCTTACGGAATTCCCGGTTCATCTCCCAACGGGCAACCAAGCGCTGTTTGGTGCCGGCGAGCCGGTACCAGATGTTCGGCAGTGAATAAAACTGGTGGTTGGCCCAATGGAATCCTTCCTGAAGCTGCTCGGGGGTCATCCGGCTGGGCTGAAAGACCACGTGCTTGCCGTCGTACTTCGACCAATCGCGGTCGAAGATCCGGCCGGCATTATTGTACCGGTCGAACAACGCCGTGCCCGGCAGGGGCGTCAGGACGTTGAAGTAGGCCAGTTCCACGTGGTTCTTCGTCAGAAAATCGACGGCCCGCTCGAACACCGCCTCGTCGTCGTTGTCGAATCCGAAGACGATGCCCGGATTGACCATGATGCCGTACTTATGGAACATCTTGATCTCTTGCGAGAACTTCTGGACCCGGTTAAACGGCTTGTTCGTTTCATCGAGGGAGTCTTCGTCGAGCGACTCCATGCCGACGAACACGGAGACGCAGCCGCTTTCAGCGGCGAGCTTTACCATCTCTTCGTCATCGCCCAAAAACAACGTCGACTGACAACCCCATTTGATCTTGAGCGGTTTGAGCGCGGTCCATAGCTCGCGGCAATACGCGCGGTTGCTGTTATGGAGGTCGTCGACGAAGGCGACGATACTGCCGTCTTCAAGTCCCACTCGAATCTTCAGCGTGGAGAGGAAGGCCCGCCACAGTGGTTCGTCGCGGATGCGTTCGACCAGTTCGCTTCGAACCCACCGCTGCACGTTTTTGAGCTCCGCTACGACTTCGTCGACCGGCCGGCGCCTCGTGGTCTTGCCGTTGAACGGAGAAACACTGCAAAACTCGCAGTCGAAGTGGCAGCCTCTCGTCGTGAAACTGCATTGGCGGGTCATGTACGAGTCGGGACTCAGCAATTCGACGCGCGGGGGCCTGTAGCGCTCGAGCGAAGGAAACGCCGTCATCTTATAGACGCGCTGCATCGCGCCAGCTTCGTAGTCCTCGACCAATCGGGGCCACAAATCCTCTGCTTCACCGCAGACGATCGCATCGGCGTGCTGGAGGGCTTCGTCCGGGCAGTAGGTGGGATGCACACCGCCCATGACCACCGTTTTCCCGCGCTTTCTAAATTCTTTCGCGATCTCATAGGCACGCGGCGCATAGCATGTCATGATCGACAGCCCCACCATGTCGCACGGATGATCGAAATCGATGTCCTGCACCGCTTCATCGACCAGATGGACATCCCAGTGCTCCGGGGTATAGGCCGCGATGGTGGGTAAGCTCAGTTTCGGGAACCAAACGGCCCGTCGTTCCGACGCCGTGAGGTGATACTGATTATTGCGAGGGTACGGGTCGACCAGCAACAATCGCTTGCCCGGCCGGGGCCGCAGCGGTTGTCCCTGTCGCATCGGTTGGATCAGTGCCATCGGTCTTTCCTCCACTTCTGCAAAAGACTTACATTCCGGCTAGCTGTTGACGGCTACCTGGTGCCCACCGGATGCAACGGCGGCAGGTCGACGTCCTGCCCCTGCGGTTCCAGCAGGGTGGGAGTCTCTTCGGCTTCCCGTTTCACCGCCTCGGCATCGGTCCGTTTTTCGGCCTCGGCATCGGCCCTTTTTTGTTGCAAGATCACCGGAGCAACGCCGACGTCCTCAGGAGGAACCGGCGTTCCCATTACGCCGCAGGCCGCGACGGCCACGGCCGCAACGACGGCGATCACGACCTTCACGATAACATCCGTTCGAGCTGCCTGATCCGCTGCTCGACCTGCCCTCTGGCCGTGCCGCCGATCTGAGCCTTGCGATCAATCGCCGACTGCACGGTCAGCCGCGCAAAGACGTCTTTCCCGAACCGGTCGGAGAACCGCCGCAACTCCTCGAGCGTAAACGACGTGAGCTCCCGGCCCTGCTCCAGCGCCGAACGAACCACCCGGCCGGTGATGCCATGGGCTTCGCGGAACGGCATACCCTTCCCCACCAAATAATCGGCCAGCTCCGTGGCCAGCAGTTCTCCGCCCTGCACCGCCTGCTTCAGCGTCTCACGGTTTACTTTGAGCCGACGCATCAACTCCGTCAAGACTTGAAGTGAAGTCGTCACTGTGTCGAGCGCGTCGAATAGCGCCGGCTTGTCTTCCTGCAAATCCCGATTATAGCTCAACGGGAGCGCTTTCATCGTAGTCAAAAGATTGATCAATTGCCCATACACGCGGCCTGTTCGCCCCCGGATCAGCTCCGGTACGTCGGGATTCTTCTTTTGCGGCATCATGCTGCTGCCCGTGCAGAAACCGTCCGGAAGATCTACGAAACGGAACTCCCGGGAAGACCACACGATAAGCTCCTCGCTCAGGCGGGACAAATGCATCATGGTGATCGACAGCGCCGCCGCAATTTCGATCATAAAATCGCGGTCGGAGACGGCATCCAGGCTGTTCGTGGTGACCTGGGGAAACCCCAGAAGGCCCGCCGTGTACCTCCGGTCGACCGGATAGTTGGTCCCCGCGAGAGCCCCGGACCCCAGTGGCATGACATTCAACCGTTTATGGGCATCCTGGATGCGGCCCTTGTCGCGCTCGAGCATGTCCACATAGGCGAGAAGATGATGCGCAAACAGTACGGGCTGGGCCCTCTGCAAATGCGTGTACCCCGGCATGGCGACCGTGCGGTGAGCTTTCGCCTTGGCCACCAGCACACGCTGACAGTCTTGCAGCCTTGCGGTGAACTCTTCCAGTTGATGGCGAAGATACAGGCGCACGTCCAGCGTGACTTGATCGTTCCGGCTCCGTCCGGTGTGCAGCTTACCTCCCACGGGGCCGATCAGTTCCGTCAGACGCCGCTCGATCGCCATGTGAATGTCTTCATCCTGCGGTACAAACTTGAATCGGCCACGGTCCAATTCAGTCTTCACGGCCTCGAGCGCGCGCACGATCGCCCTGGTCTCGCCGGACGTCAGGACGCGCGCCTTCTCCAGCGTTTTGCAATGTGCGATGCTGCCCTGGATGTCCTGGGCATAGAGGCGGCGATCGACGGTCACCGAGCCGGTAAAGGCTTCGACCAATCGGTGGGTTGGTTCGCGAAACCGTCCGCTCCAAGCCTTTCCGTCGCCGAATCCGTTGCCTGTCCGTCCTTTGGTCATCAGGACGACGCCTTTTTGCGCTGCGCGCGGATTTTCAACCGCAAGGCGTTCAGGCGGATAAAGCCTTCCGCGTCCTTTTGGTTATACACCTCGTCCTCTTCGAAGGTCGCAATGTCGAGCCGGTAGAGCGACCGCTTTGATTTCCGTCCCGCCAAGGTGCAGCTGCCCTTGTACAGTTTGACGCGAGCCGTCCCGGTAACATCCCGTTGAGCTTCGTCCATGGCTGTTTGCACCATCTCGCGCTCCGGGCTGAACCAATAGCCGTTGTAGATGAGTCCGGCATACCGCGGGATCAAACTATCCCTGAAATGCAGAACCTCCCGGTCCATCGTCAACGATTCCAAGCCGCGATGAGCCACGTGAAGAATGGTGCCGCCGGGCGTTTCGTACACGCCGCGGGACTTCATGCCAACGTACCGATTTTCGACCAGATCGACACGGCCGATGCCATGCGCCCCGCCTAGTTTGTTGAGATGCGCGAGCAGGGCGGCCGGACTCAGTTTCTTCCCGTCGACGGCCACCGGGTTGCCGGCTTCATAATCGATCTCCACTTCCACCGGCTTGTTCGGCGCCTTCTCGGGGGCCACGGTCATCTGAAAAATTTCGTCCGGAGGCGACTCCCACGGATCCTCCAGAATTCCCCCTTCATAGCTGACGTGGAACAAGTTGAGGTCCATGCTATAAGGCTTCGCTTTGGTCGCCGTCACAGGAATGCCGTGCCGATCGGCGTATTCGATCAATTCCCGGCGCGACCGCATCGTCCATTCCCGCCACGGGGCGATAATTTTGAGGCCCGGTGCGAGCGCCATGTACGTCAACTCGAAGCGGACTTGATCGTTCCCTTTTCCTGTCGCGCCGTGCGAGACCGCCTCCGCTCCTTCCTTGAGCGCAATTTCTGCCTGCCGTTTGGCGATCAAGGGACGGGCGATCGAGGTTCCCAACAGATAGGACCCTTCATACATGGCGTTCCCGCGCAGCATCGGAAACACATAGTCTTTGACGAATGTCTCACGCAGATCTTCCACGTAGACTTTCTTCACATCGAGCTTTTGCGCCTTGGCCTTGATGGCTTGGAGGTCTTCCCCCTGCCCCAGATCAGCGCAAAATGCGACGACTTCCGCGTCATAGGTTTCCTGCAACCATCTCAAAATGACCGAGGTGTCGAGACCTCCCGAATAGGCGAGTACAATTTTTTTGATTCCGCGATTCATCTTCGCCCTTGTCTCCCTTTCCCCAACAGTTGCGTCAAGATGGCTTTCTGCATATGCAGCCGGTTCTCCGCTTGATCGATGACGACCGACTGCGGACCGTCCAAGACGTCCGCGGTAATTTCCTCTCCCCGATGGGCCGGCAGACAGTGCATCACGATCGCATCTGGCTTCGCTTTGGCGACCAGCCGGCTGTTGACCTGATACGGCGCCAGTACCCTCAGCCGCCTGGCTTGTTCCCGTTCGCGGCCCATGCTGATCCAGACGTCGGCATAGACGACGTCCGCATCCTTGACGGCCACGTTCGGATCCTGGCCCAATTCGATGACGGCACCGGTCTTGGCCGCTTCCACCCGCGCAAGATCGACGACATGCTGATCCGGTTGGTAGCCGGAGGGACAGCCAAGGGTGATGATCATGCCCATCTTGGCCGCCACCTCGATGAGCGAATTGGCGACGTTGTTGCCGTCGCCCACATAAGCGATCTTGATGCCTTTGAGCCTGCCTTTTTTTTCATTGATCGTAAGCAGATCCGACAGCGCTTGGCACGGGTGACTGAGATCGGTAAGACCGTTGATTACGGGCATCGTCGCTTCATGGGCCCATTCTTCGACCGTCGAGTGGTCGTAGGTGCGGACGACGATTCCGTCGAGATAGCGGGACAGCACCCTGGCCGTGTCCGCCACGGTCTCGCCGCGTGAAAGCTGGATGTCGGCCATCGGGAGGACCAGCGCGTGGCCGCCTAACTGATGCATGCCGGCTTCGAACGAGACTCTCGTCCGTGTCGAAGGCTTCTGAAACAGAAGACCGAGCGCCTTGCCCTTGAGCAACGGGTGTGGAATGCCCAGACGCTGCTTGTTCTTGAGGTCCGCGGCGAGCGTCAGCAGGCGGCCGACTTCGGCTCTTGGGACCGTCGCGACGTCAAGCAAATCCTTGGCCAGCCGGGAAGCTCGCTGTAACGGTGTTTTCATGGGACGCCGGCCTTCTAATGACCCGCCGTGTGAGCGGCATGCCGATCAAAGATGTGTGACAAAGCTTCCAGCAGGCGGTCGACTTCACGCTGAGAGATGATCAGCGGCGGAACAAAACGGAGCACGTGGTCGCCTGTGGCATTGACGAGGAGTCCGCGTTTTAAACAGTCGGCCACGACAGTTTTTGCATCGATCTCGATTTCCATGCCTTGCAGCAGGCCCAGCCCGCGTACATCCCTGACGAGGTGGTGGCGATCCCTGCACTCCAACAATCCCTTGCCAAGATACTCGCCCATGCGGCGCGCCTGATCGAGCACCCGCCCCTCCAGCAGAACGCGGAACACCGCCAACGCAGCGGCACAGGCGAGAGGGTTTCCGCCGAACGTCGAAGCGTGGGAGCTGGGTCCGAACGCTTTCGCGATCGGTGCTGTCGCCAGGCAGGCGCCGATCGGGACACCGCCGCCCAAACCTTTGGCTAGGGTCATGATGTCCGGCTGCACGTTCAGCTGCTCGTACGCAAAGAGGGTGCCGGTGCGCCCCATGCCGGTCTGGACTTCATCGAAGATTAATAAAATATCCCGCTGATTGCAGAGCTCACGAACGGCTTTGAGGTAGTCGCCGGAGGCCACATGCACGCCGCCTTCCCCCTGAATCGGTTCGAGCATGATCGCCGCGGTCTTGTCCGTGACGGCATGCTCGAGTTCGCCCAAGTGATTGAACGTCACATGGGAGAAGCCGGCAACGAGCGGCTCATAGCCTTTCTGCACCTTTTCCTGACCGGTCGCGCTCAGCGTCGCCATGGTACGTCCATGAAACGACTGCTTCATCGTGATGATCTCAAAGCGGCCGGCGCCGTATTTGCCGTGGGAGTAGCGCCTCGCGAGCTTGATCGCCGCTTCATTCGCCTCGGCGCCGCTGTTGCAGAAGAAGACTTGGTCGGCAAACGAATGGTCGACCAATATTTGCGCCAGCTTCACCTGCGGCTCTGTGTAATACAAATTGGAGGTGTGGATGAGCTGCGCCGCTTGTTTTTGAATCGCCAACACCAAATCAGGATGCCCATGGCCGAGGATGTTGACCGCGATGCCTGCCACAAAATCCACGTATTCACGACCCTCGAGGTCGTACACTTTTGTTCCCCGACCTCTCACGATGGAGATCGGCTGACGCTGGTAAGTGCCCATCAAGTATTGTTCGGTGCCTTGCTTGAGTTCGTCGGTCGGCATGACAAACGTATCCCCTTGTAAAGTAAGGGAACCTAGCACAAGACCGGCGATGAAAGCAAATAAGTGAAGCTGGAAGCGATGCCGTGGCTCTATGGCGCCTCCTCACCCGGCGTTGTGGTAGTCTCTGGCGGATGAAATCGTGCAGCCAGTGCCAGCAGCAAAACCAGGACGATTCCAATTTTTGCTACCAATGCGGGAATGAGTTGGCGTCGTCAGCAGGACCCTCCGCGGCATCCAGGGCGTTCTCCACGCACGCGGAAAGCGACCTCTGGCGGGACTTCATCGGTCCCAACGCGGACCGCTATTTGGAGCAATTCAAGAAGTTCGGGGGCGCTCAAACCCCTCGGTTTGCGCTCACATGGAACTGGCCGGCGTTTCTCTATGTATCGTTTCTCTGGTTTCTGTATCGAAAGATGTATCTCTATGCCGCGGTCTATGCGATCGGACCGATGCTGTCAACGTATCTGACTGGAGACATGACAAGCGGAATCGTCTGGAGCGTGGTCGCCGGCGCAACGGCCAATTATGTGTATTACTGGCATTGCCGCGAACATATTGCGGCCATCAAACAACAAGCCTGGAATGATCCCGCCCAGCAACACAAGGCGATCAGGGAGGAGGGCGGCGTTCAACCCTACGTCATTTGGGTCGGAGTCGTCTTCTATCTCTTATTCTCGCTCACGATGTTCAAGATGCTTCAGGAAGGCGCCTTGGATCTGGAAAAGGGGCCGGCGAAACCGACAAAGAGCGCCGGCTCTCTCGCTGGCGTCAGCGTCGCCGCTGCCAGGTGATCCAGGCCTGAAACCAGGTCCAATCCTGCTCATACGCCGCTCCTCCTGAATCTGTAGCCTCCTGCTTCTGCTCCAATTGAGTATACGTACGCGGCCAGTTCTTCTGCCACCAGCTCTTGAGTTCATCGGGCCCATATGCCTGTCCGCTTGGAGCCAGAATGCCCGCTGCCGCGCAGAGCGGCGCGATCAGCGGCCAATACCGATCTTTTCCGAGCCCGAGGCTTCGAAAATGCTCCCGCAGCAAGAAGACCACCCAGAGTTCCGCGCTATGCTTCTTGTTGTGTTTGAAGGGCTGCGTCTGTCGCAGTGGAACCGGATCGAAAGCCTTGATGATCGAGGTGTAGTCAGGTCCCCCGTAACTGCCGGCCGCTTCCGCGATCCCTTCGACAATCCCCGACAGCTCCAGCTCCGCCATGGGTGCAGACCCCGCGCTTTGACCGGAAGGACCGTCGGACATCGGATTGGGCGTCGTGAGCAGCTCGATCAAGGGTTTCAGTTCCCGCAGCCTGGCTGCTGCGGCTTTGAGGATTTGCTCGGATTCAAGCCAATAGTCGGCATCGTTCTTGGTCAGTCGTTCACGACCGGCCGGGGGCAGCACGGTCGGTACCCAATAGCGCATCGCCACAAACAAGATGTAATCCAGCTGCCCCCCGACCTGCCCGATGCGATCAAGCAGCCCGCCCGCTGCGACGGCTTTGAAAAAAGCTTCGGCTCGATCGGCGACGTGCAATCGCTTTCCCATGCCGACCCACCAGGTTTCGGCGGCGTGCCGGCGGCTGTCGGACGACGAAGCAGTGTTCATGGATCAACGCGTCCCGTTGAATTGGGTGCGGCATCCTACTGCCGCACCAACATGAAAGCAACGCTTGACTTGGAATCGCGATTCAGTATTCTGAGCGGCGCAGATCGATCCACTTGGAGGGTACGCGATGGCACGTCTCGTCTTGCTTCGTCACGGCGAATCACAGTGGAACCTTGAAAACCGGTTCACCGGATGGGTCGATGTGCCCCTCTCGGCGCGCGGAGTTCAGGAGGCCAAGAATGCCGGCGAAAAACTTCGCCCATACCGATTCGACCGCGCCTTCACCTCTGTCCTGCAGCGCGCGAACGAAACCCTGCGTCTGGCGCTCGAGGTGATCGGACAGACCGCCGTTCCGACCGAAAAAGATAAAGCGCTGAACGAACGGATGTACGGGGAACTCCAAGGGCTGAATAAAGCGGAAACGGCGAAGAAGTACGGCGACGATCAAGTCAAGATTTGGCGCCGGAGCTATGATGTGCGCCCGCCCGGAGGCGAAAGCCTCAAGGACACGGCCGAGCGGGTCCTACCCTACTATGAGAAAGTCATCAAACCCCGGCTGCTGGCCGGGGAAACGATTCTCATCGCCGCCCATGGGAACAGTCTCCGCGCGTTGGTCATGGAATTGGAACAGCTGACGAGAGAGCAGGTTTTGGAGCTGAACATCCCCACCGGCGCACCGTTGCTCTATGAGCTGGACGCGGCGGGAAGAGTCACCAGCCACAGCTACCTCTAGCGTCGTCCGTTCCAGCGCGTCTCGTGGGTCTCCTAGTTGTCCCAGCCTGACGGCACCTCCATTCTGTAGATCCGGCCGAGCTGCGGCTCCGTAGAGAAAGAGACGGTTCACCCCTCACTGATGGAGGCTTCCATGAAACTCGCATCCTCGTTACTCGTGTTGGGCGCAATCTCGTTCGCGGCGATGTCGGCTTTTGCCGATATGGGGAAGGACGCCGCTCCGTTGAAGGCGGCTGCCGGTTCCAAGGCGGAGAGTCACATCACGGCCGGCATCGAACATTACGGCAAGGGCCATTGGGATGTGGCACAAAAGCACTTTTCAGAAGCCGAAAAGGCCGATCCCCAGTCTGCAGAGGCGCATTACGACCTAGCGCTGGCACTCGACAAGGGCGGAGATCACAAGAGCGCGGCCGAACATTTCCAGCGCGCCGCCGCACTCGGGAAGGATAACGCAGAAATTCAACAATCGGCGATCCTGAAAAAGCACCTGAAGATGTAAGCGAGTCTGAGGCGGCCGGCTCACGCAACAACTCTGGCCGGCCGCCACCTGAGACCGGCATTCAGCAGCTCCTGGAGGAGGTCTTCATAGCGGTAATTGGCGCTCTCTGCCGAGTCGGCAAAATCTTCATTCCGCGCAATCTGAGGGTTCGGATTGGCTTCGAGGACATACAGCTTCCCCTGTTCGTCCATCCGCAAATCGATACGGGCATAGCCGCTCAATCCCAGGGCTCGATACACGCGCTTCGCCAGGTGCTGGATCTCTTCCGCTTTCCCGGTCGGAAGATTTTTGGCTTTCTCCGAGGTGATGCCGTACTTGTCCTGATATTTTCGACTCCATTTCACTCGTTCAGTGGCGATTCGACGGGCATCCTGGGGGAGTTTGTCCATTTTCAACTCCCACACGGGTAGCGCTTGCAGCTGGCCGTTGCCCATCACACCGACGTAGAGCTCGCGCCCTTCGATGTACTGCTCGACCAACGCCCCTGTGGCCACACTCTCGTGGATAAACGCCACACGTTCTTTGAGCTTCCCATCGTCTTCCACGATCGACGCTTGGGAGATGCCGAGCGATGCTTCTTCGGTGACAGATTTGACGATCAGCGGGAACGACAGCCACTTCGGGCGTCTGACTGCTCGCCCATGAGACGCCACGATGAATTCTGGAAACGGGATGCGGTGAAATGAAAACAATTTCTTGGCAAGCACCTTGTCGCGGGCCAGCATCAACCCGCGAGGATTACACCCGGTATAGGGGACGCGAAGCAGCTCGAGGTACGAGACGACATTTTGATCGTAGACGGCGAGGCCGTCGAATTCTTCAAGCAGATTAAAGGCGATGTGAGGGTGCCATTCCTCAACGGCAGACCGGATCACGCCGAGATCGCTCTTGACGCCGAGCGCTCTGACATCATGTCCCATTTTCCGTAATGTGGTCACCACGTCATATTCGGTACGCCATTCGGCCTGCGACGGATCATGCCCATTCAGAGGGTCGGGGGGCACCAAGTCTTTGTGCATGAGAACGAGAACGCGCAATCGTCTCATACCGCCACCTTATGGCGACCGCTTCGTAGGTAGTTCATCGTGTGGACCGTGAGCAGAATTGTAAAGTCGAGTTTCGCCTGCTCTTCGTCGATCGGCAGGCGCAATTGCAGTTGACGGCATCGTTCGATCATGTCTTCGAGCACTTGATCTATCGTGTACTGGTACTCACCCGTCCAGCTTGCCACCTTCCGACGCACTTCACGCCGGAACCGGTTCAAAAATGTAGCGGCGCTCATTTTATCTGCGTGAAGAGGGGCATCCGAAAACAGCCGTTTCAAATCCGGATCGTAGGACGACGATCTTGCGACGCCATAGTGCCCTCGCTTGCGGGCGTAATGTTCACGCAACGTGCGCTTAAGGGTGGGCAAGGGATCCACCTTCTCTCTCGTCGTCACGACCGGAGGTATCCCGGCAAGCCCGTGCATGAGGCCATCCATATATTGGAGTTTCCGCATGACAGGCCATCCCTTGTATCGATCGGCCCACAGCGAGTTCGGCGTCAACCAGACGGCGAAAGTTTCGGCAAAATCTTCGTCCGGATGGCTTTGCGCGTACCAGACATCCAGATGACGAACGAAACTTCGGCTGTACGGACGTGGACTGTAATATTTTGGGTAGGGCTCCGAGGATCGGCCGAAGATGCCTTGCCTGCTGCGGAGCCGCCGAATCCGGTAGGCGTTCTCAATGGCATGACCAGCTTCGTGTCGCAAGATGCGCATGCACCATTCCGAGGTACCGCCTTCCACCTCGAGCATCTGTGCCAGCTCGAGTTTCTCCAGCCGTGGATGTGCGAGATAAAACGGGATGGCAATGCCCGGCACACCGTCGGGCGTGAACCATTCGTTCGAAAGCCAAAAATGTGGGCGGAACCGGAGCTGCTTTGCCTCGAGCTCTTCCTGAAGCTGACCGATATGTCTCGATAGAAACGGACTATCGATCGTGACATTGAGACGGCACATGGGAAGGTCGAGCAGCTTTTCATCCGACCAGGATACCCAGGCAGGTTCGCGCAGACTCCGCTCGAGGGATTTCCGTTTCTGTGAGTGCGTCGCCGGCATCTCTCCTTGTACCATTATACATCTACTGAAAATTTAGCAAGTGCAGCGGCATATCGGATTCTGAATGAATGCGTCGGGTCAGAGAACTGAACATTGTTGTTTTGCCAGTGAAGAACGGTGGCTGTTCCTCACACTTCCAGCCGGCCTCGGCCGCAGCTGGTAAGTTCGACAGCCGCTCGAGAGAACGCGTAGAATACACTCGCATGTCGACATCCACTCGTCACATTCCCAGACCGCCGAAATTGGACGACGTCACGGAGCAGTTGCAGACCCGCCTACTCCGTCAAGTAGGCAGCACGATCAGCGACTATGGCCTGATTGAAGCCGGTGACAAGATCATGGTGTGCCTATCGGGCGGAAAAGACAGTTATGGCCTTTTGGATCTCCTCATGGTCCTTCAGCATCGGGCTCCTGTGCGGTTCGATCTCGTGGCGGTGAACCTTGACCAAAAGCAACCGGGTTTTCCGGCGCATGTCCTGCCGGAATACCTCGCGTCGCTTGGCATTCCCTTCCACATCGAAACGCGCGATACGTATTCTATCGTCAAACGGTTGATCCCCGAAGGAAAGACCACCTGTTCACTCTGCTCACGTCTGCGCCGCGGACATCTGTATCGCATCGCCACAGAAATCGGCGCCACGAAAATCGCGTTGGGGCACCACCGCGACGACGTTCTCGAAACCCTGCTGTTGAACCTCCTCTTCACCGGCAAGCTCAAGACGATGCCTGCCAAACTGCGCTCCAAAGACGGGCGGCATCTCGTCATTCGTCCGCTCGCGGCGGTACGCGAAGCCGATCTTGCGCTGTACGCGGAACGGCGCGGGTTCCCCATCATCCCCTGCGATCTATGCGGATCCCAAGAGGATTTGAAGCGCAAAGAGGTGAAGGCTTTTCTGCGCGAGTGGGAACGGCGGGCACCCGGCTGCACCGACAGCATGTTCGCCGCCCTGTCGAACGTGGCACCTTCACTGTTGTTGGACGATCGGCTCTTCGACTTTCGTTCGCTGCGCCTGGGCGATGCCGGTCACGGGCATGAAGACGCCTGGTTGGATGAAGATGGCGCCTAGTTTTTCAGCCTGCTCATGAATTGCTTCCGAAACTTGGCGACTTTCGGCGCAACGACGGCCGTGCAGTACCCCTGGAACGGGTTTCGCGCGAAGTATTCCTGATGGTAAGGCTCCGCTTCATACCACTTGCCGGCCGGCACGAGCTCCGTGACGATGGGATGGGCGTAGACGTGATCGCGCGTCAGCGAGGCGGTCGCTTCCTCCGCAATCCGCTTCTGGTCGGCGCTGTGGTAAAAGATCGCGGACCGATACTGCGTGCCGACATCGTTGCCCTGACGGTTCAACGTCGTGGGATCATGAATGACGAAGAACACGTCCAAAATGTCTCGGTAGCTGACCACGGTCGGGTCGAAGGCGATTCTGACTGCCTCTGCATGGCCCGTGCGGCCTCCGCACACGGCGTCATAAGTCGGAGCGTCAATCTGGCCGCCGGTATATCCGGATTCGACCGACCGGACCCCCTTCATCTGATCGTACACCGCTTCTAAGCACCAGAAACATCCTCCCGCGAGCGTTGCAACTTCTTCGTTCATGAGCGTGTCTCGGCCTTTCGCCCGCACCGGGGTTTGAGTACCTACGCTCGTTTTATATCACAGGGGCAGGCCGGTAGCGAGACGAGCGGAAGGGGATCGACCACAAACTCAACGGCGTTTGTCGGATTTGAGATCCGTCATGAGTTCCTTCAACTTCGCACGTTCGTCAGCACGCATCACGGTGAATTGAAGACCGAACGTGTTGCCTTTCACCCAGCGAACCTGGGCTTCCTCAATACGCAGCGGCCAATTCAGGCCGGGCGCATAAATTCTGCATTCAAAGGAGGAGCCGACGACCACGGGATGATCCGATTCGATGCGACATCCTCCGTCCGAGAGGTCGAGTGTTTTCCCCTGTCCCTCGCGCTGCCCTCCTGAGAAAGTGCTGCGGAATTGAGCCGTGAATCGGGGGTGTAATCTCTTTTCTTTTGGACGAGCGTTCTTCAGTGCCTGCATTTTGACCGTCATCGACGCAATACCTCCACCGGCCTCAAGGCGCCGGAAACGAAGCACCCCGACGTTCACGAACGACCGCCGGGGTGCATCGATCTGGGAAGAGATTATTTCCGCTTCAGCAGCACATGACCGCGACGATTGAGCTGATAGCAGGATTCATCGTGTTCCGTACAGAACGGGCGCTCCTTTCCATAGGACACGATGCCGATCTGTTTGGGATTGATTCCCAACTCCGTCAGATAGGTGCGCGCGCTCTTCGAACGCTTGTCGCCAAGCACGATGTTGTAGTCGGCCGTACCTCGCTCATCGCAGTGCCCTTCAACCTTCAACACGGACCCCGGATGTTCCTTGAGCCAGTGCGCATTGTGATTGAGCGTCTCCCTCGCGTCATCTGAAAGGCTCCATTGATCGTAGGCGAAGAATACGTCCTTTAGGCCGGCCTCCACTGCCGCTTGTTCTTCTCTCGATAATTCCGCGCGGTGACGACCGGCGGCATTTGCGGAAGAGACGGATGCTATCCCGCCGCCGCGTGCCAGATACTCATCCGCTGGGCTCTGTGAAAATCCGCTTAACTCACTCCGAGAACTGCCCTGGGACATGCCGGGGAAGTTCGGATTGACGCCTTGACCGTTCCACCCAGAACTGTGGTCCGATGAAGTACCTTCGCGCATGGCGCCCGCCGTTTGGTCGCCATCCGACTGAAACCACTTCGTGCTGCAAGCAGACGTACCGAAGCTCGTTAGGGCCAAAGCCGCTACCAGCATGGTTTTGCCAAGACTGACGTTCATGGTGTCCCCCATCGTATTTGGATGAAGCTGCGCTAAAACAACTATAGCACCAGCTCACGAGGGGGCTCGTCTGCCGCGGGGTTTATGGGGAGCACATGTAATATCAGGGGTTTACGAAGGCAATGAGACGAGGAAGGAGTGAAGCGCGACATTGCCGAGCATCGGACGCTCAGCCGAGGTACTTAGAACTGAGCCGACCTGCGGTCCGCCCAACGGACCGGGCGCATGACCGTCCCCAAAGCCGCTACCGCACAGATCATCGCGAGCATGAGGAGTCCCATCATCAGAAAAAATGCCGCCCGTACGTCTTGGAGGATGACATGGTTCATCTCGTTTCCCTCCTTTTTGCGTTTTCTGGTCTTGATCTATCCCGTACGCCACCCGCAGCCGCAAAGCCACGGCGACATCGGATCACGCTTCGTCAGCCAACGCCCACAACAAGGACAATGTCGGGTCCAGAATTGCTTTCGGCCGTTATCCAGCAGTCCTCCCCCGCTGCCATCAGGCGACGTTACAAGGTGTTGCCTATGCTCATAGAATAGCACTTTGGCCGCCTCTTCGTCGTTCAACTACATGGTTTTAGGCTACAACGGACGGGGGAAAAAATCTATGCAGCTTTAGGTGGGGACGCTCAGGGGGGACCAGCCCGGTGATCCGGGCCGGCCAAGGCCCAACGACGCTTGTAACTGGTCTTTGGCTCAAGAGACGCCATCAACTGCGGTCCCCGCACCGGCGATACTGCGGCATCCTAGGCCGGATCCAATTCGACCCCCATGAGGTTATCCAATGTTCGTTGAAGAGCGGCTGAAATTGCCGGTTGTTCGACCTGCGGGATGTATTTCGCCCGCTGCGCCGGGGAGTACACGCTTGCATGGTATTCCTGCTCCAATTCCTTACGAGCCTGCGCGTTGCCCTTCGCCGCCAACCGCAACAATACACGACGATGCTCGACTTCTTGCTCCACTGTGTTCCACATGGTGTCCCCCCTTTTAATGTTCAGCTAGCACGCCCACGACAGGCGTCTCTTGAGAGCCGATGCGCTGGTCTCGGGCGGCTTGTTTCGCCTTTTCCACCGCTTCATTCGAAGGTAGAAACAGGGCCAAGAGGATCAGCAAGCCCAACAACATCAGCAGCAGTCCAACCGGCGTCCAGTCGCTTCGCCATTGA
>DATELB010000105.1:0-2422 GCA_035277085.1 Nitrospira sp. | reverse complement strand
TCGAATAATGCCAATACTGAGCGCCAATGCACTCGTCGTGAAGGTTAACTCCCTTCATCGAAGCTCCGTATACCGGCGGCTCTCCAGGCGTAGGCCTGTTCATTGCGCCGACGGACAACTCCAGCAATAGATTTGTTTTATTGATGTGTCCCCCTCACCGGCGCCTCATCGGCGTCAGCTCTGCCAGAAATTCTCCTGTATGGATTCTGCCTGCACTGGAGTACTTCGCTCGGCGACCTGTGCCATTGCGTTTCTCATGCGTAGCCGCGGCCAAGATTTCAATTCGGTGTCCGCCTTCCACGCATCGGCAATCGCATTCTTAATGTCGTGCGGCAGTACATCGAGCGTTCTCAAAAAGTCAGCATGACGCCGGTCGTTTCGATACTCCGGCTGCCGTTTCGGTTCCTTCAAATAGCGGGAGATGACGTCAGCCTGCATTCCGTGAAGCAGCGTGCCGTGAAAGAGTAGGGCAGTCCTTGTTCTGCGTTGTGCATTGCCGGAGATCTTTTGTCTTTCGACTGCCAGATCGCTGATGCCCTGCAGGGTAATGGCGGGCTGCCACCGAGAGAGGGCCGTCGCGATTGGCCGTAACAGAAACTCGTTCGTCCGGCGAATATCCCGTAAGTCCGCATGGAGAGAAATCGGCAGCACAAACGCATACGACAGACAGCCGGGGCCTTGAAGTACCGTGCCGCCACCGCTCGCCCTACGCAGAATGGGCACGCAGTCCTGCCGGCACGCGTCAATGTGAACGTCGTCATCGATGCCTGAAGAACGGCCGAGCACGACGAAGTACCGATCGCTTTCCCATAACCGAAGGACCGGGTTACCGCCCTGTTCCTCGAGTTCCTCGAGCAGCGCCTCATCGAGAGCAAGATTTGCGAGGGGTGAAGACAATGTGAGGTCGAGCAACGAAAATGAGATCACGGATCTGCCCCTTCAAGGGAAGTACGGCACTTTCAGGTGTTTCCTAGCTACTGGCGCGCACTCGTACGAGTACCTTGCCCATCGGCCCCGCTGCCAAGCGACGGAATCCCTCATGAACGTTTTCAAAGGGAACGATACCATCGATCAACGGCCGGCGTCCGATGGCATCCAGTCGAGCGACGATCTCCTTCCATATGGTCTGCGCCTCCGAGGGATTATAATCGCCAACCGAAACCCCGCCGACGCGAATGCGGCGAAACAGCAGCGTCGCCGTATTGAATTCGGGCACGGACCCGCCGCTTCTGCCGACCACGCTGACTCGGCCTCCATAGCCGAGGAGTGGTATCAGCCGCGGAAATAACGCTCCGCCGACGCTGTCAATGATCAGGTCGAGTTTGTTCGTCCCGGCAGCGGCTTCAATCGATGTCGCGAGTTGACGGTCGTTGGGATCGAAGACAAAATCGGCGCCGAGTTCTTTCAGTCGGGCTCGCTTGTCCGCGCTTCTGGATAACGCGAGCACGGTCAGCTTCATTGACTTTCCGAGCAGCACCGAGGCGACTCCAACGCCTCCGGAAGCCCCGGTCACCAGCAGCGTGGTTCCAGGAGGGGGAGGCGCCGGGGGAGTGGACCATTGCGTGAGCGCCTGCCAAGCCGTCAAGAAAACCAGCGGCGCAGCAGCCATTTCTTCAGAGGACCAACCGTGCGGCACAGTTGTGAGGCTTTTCGCCGGGACAACGACTTTTTCCGCAAGCGTGCCCCAGACATCGACACCTACGTCACATCGCAAGATGCCGAGTGTTTCTCCCGGTCTCACGTTCCGGACGGCTTCTCCCACGATCGCGACGGCGCCGACACCGTCGCGGCCCAAGACGTGCGGAAGGGAGGGCTTGGCCGGGTACATGCCGGAAGCGAGAAAGGCATCGGCCGGGTTCAACGCTGCAAAGTGCAGCTCCAACAGCACGTCGTCCGGCCCTGGACGGGGATCTGATACTTCCCCCAAGCGGAGCTTCTCGACGCCGTGATATGAGTCCATCAGCCAGGCGCGCATGGATATGTCCAGCGATGAGCAATCCGACTGGCGACTGATCGTCCAGCGCTCCTCGTCCAGGAGATGCGTCAGACGATGAGGCTGTGCCCTTCAACCTGAGGTGCTTCTGCGCCGACTGCCTCGCGGTAGTCTTCCAGATTACGCTGAATAATTCCCGTGGAAAGGGAGGGATAGGAACCGGTCAGGGCTTTTGTCCCGACCGCCGTCGAACTCTTGTCATCGTTGAAAAGCAGTCCTCGGATGTGGCGCTTTACGCGTGCGCCGGCCTCCTCAAGCACCTCATCCGCAAGATCCCAGACGGCCTGTCCCGTTGCCCTTAGCCGCGCTTCCGCATGCAGGCTGGTCACAGCGATGACGAGGAGATCCTCGCCGACCGCTTCGATGCGGTTTTGCCGGCCCTGGTCGTCTTGGAATGCCTGACGCTGCCAAAGCAAGGCGTAGAACACG
>DATELB010000104.1:0-4641 GCA_035277085.1 Nitrospira sp. | reverse complement strand
CGGACGAGGACATGGTCAGCGAAAAGGTCATTCAGGCCTCCGTACCGGCCGCGAACTACCACTGGAGGTTTCGGCGGCGGAAGAGACGAGATCCGCGGGGGCGGGGTCGCCCGCCGACACCGGATGCACCAACGTGATCTTCGCGACGAGCGGATCGACGCCGGAGCGGACGACATTGTACATGTGCATCGGGAACAGACCGAAGCCGATGCTCACGACGATCATGATCAAGAGCGGCAGGCGGTCCACCACCGCCACGGCGTCATGGGAGTGGCTGTACTTTTGATCCATCGGGCCATAAAACAGTCCGCGCATCATGCGGAACAGGTAGGCCAATGTGATGACGATGCCGACGACTGCCACGATCACTTGCAGGGGATACTTGTTCCAGCTGCCGACGATAATCATCACCTCGGCGATGAAATTCACCGTTCCCGGCATACCCACGGAGGCCATACAGGCAATGACAAAACAGCCGGCGATGAAGGGCATGCGGTTCGACAGGCCTCCGAGCGACGGAATATCGCGCGTATGCGTCTGATCGTAGACCCACCCGGCCATGGCGAAGAGCATGCCCGTCGCCATCGCGTGGGCGAACATATAGATCACCGCCCCGCTGAGTCCGATGTAATTCAGCGCGGCCATGCCGAGAAAGACATACCCCATGTGGCTCGAACTCGAGTAGCCGATCACGTACTTCGTATCTTTGGCATAGAACGCCACGAAGCCGCCGTAGATGATGCTGAAGATGCACAGCACCGCCGCGATCGGCATCAGTTCGCGAGTCGTATCCGGCAGGATTTCGAACGCCACGCGGATAATCGAGAAATGCCCCAGTTTCATGAGGACGCCCGCATGAAGCATGCTCGTGGCGGCGGGCGCCGCGGCATGTCCCACCGGCGACCAGGAATGCAGCGGCCAAAGCGGAGCGATCGACGCGAAGCCGAAGAAGATGAGCACCCAGATGATGCGGTCCAGCGTCGTCCCAAGCACCGGGATGTTCATGAGCTTGGCATGTTCGCGCAACTGCAAGATGTCGAAGGTGTTCAATCCCGAATACCGGTAGATCAAGAGAATACCCATGAGGGCGACGACGGCCCATGCCGACAGGAACAGCACCAGCTTCATGGCGGCGTATTCCTTGCTGTTCGCGGCGAAATTGAAAATGAACCCGACGGAGTCCCGCTGCTTCAGGCCTTCCTGGTCCGTCATCTCCAGATACTTCTTCGTATGGCTTCCCCACATGCCGAGCAGCAGGTACATGGGAATGACGGACATCTCGTAGAAAAAGTAGAGGAAGAAGAGGTCCAACGACATGAAGACGCCGATCGTTGCGGCGGCCAAAATCAAGAGCCAGATGTAGAATTCTTTCGTCCGATCCTTGATGTGCCACGAGACGAAGATGCCCGCGAACAAGAGAATCGAAGAGGCGAGGACCAGCGGCGTGCCGATGCCGTCTACGCCCAAATGCAACGCAATGCCGAGTTGGCGGGACCACTCAAACTTTTGAATGAACTGGTAACCCCCCTTCACCGGATCGTACGCGTAGAACAGATACAGCGAAGCGAGGAGCGAGACGCCGGCCGACGTGGCGGCAATGCCTCTGACGAGCATCGGTTGGCGATTCGACGCAAAGATCAGCGCGATGGCACCGGCGAACGGCGCAAAGAGGATCGTTAATAAGATATAGTCGCTCATAGCGACTCCTCGGCGAGGGATGCGGGACGAGCGGCCAGCGGCGTCCTATCGGTTCCCGGCGTATGCCGTTTGTCGCTCCCGCCCTCTCCCCGTCCGGCCAAGGTGCCATGATCGATCCGGTCGACCAACGCCTGCACCGAACCATTCATCATGCGCAGAAACGGAGCGGGATAGAGTCCGATCCAGAGGATCATGACCGAGAGGGAAAGCGCGATCACGGTCTCACGGGGCTGCAGGTCGCCGATGGATTCCCGAACGGCCCTGCCGACGGGTCCGAGGATCGCGCGCTCGTAATACCAGAGAAAATACGCCGCGCCGGTAATGACGCCTGTGACGGCGATGGTTCCGTAGACCCAATTCGCTTTGAACGTGCCGAGCAGGATCAAAAACTCCCCGACAAATCCATTGGTGCCGGGCAGGCCGATAGAGGCCAATCCAATCAACAGGAAAAACGACGCAAGCAAGGGCGTATGTTTGGCCATTCCTCCGAAGGCCGCCAGTTGCGTGGTTTGCTGCCGGCTGTGGAGGAACCCTGCGATGAAAAAGAGGCCCGCGGTGCTGAAGCCCAGGTTGATCATCGTCAACAGGCCGCCTTGCAGACCCTGGTAGTTCAAGGCAAACAGGCCGACGACGATGAATCCCAAGTGGCTGATGCTGCTGTACGCGAGAAGGCGTCGGAAGTCCGGTTGAATGAGCGCATTGATGGCGCCGTAGACAATCGCCGCGAGCCCGAGCGCCATCATGACCGTGACGACCGTCGGACTTTTTGAGGCTTCGGGAAGCAGCGGAATACTGAATCGCATGAAGCCGAAGGTGCCGAGCTTGATGCCGGCCAGTACGACAGCCATCCCGATCGGCCCCTCGAGCAAGGCATCGGGCAGCCAGGTATGAAAGGGAAAGACAGGCGCCTTGAACGCGAATCCCATGAACATGAACCAAAAAATCAGGATTTGTTGAGACAATGGGATAGGAATGGCCAGGAGCTCCAGCAGATCGAAGGAATAGGCCTGATCCATGTGATGCAGGTTGGCGTATGTATGGTAGTTGATGTCCAGCAGCGCGATGCCGACCAGCATGAACACACTGCCCAGGAGCGTGTAGAGCACGTACTTCAACGCCGCATAATGCCGTTCGGCCCCGCCCCCCCAGAGCTTGATCAAGAAGTAGCTGGGAATCAGCATCAATTCCCAGAACACAAAAAAGAGAATCAGATCCAGAGAGATGAAGACGCCCATCGTCGTTGTTTCGAGGGCGAGGAGCGCCATCATGTACAGCTTCGTCTGATAGCGAATGGTATCCCAGGAGTAAATGACGATCAGGACGGTCAGAAACGCCGTGAGGCCGACGAAGAGCACGCTAATTCCGTCCACCGCCAGGTGGTAGCTGATGCCGAGCGCAGGGATCCATGGGACGTGCTCGACGAACTGCATGGCGGGAGATTCAGGCACGAAACGCATCAGGACGAACACTGCCAGGGCCAATTCGACCAATGAGATTGTTAACGCCGACGTCCGCACGAGGTCTTCGTCGTCGAAGAGCCACAATACGGCGGCGCCGACCAGGGGGAAAAAGAGCAGGCACGTGAGGATCGGAAACGTCGAGTCGAGTTGTTCTAACATAGTGTCGTCGTTCTAACGTTGTACGAGCAATTGAATCACGACGGCCAGCAGGAACAATCCTGCGACGATGATGGCCGCATAATGGTGCACCATGCCGCTCTGCAGTTGACGCCATTGCCGGGCCATCAGATGATTGCCGTACCCGATGATATTGAGGCCGCCGTAAATCACGTGCTTTTCGATCCATGTAGAGCCGGCCGCACCCAATTCCGCTAACTGTCCGACCGCCCGTACGACGCCGTCCACGACGACCCGATCAAACCAGTCGAGTGCCAGTCCGATTTTCTTGGTCGGCTCGACGAAGAGCAGATCGTAAAGTTCGTCCACGTAGTACTTATTCAGCAGCGTGGTGTACAGCGCGCCTGCTTTGACGGTCCATCGCTCGGGCGCAGCGGGATTCACACTGTACAGATAATGGGCCAATGCCCATCCGAAGAGCGCGATGCCGCTGGCAATCATCATGAGCGTGAGGACCAGGCCCGTGCTGGCATCATGCTCCGTGCTGGCGCCTGCGGCAGGGGCCAGGAAGTCATGGAGCCAGCCGTGATCCGGCGGGAAGCCGAGGAATCCGCCGGCGAGCGACAGAATGCCCAGCAGCATCAATGGGGCGATCATGACCATCGGCGACTCATGAACGTGTTCCTCGGTGTGATGGTCCATGCGCGACGTGCCGTAGAACGTCAAATAGGTCAGGCGGAACATATAGAAGGAAGTCAGAAGCGCGCCGATGGCGGCCATCCCGTACAGCACATAATGGTGATGCGTGAACGCATGCGCCATGATTTCATCTTTGCTCCAAAATCCTGCAAAGGGAGGGATCCCGGCGATCGCGATCGTTCCGATGAAAAAGAGCTTGTGCGTCCAAGGAATTTTATGGCTGAGTCCGCCCATCTTCCGGATGTCTTGCTCGCCGGACAAGGCATGGATGACTGAGCCGGCGGAAAGAAACAGGAGCGCTTTGAAGAACGCGTGCGTCATCAGATGAAAGATCGCCGCCGTGTACGCGCCGATCCCGGCTCCCAGGAACATATAGCCCAGCTGGCTGACCGTCGAATACGCGAGGACCCGCTTGATGTCGTTCTGCACGAGGCCGATCGTTGCGGCGAAGAGCGCCGTGATGCCGCCCACGACGGCGACGACTTCCAAGGCGACCGTGGACAAGTCGAAAATCGTATGATTGCGCACGATCATGTAGACGCCGGCCGTCACCATGGTG
The DNA here is from genome assembly GCA_035277085.1 of Nitrospira sp. GTDB lineage: Bacteria > Nitrospirota > Nitrospiria > Nitrospirales > Nitrospiraceae > Nitrospira_C. The sequence goes on along the minus strand of DATELB010000104.1, from coordinate 108 downwards.
GCGGCGTGAATCAGAGCGCTGACCGGCGTGGGGCCTTCCATCGCATCCGGCAGCCAGGTATAGAGGGGGACCTGCGCCGACTTGCCGACAGCGCCGATCAGGAGGCAC
>DATELB010000103.1:0-4595 GCA_035277085.1 Nitrospira sp. | reverse complement strand
AGCGGCTCGCCCATCGGAAAGGCTCGCGTACGCACCGCTTTGCGCTTGTGCGGCCCACCGCTCATGTCGCGCAGGCCGCGTCGCAAGGCCTCGTTGACGAGTTCTTTCAGTTTCAAATCGCCCCCGCGGCGCAAGCGCTTGAGCTGCACCGCCACATCCTCGTCAATCGTCAAGGTCGTTCTCATGCATCATGACATGAATGATGCGGTGTCTTGATGTCAAACGCGAGCGCTGGCCGTTGAAACGATCAGGGCTGCGCGCGTCGTGATATGATCGTTCCATTGGTGGGTCAGGGGTTTCGAGCGCCCTCGATTCCGCCCTTGGGACCAATTCCCGCGTCTTGTCGTGCTATCGCTATGGATGTGTGCGAAGCTGGTCGCCTTGTACGGTCGTTTTCGACAAGAAGCCGAAAAAGCAGCGGACGGCGGATGAACAGAAGGGCGTTCGTGCTCGATGGGCACGACGCAAAGGAAGGTTGCGATGTCGCCTTACTTGAAGCCGGGTCGACTGGCGGACGTTGTTGCCGCAGTGCAGTTCATGGGTCTGTCCGGGCGACCGGAGGCCGAGATCGCGGACTGGACCACCCGATTGTCCGGGAGCGGAGGAGAGAACGAGATCAAACGATGGACTGCAGTGTTCAAGGAACACCCGGAATTCTTTCACGTCTACACACTTCAAGGAGCATCGAAGGCCGCGCTGCGGGTCAGGTATGCGAACAGGCTTTATGACGCGGTGACGAACACGACGTACACGCTTGGGGAAAGAGAAAGCCTTCCCCGCGATATTCGAGATCGCCTGACCACAAAACCACTCGAGGCCGAGATGGTCGGCGCAATGGCGAATACCGCCATTGCGCTTCACGCGCGGGCGTCGGAAGACCGGACTGCGAGACGGTGGTGGGTGCCGATCTTTGCTGCCGTGCTCGGCTTCATTGGCGCGAGCATGGGAGCATTGCTGGCCACGCAAAAGGCCGACCCGACTGCGAAGAATGCTGCCGTCCCGCCTGTGGCGACATCTCCCGCAAAATAGACGTGGCCGGATCGGCTATCCAATCCGGCCACGCGATCAGGGAGAACGTTAGTCGTTGTCCTGGATCTTCAGGAAAGAGCCGCTAACGCACGAGTAGTTGGATGCAACGCTGATGTCGCCTCCCGCAGGGCCGGTATATCTGAGCGTCTGCGGATAGGGGCACAGCGGGCGGCTTCGCGTGGTGGGAAGGCCCGTGAGCGTTCCCAACGTGCTGCTGAAATTGGTGCCGGTCGCCACAACCGTGTCAGGCTGCACGGCGTTTTCGACCCAATTGACCAGCGGTGTCAGCATGTCGAAGCGGTCTGTCGAGGCGTTGCCGCCGCAATGTCCCATGTTGGGGACCAGGTAGAGCTTCATGAAGTCGCTGGCATTCTGCAGCCCTTGCTCGGATTCGAAATTCGAGCCACCGCGGTCCACAGTGAACGACGGAGATCTCCGCACCTGGCGCGCTGCCGCCTTGTGAAAGTACTCGACGGTGTACGGCCACGGCGGGCCCGAGTCGCTCAGTCCGTGGTAGAAGATCAGCTTTCCACCGCGATCGATGAACTCGGAGATATCCGTCGACTTGTTGATCGCCGGCGATTGAGCCGCGACCAGACCGATATCGGTATCGTAATTGACCGTGAGCGGATTGTATTTCGGGTTGGGCGTCTTGAACCAGAACAACGGCAACTGACCCGAGCCGAGGCCGATGTTGCCGGGCGGAGTCGTTGCGGTGCCGATGTCGCGGGTCGGGATGCCCGACGGCTGCATGAAGCCGCCGTCGAACGGATAGCCGGACAACCGTGTCCCGTCAGGCGAGACGATCGATTGCCCGCTCGAGGTTCTCGGTCCCTGCGCGATCTTCTTGATTGCGGTCACCTGGGCCGGCGTCAGGCAGGTCGCATTCTTCGCCCCCTTGCACTGCAGGGGCTGGCCCGGCGCGATCGCACCGTAGGGCCCGGACGAGGGAAACACGAAGGTCGCCGGGTCGAAGCGGCATGCCGCTCCATTGTCGATGACGCCGTCGACCAGCCCGTCAAGCCCGTCGCACGCGGCGAGGATTGCGCTGGTGAAGAGATTCTGATCGGGGACGGGGATGCTCTGCGAATAGATCGGATTTCCGCCAGCATCCTTCGGCGAGATCGAAATGATCTGCTCCAGCGACCACGTCTCGCTCAACGATATGTCCGGCGGAAGGTAGAAGGGATCGCCCGCGACGACGCCGTCATAGTGGTTCGGGAACAGTTGGGTCATCGCCATTCCCTGACGGCCGCTGGTCGAGCAGCCGACGAAGTAGGAGCGATCCGGTGGCCGCGCGTAGAAAGTCTGGATGAGATATTTCGCGGTCTGGGTCGTCATGTCGATCGAGTTGTAACCCCAGTCTTTCACCGCCTGGGCGTCAGGATAGAACATGTTGACCTGGAGGATGCTCGGCGCATCCGCGGTCTTGGGTGTCGTCGCCGGCAAGAGGGAGGTCTGATGTCCGCCGTCCTGCGAGGCCACCGCAAATCCATTGCGCAATTCCGCGAAACCTGCGGTGCCGGTCTGGCTGCCGGTCGCGGACGGAAGCGAGCCCTCCGTGCCGCCGCCGCCCTGGAACATGTATCGGCCGTTCCAAACCGTCGGGAGCCTGACCTCGAACCTCGTTCCATAGCTCTGCGGCGTCGCGTTCGGGCCGGCAATTCCGGTGCGGGCTCGCAGCATCCCTTGCACCTGGCAATGCTCGGGTAACGTCTGGGTCGCCGGATTGAACTGCGCGAGGGTGATGCTCGTGCCGCCCGCGCCCCCGCTCGGCGCAATCGGGAAATTGGTCAGGGTGGCAAGCGCCGAGCACGCAACCGCGGGCGAGGTTGCCCGTTGGATCACGAGGCGGGCGACGGGCTCACGGCCGGACCTGGTTTGGAACAGCTCCACCGTGTTCGACCCGATCTTCAGGCCCGAGACGACAGCGACGCCATCGGATGAAAACGAGCTCGTCACGCTCTGACCGTTGAGCGTAAGCCTGGCCTCGTGCGGCGCTCCGCCCGAGGGGCCGATCACCTTGATCGATACCGTCGTCCCTGTGACGTACCCGACCGTGGGAACGTCAGGGCTTGTGATCGTATAGCCGGCCTTGAGTTGATCTGCCTGCGAGAGGAAGGGCCACAACGTCCCCACCGACAACATAACAGCTGCGCCAAGCCCTCGGGTCTTGATGGCAACCACCACTTCGCTCCTCCTGTTGTTTTGTTCGTCATTGTTCGACGGAGGCCGCGGCAATCTCAGCGATCGGCCCCCGCGATCCAATCCGGCCGCTGCGAGCCCTGGGAACGTCCCAAGCACGGAGCAGCGGTCGGCGAATTATTTGACACTTCGGAGGCATATGGAATAGCGATAGCGCGAAATCAGCTATCTGAAAAATCGATAACGGTGGCCACCACTGGTTGGGAGGCGAAGTGGACATCAAGAAGCTCGAGTCCTTCGTGCATGTCGCCGATCTGGGCAGCTTCACCAAGGCTGCGTCACTGCTGAGTGTCGCCCAGTCCGCGCTGAGCCAGCAGGTCCGCCAGCTCGAGATCGACCTCGATCAAACCTTGCTTCATCGCAACGGGCGCGGTGTCACGCCGACCGACGCCGGCAGGCGCCTGCTCGTGCACGCACGCGGAATTCTCATGCAGATTCGTCGCGCGCGTGAGGAGCTGGCCGAGACGAGGGACGCAATGGTGGGCCATGTGGTTCTCGGTCTGCCTCCCACCATCGCGCAGCTTCTCACGGTCCCTTTGGTCAAGGTGTTCCGCAGTAGCTTCCCGCAGGCAACACTCGGCGTAGCGGAAGCCTTGTCCGCCTCGGTGGTGACGTGGCTGCAGGAGGGGCACGTGGACATCGGCCTGGTTTACAATCCGGCGCCGCTCCCGTCGCTCGAGATACATCCGCTCTATGATCAGGAGCTGTTCCTCGTCTCCGCCAAGACGGCCAAAACGGAGGGACAGGGCAAGCCGGTTCAGCTTCGAGAATTGCCGCGCTATCCGCTGATCATCCCGAGCCGCTCGAATGCAAACCGCATCCTCATCGACACGCAGCTCGCGCGTCTCGGATTGAAGCCCCAGATCGCATTTGAAATAGACGGCATCGGATCGATCATCGACCTCGTTCAGGAGGGCTACGGCCACGCCGCCCTGCCGCATAATTCGTTGCGCAGCCAGATGTTCAGACGACGCGTCGCGGTCAGGCCTATCGTCAAGCCCAAGCTCAGCATCCAGCTCTGTCTGGTCACGCTGGCGGACCGGCCGATGACGCCGCTGACCAAGGAATTTCTGTTGCTGATTCAAAAGCTGGCGCCACGGGTTCTTTCTCCCGGGCATTGAACCCGCACCCCGCGCGCCCGTTGACCCGACGCACTCGTTGAATCTTTCGTGGGCGAACCTCTCGAAGGTGAGGCTCACCGCTCTTGCGTACCGACGCTTCAGTGAGGTCCCGGGCGCCATCGCCTCGCCCGGGCGCGACAGGCTCGCCCTCGCGCTGATCGCGCATGTACCAAATATCAACCATGATCAGACCTTCGCGCATAGCCACGCCTGCGGCAACTTGTAGTATCCATTTTTCGC
>DATELB010000102.1:0-9656 GCA_035277085.1 Nitrospira sp. | reverse complement strand
AACCGCCTCTGCCCTCTTCACCGGCTCAACCCATGCTCGCCGCTTCCGGAAAGACCCCTACATCAATAATGAACCAATCGGTGACATTTTTTGTCCTACCCGATACCCGCACTCGCTTCAGTGATACCGTCGCCCCTTCATTCTACACATAAATCAGGAGGCGGGCAGATGGAGATAAATGCCGGCAGACTGCATCGCCAGTGGCATCAACATTGCTTTTTGCTACGACCTTTTGAGACCGCACGCCGCCAGTCGACGACGCGGCTCACAAAGGTTGTGCACCCATGGGCCGTTCGAACGTCAGCATCCGCGGAAGGGGGTGTCGATGGCTCACCGCGGGAGGCTGGCTGCTCTTCACGATGCTGGGGATACACGTCCCGTCCGAGACGTTGGGACAAGAGCGCCTCGAAATTCTCCCGTTACGTCCGTTCAATGTCGATATCGCCCTGCGCAAAGCATTTACCCCCAATGACCGCGAGATCACGTTACAAGCCGGCTTCACCGCGTTGACCTACGGCAACTTCGAAATCGGCACCACCTATCAATATTTCAGCCTGGCCTCCAGCACGGTGAAAGCGGACGTACACTCGATTTATGCGAATCCCCGCTGGAACAACTTTTTGGACATCCTCGATTTTCCGGCGGCCAAGCCGATCAGCCGGCTGCTCCGTCATATCCTGTTTGGTCCCTTGGAAGACCGCGCCGTGCCCTTCGTGGGCGTGATCGGCGGCGCCGTCGTCGCCGGACCGGGAAATCGGACGCCGACCTATTTGTACGGAGCAGATATCGGCGTGCGTTTTCCCGTCGGTCACAGCATCGCACTCGAATTCACGCTGGGCTATTTCATCTACGGGCTTGATTTCGAAGGCCAAGGTAATAACGAACAGCAACTCCTGTTCACGACCGGATTCTTCTTCTGAGGGGGATCGGACATGATACTATCCCATCGCATCGCCCTCCTGTGCGTGATGACCGGTTGGCTTCACGGCTGCGGGTTGCTCATCGATGCTGCAGAACTCCTGACGTCCGTTCCCACCCCTTCCGACGGAGTGGACGTCGTGTGCCGCCACGGTCGACTCCACGTCGGCATCTCCGTCGAACCCTATCCACCGTTCGTGTTTCCCGTCGTGCAGGGATCTCAGGGCATGTCGGTCACCGGATTCGACATCGAACTCGTGCGGCAACTCGGGGCGGCGCTCTCAAATTATTGCGGCGGTAAATCCGTCGTAGTCGTCCCGCACGTCGTACACTTTAGGGATCTCTTCAGACTCTTGACGGAGGGGCACCTTGATCTGTTCGTCTCCTCAGTTGCCTATAATGTGCCGCACCTGAAATCCGCCGGCCTTGCGTATTCCGCGCCGTACTATCCCGGCTCGGGCCTTGGCGCCATCGCGCGCGAGCCTGCTATAGTCGACCGCATCCAGGCTGCGTTGGCCCGTCCGGCGGCGAACGGCGAAGCGCTGGAGCTCAGGCGCAAGGCGCTCGACGGCCTGACCGTCGCCGTACAGGAAGGCCGGTCCGCGCATTTCTATGCTGCGGCCAACCTAAAAGGCGCACGCCTGGTGGTATGCGACACCCTGACGGGAGCGTGGCAGCAACAGGACCCGCCGGTCGATATCATTCTGGGAAAACAACCGGTGCTCGACTTCCTGCTGAAGCACGAAATGTCGCTCGAGCAATGGCGGCCGGTCGTCCTGAAAGACGGACGACCGTTCCTGTTGAACCGCGAATTCTTTACCGTCGTGATGTCCGAAAAAAGCTTTCGGCTCCACTGGCTGGTCAACGATGTTCTCTTCGAATTGGAAGAATCGGGCAAGCTCGCGGCCATGCAGCGCCGCTGGTTTGATGAGAACTATCGCTTCACGGAACGAGCCGTTGTCGAAGGGCTGCCGGCCGTTGTGCTTCCGTCGGTCGATCCCGCCGCTCCCAGCCGCTGTCATCTCGCACAGGCTCGCTGAGCTCGGGCGTTCGGAAGGCGCCGACCTGAGTTTCAGGCCTTCTGTGTCGCTGGATCGGACCCTCCCAGCACCTCATGAAACACCGCGGCCAGATTCAATAGAGCCTGGCGTCCGTCACCCACATACACCGACCCATGCATGGTGGCCAGAGTCTTCGGCCGTAACGCGGCCAAACGTTTGAGTGTGGCATCGGTGAGCGTGCAGTACGGCAGGTAGTTCGCAAGCGGTCCTTGCTGGTATTCGAGCAGCACCTGCCGGCATCTGCCGATGATGTCTGACTGAGTCACCGGCTCGACATCGCCGAGCTGATGAAACAAATCCGAGCAGAACAGCGTCCGGTGCGTTTCCTCGAACAGAAGGCCCGCCTCCCAACAGTGAGGGACATGCGGCGTCCCAAGAAACCGGAAGCGATACCGTCCTGTTTCCATGATTTCACCGTCAGCAAGGCCCTTGGCTGGCCGGAGCGCCAGACAGTCATCGACGCTGACAAGCTTACCCACGAGACTGCATACGGCGAGGGACTGTGGAGCCAATGTTTGCCACTCCGGCAACGTGCCGCACTCATCCGCCTCGAAATGGCTGAAGGCAATCCAGCGCAGCCGAGCGGGCTCGATGAGCGAAGCCACCGCCTCTTTCACGGCCGGAAACATCATTCTGGGGCCGGTGTGAAACAGAAGCGGCTCCTCGTCCCGCACGAGAAATTGACTGAACTGCAAGTTGAACGGCTGTACGAAGGTCGTGATGCGGAACACATCGGGAGCGACTTCAGTAATCTGCGACATGCCATCTCCTTCCAAAAGGAGCGGATCATACGCCGGCCATTCGTGATGATCAATCGTGGATTCGCTGTCGAAGAATTGGATGGCGGAAATGACGCCTCGGCGAAGGATCACCGGTACGTGGGGTCTCTCGATGCTCGATTCGAATCGCAGCATCCATCTTCGCGGGTAGGGCGAACAGGCCTGGCACCACGATGCTTTACATCTCATTCCACCACCCAGACCGCAAAGCCCTTGGCGTCGCGGAGGATCTGGTCGGTCACCCCGCCGCCGAACAGCCGCTTGATTCCTGAGGACCCATGCCTCCCCACTACGATGGTCTCATGCTTGCCGCTCTGGGCCTCTTCGAGAATGTTTCTGGCGATGTCCTCCTCATGACCGATTCGTAACTCGACGCGACTCGGATCGAAACCGGAATGCGTCAATGTCTCGCGCGCCTTGATGAGAACGGGGCACTCGAATTTTGTCTCTTGCCGGATCCAAGCTTGTTGATCCTTGCGCAGTTGTTCACCTAATTTGGTTTCAGCTGCCGGATTCTCAGCTCCCCCGTGCTCTAACAACCCGCGAGGCATCGGTTTGAGCACGTGAAACAGCGTGACCTCCGTATTCGTGGTTCCACGCAACAATGTACCGACATACCGAACCGCTCGGTGGGAACTCTCTGACTCATCGACTGCTACGAGCATTCGCATAACGTCCTCCGGTGCAGGCAGTGTCTTCCAATGCTGCCTAATGGTCTTCCAAAGTCCGCGTAACCATCAGCACATAGCCCCAGAAGCAAAAACCGGCCACCAGGCTAGTACTCACCGTCGGAAGCTGTCAACAGCCTATCCTAAGAGAGAATTGCACGATTCAGCCGCAACGCTCCCTTCAATCAGACGAGTCGGAACAGCCAATGCGCACCCCCCCACACCGGACGGGACTGAGCAAGGCAAGGGGTTGGGCATGATTATAGGAGCGTGAAAGACCTTCTGTCATTTTTCTGGTACTCTTCCGCATGCCTCCCCACTCGAACCGCCGTTCTCGTTGCCGACCGTCACGCCGCCGTCGCGGTACGCTGCGGCGCTTCTTCCGCCGGCGACGGCATGAAGGGGCAGCGTTTTTACGGGCCCTTTGGGCGTCGCATCCGGCTGTCAGCCTGCCTGTCGCAGCGGCATTGGTCCTCGTCTGCTGGCTCGCCGTCAATTGGCTCTACCATGCCCTCCATAAGCCCACCGAGCTTTTCTTTCCACTGGATAATGTACTGGATAAGAATCTCGCCGAGACGTGGAGCGAGTATGGTCCGCTCTTTCGGCAGCACGCGACCGCCGTCATCACGCCGGAGCTGCTTGCCGCGCTCGCGCAAGTTGAAGGGAGCGGGAACCCCGTGGCCCGGACATATTGGCGCTGGCGCGTCTCGTGGAATCCGTTCCAATGGTACCAGCCGGCCTCAAGCGCAGTGGGCATGTATCAGATCACGTGGGGCACGTTTCAGGCCGCCAAGCGCTACTGCGTTCACGACCATGTCGTCGTGGAGGATGGGCCCTGGCATGACATTCGTTCTTGCTGGTTTAACAGCCTCTACACACGAGTCTTGCCAAGCCACGCGATTGAGCTGACTGCAGCCCTATTGGATCGCCAGGTGGCTGAAGCCGTCGGCTCGCGGTCGGCTCCTCTTTTACTGAAGCAGGATGTAGCAGCCATCATCCATCTCTGCGGCGCTTCGGTCGGGAGGCTCTATGCCGCACGCGGATTCCGGCTCGCGGCCGGACAGCACTGCGGGGCACATGACGTACGGGGGTATCTCGCGAAAGTCCGGAACGCCAGACAGTTTTTCGCTCGTCTCCCGCCGCAAGTACACACGCGAGGATGATCTCGAAGTGTGGCTCTCAAGGTCATGAATTTACTGATGTCCTTTTCGCAGCACCCGTGGGTTGGCACGCCAGCCCTTCTTGTGATAGGGTGACATCACTCCCCCATTGATTCGTAAGGCAATCACACCGTGATGACGACGCGCGCAGGGCGTTTCCTGCTCACCATCGTTTTGTTCCTGTCGCTGGCGTTTGCCGGATGCGCGGCCACATCACTGCTCTACAATCATGCCGATTGGCTTCTCGCCCGGCAGATCGACGGCTACTTTGGACTGAATCGCCCGCAGAAGACCTTTGTGTCGTCGCGGTTGAGCGGAATCCTGGCCCATCACCGCAGCGACGCCTTACCGCGGTACGAGGCCGTGCTCGGGCAAGCCCGCGAGCGATCGGCCGATGGCCTGACCACGGAAGATCTGGACTGGGCGTTCGTCCAATACGATCAACTTCGAGCCGATCTATTCGGCCGTTTCGTTTCCGACGGAGCGGAATTCATCCGTCAAGTGAACGACCCTCAAGTTTTGCGCCTCAAGCAGGCGCTGGAAACGCGGCTCGCCCGCGACGAGGAACTGCTTCGTGACGGCAGCGTCAAGCGGCAAGCGAAACGAACGGAACGAATTCTGGGACTTGCCCGGGAATGGATGGGCTCGCTTTCGCCGCAACAGGAACAGGAGATCTCCAAGATCACGATGAATTTTCCAGATACGTTGCCCGTGTGGTACGCCCATCAGGCATATCGGCACAAGCAGCTTCTGGCGCTGATCGAATCCAGGCAGAGTGAGCAAACCGCAGCCCGTCTGGAAGACTGGTTGGTGCATCAGGATCGAGACGCCGACCCGCATTTCGCGGAGGTGATGAGTCAGTTGCGGCGGCACATTACGGGTTTAGTGCTTGACCTTGACCGCTCGGCGACTCCTGCTCAGCGGCGTCATTTCCTTTCCAAGATCGATGATCTGGCGGCGCTGGTACGGCGTCTCCAGGTCGCCTGAGCCTGCCCTCATTCACCCACGAGCCGGCCCGTTTCAGAGTCCAGGACGGCGAACTTGCTTCGCGCCTGGCCGTTGATCGCCGTGAACTCCCCGCCCACGAAGACCTTGCCTCCGGATACCGCAATGCTGCGCACGGTGTCGTTCGCCTGTGGGTTCCATGCTGTCAGGAGACCGGTCGTCTTGTCGATAGCCGCAAGCCGCCCTCGGGACTGGCCCCCGACGGTTGTGAACAATCCGCCGACGTACAAACGGCGGCCGTCATCGAAGAGCGTGAGAACGGTATCGTTGGCCGGGACGTTCCAGCTCGTGGCTGAACCGGTGATACGATCAACAGCGGCCAAGTTTTGCCGCGGTTGACCTCCGATTTGATCGAAACGACCGCCGACGTATATCGATCCATCGGAGAGCTGCAGCGTGAAAACAGCATCGCCGGAGGCGCCGGTCACCGACGGGTTCCAAGGCGTCGCCGCGCCGTTCACGGCGTCAAAGGCCGCCAGGTCCAACCGAATCGCCTCCTGACCGCCGAGTCCCACCCGCTCGAAGCTTCCCCCGACATAGGCCACCGAGCCGCTGATTGTCAGCGCCTTGACCTCGCCCTCGAACACGTTGGGATTCCAGGGAGCCGCCAGCCCGGTCATCGCATCGACGGCCGCGAGATTTCGCCGCGCTTCGCCCCGCAACCCGGTTCCCGCCTCCACTGTGGCATTGACGAGATCGAACACCCCTCCCACGTACACCAGCCCACCGGACGCGATCAGGGTGTTGACGAGGTTCGCCGACCCTAACTTGGGATTCCATGGGGTGAGATCGCCCGTGGTGCGATCGACCGCCGCGAGCCTCCAGCGTTCGACCCCGTTGACACTGAAAAAACTTCCCCCGATGTATACCGTCTGATTCTCGAGCGCCAGAGCCGTCACCGGTCCGTCCGCCGACGGAGCCCAGGACGGATCGACCGTCCCGTCCGTCAGGATGTGCGCGAGCGTCTGCCGGGAAAACTGGCCGACGCGGCTGAATTGCCCGCCCATGTAAACGCCGCCGCTGCCATCGGCGATCAACGTAAAGACGGTGTCATTCACCGGAGGAAAGGAGCCTTCGCCGCCTGTATCGACTACCGCCTTCGTCTCGGAAGAGAAGGCAGGATCGATTCCACCGCTGCAACCCGCGAGCGCTCCAATGCAAAACACGAGACAAATGAGCAGCATGTTGGACATTCGTACGCCCCCGTTGAGATGAAGTGGCATGGCAACGACCTCCTCCGTGAAGAAGACCCGAGACGGTGTTGCTGTGGCCTTACGATAGAGAAACCAGCGGGTGGAACACACCAGGGAGTTCACCAGTGGTGCAAGTGAAGTTCTGGAATTCTCGAGGGCTCGTGGTCAGAGTTGGATGGAAAAACTAGGGCCGGCCCTAGTACTGCCGATAACCCTGGTCCTGTACATTGCGCGGACGATGCGAACTGAAGTCAAAGATTTTATGCGGATGTGCGAACGGCTGATCGGCTTGGCGCTGCAAACGGGAGAGTTATCGGCTGAGGAATGCGATATCGTCTCCTACTACGCCAAGGAATTGCACCAGACGACCCATCCCTTGTGCGAAAAGCACAAGTGCGAAACGCCGGTGCCTTCGAACTGAAGGGCTCGGTCAGTTCGTCGGCATTCGTGAGTGTTTGAGGCTTCCCTCGACAACGCCCGGAGCAGCTCGCTGTCGCTCACCTCTCAAGGAGCGGCAGTGCCGACCGGACTGCCGGCACTGGACACGAACAGACGGCTATCCTATTCGCTGCTCGAGTTCATCGAGGAACACCCGTTGTCCGGTCAGAAGCTTTTTTCTTGCCACCGCTAACCCGCACCACAGCGCCCGGTCAATTTCCGGAAAGCTTTGTACACGACCGGACTTGGGCGGCCATTCCATGGAGAAGGTATTGCTGCGGATGCCGGCGGCGTCCATGTCTCCCTCGACCGCCCAGGCGCTGACGATTTTTCCGCTCGGCTGTCTGACGGCCGTTAATTCGAGACAGGGACCGCTGACCTCCGAACCGGTTTCCTCGTAGAACTCGCGTTTCGCCACAGCCAGAGGATCTTCACCCTCCGCATATTCGCCTTTCGGAATCGACCACGCGCCATCATCCTTTTTCGCCCAGAACGGTCCTCCCGGATGAACAAGCAACACTTCGATTCCGGTCTTTCGCTTGCGATAAAGAAGGATCCCCGCACTCAGCTTCTTTGCCATCTCGCTATCAGATCACCCACTGACCAAAACGGATGTTCCTTAAAGCTCCTTACAAATGCTCCTTCCAAGCTCGCTCGTTTCGTTCTCCATTTCATTTTTGAGGAATGTCTCATAAGCGGGTGGCGTCGACCTGGGCGCCCGGCCGCCTACAGCGGGGTCCCCACACCGGGCGGGGTGCGAAGCCGGCCGGGCCGGTCGACGACAGGACCCGCGTTCTTGAGCCTCAACAACTCCCAGTTTTCACCCTTCCAGCTTGGCCTGCATCTCGATCTTGGCATTCAACAATTTGGAGATGGGACAACCGGTCTTCGCTGCCTCTGTGGCCTTGTCCCAAGCGGCCTGATCCGCCTTGGGCACGCGCCCTTTGACATCGAGGAAAATGTGCGTTACCGCCCATCCGGCCTCCACCTTGTCGAGCGTCACCGTGGCTTTTGTCTCGAGTTTCTCCGGTGTCAATCCGGCGTTGCCCAACTGCGCGGACAGGGCCATCGTGAAGCAGCCGGCGTGGGCCGCCGCAATCAATTCCTCGGGGTTCGTGCCTTTCCCGTTTTCAAACCGGGTGCCGAAGCTGTACTGTTGACCGGAGAGGACTCCGCTGTCCGTCGAGACCATGCCTTTCCCGCTCTTCAAGTCACCTTGCCACACTGCCGATCCTGCACGTTTCATGGGTCCTCCTTTAAATGGATGGTGCTGCGATGCCCTGGCCGGAGGTGGCCGAGCCGCCGCACGAAGATGGCGCGTATTATGGACTAGGCACGTCGGGCCGAGGGTCTGGGACAAACCCGTGGCGGTTCGGCATTTCGACGGCAGGAAGGGTCCGAGCATCCATCACCGCGTCCTCCGCCACAATCCCGTTTTGGTGGAGCAGCCAGGCGGTGACGGCATACACCTCCTCAGCTGTCAGCGATTGCGGCGCATCGAACGGCATTGCGCGGTGAATGTAATCGTAGAGGGTCGTCGCATAAGGCCAATAGCTACCGACGGTTTTCAGCGGTGAGGCAGTGGCCAGCGTTTGCCTCCCTCCGACCAATCGGTCCATCGGACCCTCCGTTCCAGATGGGCCATGACACTTCGCGCATTTCGCCGCGTAGATTGTGGCGCCTTGCGGAACCGTGCCCCGGCCTGGGGGCAGTCCTTCCCCGTTCGGCCCGATATCGATATTCCAGAGAGTAATCTCCTCGACAGCGGCCTCGTGTCCCAAATCCCGAACAGCGAGGCCGTTTTCACCCGGCCCCTTCTGCAGCATGCAGCCGGCCGAGAGAGCCGCCATCACACTCATGGCGATACGCTTAGAGATGGATGTTTTGGACGCGTCCATCCCGCTCAATTTTCCAACTCTGGATGGCATGGTAATGGTAGCTCGACTCCAGACCGCGGACTTTGATCAGCGCCTCGCGCGACGGCTGGCGGTACCCGGTGTCATCGATGCACCGGCTTTGCAGCACGGTCTCCATACCGTTCCACGTCCATGGCAGCCGAAATCTCGCATGACATTTTGAAAGCACCGGCTCCTGGAGCTCGGCGGTCCGCCAGCTGTGCCCTCCGTCGACGGTGACTTCGACCCTCACGATGCGCCCTCTCCCGCTCCAGGCCAACCCACGGATCTCGTGGAAGCCGGGACGGATCTGTTGACGTCCTGACGGGCTCGTAATCACCGATTTCGCTTCCATGGCAAGGGTGAACTGGTACGCCCTGCCGTCGGGCATCAAATCCGTATATTTAGAGGTTTCCCAGCGGGTCATGAACGGCGCCGTGCCGACTTTGAGGCGCCGCAACCATTTGACGTTGATGTTGCCCTCGAAGCCGGGCACGAGCAGCCGGATCGGATAGCCCTGCTCGGGTCTCAAGGCTTCG
>DATELB010000101.1:0-50812 GCA_035277085.1 Nitrospira sp. | reverse complement strand
GATGGCCCTGCAGACGTTGATGAAGGGCGCCATGGACGCACCCACGGCCATCATGTGCGCCGAGGCCGTACCTTGGCGCTGCCACCGATCGCTGATAGCGGATGCGCTCGTCAGCCGGGGATGGTGCGTCCGGCACATCATGACGAACAGCAAGGCCGACCAGCACCGGCTGACGCCCTTCGCCGTCGTGGAACAGGAGCGGATTACCTATCCGCCGGCGTCTCCCCGGGAAGCACGCGATTCATAACTCTCATGTGGTACGCCGTCCTTGCCGACGCGGTTGCGCTCGTTCATTTTCTCTTCGTGCTGTTCGTCGTCGCCGGTTCGCTGCTCGCCCTCCGGTGGCCGCGCGCTGCATGGTTCCATGCTCCCGCGCTGATCTGGGGGCTTTTCGTCGAGTGCGCAGGCACCCTGTGTCCCCTCACCCCGTTGGAGAACCGGCTGCGAGTGCTGGGCGGCGAATCGGGATACCATGAGGACTTTATTTCTTATTGGCTGCTGTCTCTCCTCTACCCGGCCTCGCTGACTCCCAGTCTTCAAATGACGTTAGGAGGGTCGCTTTTTCTGCTGAATGTCTGTCTGTACACCTGGATTTGGACTAAGCGTCGCGCGAAGCCGGTTTCTTTGTCGACGAGAACCGGGAACATCGCTCGATGACGATCCGCAACCCCGAAAAGACGGAGGTACCGGAAGGCGGGCTGTTGAACCGCTGAGCGACCTCCTGTTATTGATACGTAGCGCTATGAAGACACTCCTTGCTCGGCACAGCCCGCTCGCCTCTACTGCAGCCCAGGTTCAGCTACTGGAATTGACCGCATGCTGCCCGTCATTTGAACGTCCGATGGAAAAAGCCGGTCTGCACCCGCTGCGATCCACCGGAATGACCGTGCTTCAAATCAACGTGGGCAAGTTGTGCAACCAGACCTGCCGGCATTGCCACGTCGACGCGGGGCCTGATCGCACCGAGAGCATGTCGCGGGAAACGGCGGAATTCTGTATTCAGGCGCTCGCACAGACCGACATTCCAACGGTCGATATAACCGGCGGCGCGCCCGAACTCAATCCGAATTTCCGGTGGCTCGTCGAACAAGCCCGCGGGCTGAATCGTCATGTCATGGATCGCTGCAATCTTTCCGTCCTGCTGCTGCCGTCACAAGCCGACTTGGCGCAGTTCCTGGCCGCTCACCGCGTGGAAATTGTCGCCTCGCTTCCCTACTATCGAGAGCCCCAGACGGATGCTCAACGGGGAGAGGGCGTCTTCGACAAGTCGATCCAAGGGCTGAGGCGGCTGAACCAGCTCGGTTACGGAAAGCCCGACAGCGGCCTCGTGCTCAACCTCGTCCACAATCCCGTCGGCGCCTTTTTGCCCCCCAAACAAGACGCGATCGAATCGCAGTTCCGCAAAGAGCTGCGCGTCAAATACGGCATCGAGTTTAACCGCCTGTACTCCATTACCAACATGCCGATCAGCCGGTTTCTCGAGTTCCTCGTCGACAGCGGCAACTATGAGGATTACATGCAGCGGCTCGCGAACGCCTTTAATCCCGCGGCGGCGGCCGGCGTCATGTGCAGGTACACGCTGTCGGTGGGCTGGGATGGCACGCTCTACGACTGTGATTTCAATCAAATGCTCGATCTGCCCGTCGCATCCGGCGCTACCCCGCACATCCGCAACTTTAATTTCGCCCAACTGCAGCAGCGAACGATCGTGACCGGAAATCACTGCTACGGCTGCACGGCCGGTTCCGGCTCCTCATGCGGCGGAGCCGTCGCAACATAACGCCTACCGCACTCCGTTCGCCTGTCGGCTGGTTGCGAAGCCTCGGACACTCTGCTAAGGTGTCGCCCGTTCGCGCACTAAATCTTCCGCAATCGCCGCATGGTGTGGGATCCCAAAGATCCATGGAGCAAGAAAAGCGACCCGCTTGAAGACATGCTCAAGCAGGCGCAGCAGTTTAGGAATTTCCTTCCCACCGGCGGGTTCCGTAACGTCCTCATCGCCGGCCTCCTGATGGTTCTTGTCTGGCAAAGCGCCTTCATCATCGGACCGGATGAGGAAGGCGTCGTCAAACGCTTCGGCATTCCTGTCCGGACTGTCGGCCCGGGCCCTCATATGAAAATTCCGCTCGTCGAAAGCGTCCTCCAGCCCAAGGTGGCCAAGCTGCATCGCGTGGAAATCGGATTTCGCACCGATCGCCAGAGTCGCCAACAGATGATTCCTCAGGAAGCCCTGATGCTGACCGGCGACATGAACATTCTGGCGATCGAGTTCATCGTGCAGTACAAAATCAAGGAAGCGCCGGATTTCCTCTTCAACGTCGCCGAAATCCAGGACACCATCGGAAAGGCCGCGGAGGCGTCGATGCGGGAGGTCATCGGAAAGAGCAAAATCGACGAAGCCTTGACGACCGGCAAAGCGCAGATCCAACAAGATACCCAGGATTTGCTGCAAAAAATACTCGATCAATATCAAGCCGGCGTGCAGATTGCGGCCGTGCAACTCCAAGACGTCGATCCCCCGGAAGCGGTCGCAGCCGCCTTCAAGGACGTGACGAACGCGAAAGAAGACCGCGAAAAGCTGATCAACCAGGCGATCGGCTACCGCAACGACATCCTTCCCAAAGCCAAGGGCGAAGCCGCGCAGATGGTAAACCAGGCGAAAGGCTATGCCCAGGCCCGATTGAACCGCGCCCAGGGCGAGGCCAACCGCTTTTTGGCGACGCTGAAAGAATACAATCAAGCGCGGGATACGATCAGCAAACGGATTTACATCGAGACGATGGAAGAAATCCTGCCGAAAATGGACAAAATCATCATTGATGGGAAGGCCGCCGAGCGTATGCTTCCCTATCTGCCGCTCGATCGGTTGAACAAAAAGCCGCCTGCGGCGACTGAGGGACGCGAACGATGACCAGGCAGGGTGTCACCCTCGGGGTGATTGCGATTGTGGTTGCCCTCTTCATACTCGGAGCCTCGCCGTTGTTTGTCGTCGACGTCACACAGACGGCCATTGTCGTCCAGCTGGGCAAACCTGTGCACATCGTGATGGAGCCCGGACTCTACGTCAAGGTGCCGTTCGTTCAGGAAGTCACGTACTTCGACAAGCGGCTTCTCGATTACGATTCCGACGCCCAGGACGTCATTACACAGGACAAGAAGACGCTCCTCCTCGACAATTTCGCGAAGTGGCGCATCCTTGATCCGTTAAAGGTCTATCAAAATTTCCAAAGCCAGCGGGGGGCGCTCCAGCGGCTCCACGACATCATTTATTCCGAGCTGCGGGTGGAGCTGGGGCGTCACGATCTAGCGGAAATCGTCTCCACGGCCCGCGCGGAATTGATGAAGGTCGTGACCCAACGCGCCAATGAGAAAGCTTCGGCCTATGGAATCATGATTCAAGACGTGCGCATCAAGCGGGCGGACTTGCCCCAGGAGAATGAAAAGACGGTGTTCCAGCGCATGCAGGCCGAGCGGGAGCAGCAGGCAAAGCAGTATCGCGCCGAGGGGGCGGAGGAGGCGCAAAAAATCCGCTCGGACGCCGAGAAGGACAAAGAGATCATCCTGGCTCAAGCCTATAAGGAGTCTGAAGAGCTGCGCGGCTCGGGCGACGCCAAAGCGTTTCGGATCTATGCGGATGCCTACCGCCAAGATCCCCATTTTTTCGATTTTACCCGCTCGATGGAAGCGTACAAGAAATCGTTCGACGAGAGATCCACCGTCGTCATGAGCCCGGATTCCGAGTTTTTCCGCTACCTAAAACAGCGCTGACGCTACGATAATCCCACCGTCAGGCCCGTCTCGGGATCAAGGCCGATCCGCTCTCCCGCAGGCTTCTTCGGGAGCCCCGGCATGAGCTGGATTCCCGAACAGACGGCCGTCAGGAAGCCCGCGCCGGCCAGCAGCCGCACCTCCTTAATCGGCAACGTGAACCCGGTCGGGCGGCCCTTGAGCGCCGGATCATGCGATAGCGAGAGCGGAGTCTTGGCCATGCAGACCGGTAGCGAATCGTAGCCGAGCTGCGCGATCGAATCGATGTCCCGTTCGGCCTGGGGCTCAAAGGAGACTCCTGACGCGCCGTAGATGCGGGTCGCAATGGTTTCGATCTTTTTCTTGGTCGGCCATGTCAGATCGTACAGATGTGAAAATGAGGACGGCAGCGTCGCTGCATGCATCACCGCTCGTGCAAGCTCTTCGGAGCCTTTTCCGCCGTCGGCATGATGAGTGGAGACAGCCGCAGCGGCAGCGCCCGCTCGGCAGGCCTCCTCGCGAAGCCATTCCAACTCCGGACGGGGATCGTCTTTGAACGCATTGATGGCGACAACGACCGGAATGCCATGGGCCTGGACGTTGGCAATGTGCTGTTCCAAATTCGGGAAGCCGCGCCGCAGCGCCTCGTGATTCGGCCCGGACAAACCGATGGGGACAGGCGTACCGGCCTTGACCACCCCGCCGCCTCCGTGCAGCTTAAGCGCCCGTAACGTTGCGACGACGACCGCTGCGGCCGGCTTCAGTCCCGAGATCCGGCATTTGATGTTGAAGAATTTCTCGGCCCCCAAATCGCTTCCGAACCCCGCCTCCGTCACCACAAAATCAGCGCAACGGAGTGCGATCGCATCCGAAATGATCGAACAGTTTCCGTGAGCGATATTTCCGAACGGGCCGGTATGGACGAATGCGGGCGTGCCTTCCAGTGTCTGAACGAGATTCGGCAGCAACGCATCCTTCAGAAGGACTGCCATGGCACCTGCGCACGAGAGCGCTTCGGCTGTGACAGGCCTTCCCTCCTTCGTCAGACCGACGACGATGTCTCCGAGACGGCGGCGCAGATCCAGAGGGTCCCTGGCGAGCGCAAGGATGGCCATGACTTCGGAGGCCTCGGTGATTACAAACTGATCCGGGCGATGTCCGGTGTCTTCGTTCAGCGAGATTCGTCTCAATGCCCGGTCACTGATGCCCATTGATCGCGGCCACGACAGCCGCGCCGGATCGATCGCCAGCGAATTCCCATGGAACACGTGGTTATCAATGAAGGCCGACAACAAATTGTGGCTGGCGCCAACCGCGTGCGCGTCGCCCGTCAGATGCAGATTGATATCCTCCATGGGCACAACCTGAGCCCGACCACCCCCCGTGCCGCCGCCTTTGATGCCGAAGACCGGTCCGAGTGATGGTTGACGGAGCGTCACCACGGCCCGCGGGCCAACTCGATTGAGGCCCATCGCGAGTCCGATCGAGGTCGTTGTCTTCCCTTCTCCGAGCGGCGTAGGGTTGATGGCCGTCACCAATATGTATCGGCCGAATGGCTTCTCTCGGAGACGCTCGAGCGCGGCAAGACTGATCTTGCCTTTGTACCGCCCATAGGGATGCAGCTCGTCAGGAGACAATCCGAGCCGGTTGGCAACTTCTTGGACAGGAAGGGGCTGGTAGGATCGCGCGATGTCGAGATCGGTCATGGCTCAGCTGACGATATTCCTACGGGTAGTGGCGGGTCAAACCGTCGGACGGAAGAATAGACCTGTTGGCCCACAAAAAAACGCGCTATGCCGGACGACATAGCGCGTGATCGAGCAGCTGGAAACTAATTTCAGTCCAGAATGTATTTCGTCGGATCAAATGTCTGACCGTTCACCTTCACCATGTAGTGAAGATGCGGGCCGGTGGCAAGGCCGCTGCTTCCGACCAACCCTACGACGTCTCCCCGCTTGACGCGTTGCCCTTCTTTCACCAGGCTTTTCGCAAGATGCCCGTACAATGTCTCAATCCCATATCCATGGTCGAGCTTGACGGTATTGCCGAGTTTGGGATCGAACCCTACGCTCGTGACACGGCCCTGGGCTGGCGCCTGGACG
The DNA here is from genome assembly GCA_035277085.1 of Nitrospira sp. Lineage (GTDB taxonomy): Bacteria > Nitrospirota > Nitrospiria > Nitrospirales > Nitrospiraceae > Nitrospira_C. Next base: position 44,963 of record DATELB010000101.1, on the reverse strand, counting down.
GGCGCGTTCGCCGCGGCGCCGATGTCCAGACCGTCGTGCCAGGCCGGCTTTTCAGTAAACGGCGAGACGCGCGGTCCGAACCCCGAGGTGACCCATCCTTTGACCGGCCAGATGGAGGGAGTAGCCGCCCAGCGCGAAGATTTCTGCTCGGCCGCGACGGAAAGCTCCTGCAGCGAATGCTCTTGGACATCCGCTTCCTTCGCCAGCCAGCCAATGCCTTCTTTGACCACGGCGACGAGGTCCTGTTGTCCCATTTCCTTCGATCGAGAGGCACCCAGGTCGCTCTGGCCCGCGACGGCGCCACTAGATTGCAGTTCAGATTCGCCGGCCGCCGGTTTGTCGATCGGATTGATCGTGCTGCCTTCGGGAAGCGGGGTCTCTTCACCGCCGCGGCCATTGAACTGATCGCCGCCTTTCGGAGTTTCGATGCCCAGCATTACCCGAAGCCGCTGGTTGACTTCCTTCATACTGGTCAGGCGCTTTTTCAAGTCATCGACCGCCGTCGAGAAGGCCGCGGTCTGCTGCCGGGCGCTAAGCGCTTCAGCGCGGAATGCCGAAAGTTCCCAAACTTCCCCGGTTCTGACGACATAATGGGAAATCACCATCAGGTCGGCGGCGATGACAATCGCACCTAGAATCAATAGCTTACGAACAAATTTTCTGGGAAAACTAAAGCGCAGCGGCTTCGCTGTCGACCCGCGGAAGATGACGACTGTGTAAGAGTCGTTGGATTCTACGCCGTGTACCTGTCCCATGTCCTTCACCCCCTGCTGCAAGGGTGCCTCCACATACCTAGGTATCGGTTCCGAGTGTACCGTTCTAGGGTGCTTTGGTCAACCCCTCAAGTTGGGCATGAGTTGCAATAGGAACTCAATCCGTTGCGGTTTCTTTGTGAACCCACTCAACATATGGATGTAGTCCCCTCTCTACGGTCAATCCAATGATCTCGGGGACCTCGTATGAGTGCATCGACCGAATCAGCCGTTGGAGAGCGGGGTAGCGACGTGAAGTCGTTTTCATGATCAGCAGCGTCTCACCGCTCTTCTGTACTCGTCCTTTCCACCTGAAAATCGATGTCACGGAAGGGATCACGTTGCCGCAGGCCGCCAGCCGTTTTTCGACCACCGATTCGGCGATCCGCATGGCTTCCCGGCGATTCGCAGTTGTCACCAACACGACGATGACCCTCCCGGACGACGCTCTCATCAACTAAGACACCAACCCTCTCTGAGCAAGTACCGTGCCCTACCTAGAAGAGAAAAGGTGACACCTCAATAGAAAACAATGACTTATGCATGTTTTTTGGCCGTGTTGAACCATCTTTTGTCCCGTGGTCGACTGTAGGCCTGTTGGGATCGACACGAATCAATGACAAAAATGAACAAATATTGTCCTCGGGTGAACTGCGTATCCGAAGCCACGATGGACCCGCAATCAAAAGGCGCTGGCGGTCATAGGAACCGCCCCCAATTGACAGTATTTTCGGAGCTCACTTAAGATGCATTTCCAGACAGAGACGGAGGCAACCATGGCTTATACCATCACCCCGACCGAACTCAAGAGCAGGTTGGACAAAGGCGATCAACTCGTTCTCCTCGATGTACGCGAGCAATGGGAGTTCGACCTGGCCAAGCTGAACGGGTCCACCTTGATTCCCTTGGCCACGCTACCCAACTCCTTGGGCAAGCTCAGCAAGGATACCGAAATCATTGCGATCTGCCATCACGGCATGAGGAGTGCTGACGCGACTAACTTTCTTCTTCAGCAGGGGTTTCCGAACGTAAAGAACTTGGTAGGCGGAATCGATGCCTGGTCAGCTCTTGTGGACCGCTCGGTGCCCAGGTATTAGCTGTGACGGCGGCGGACAGCCGAGTTCAATGCAAGCGCTCCCGAAAGTAGTCGACAGTTTTTTTTAATCCCTCACTCAAGTCAGCCTTCGGTTCCCACGAGACTTCATGCCGCAGCTTCGTATTGTCGATGACGCTGCGGGCCTGCTCGCCTTTTTTGGAGGGGCCATGGACTTCCTTGCAGTTCGATCCCGTATGCTGGACAAGGATCCTGAATAGGTCGTTGATGGAGGTTTCCACACCAGTGCCCACATTGTAGGTCCCCTGCGTCTCTTGTCCCATCATGGCGAGATTCGCCTCGACGACATCGTCGACGAACACAAAATCTCTGGTCTGCCGGCCATTGCCGTTGATGACGGCCTGTTCATTGTTGAGCATTTTCTGAATAAAGATCGCGACGACACCGGCTTCGCCTTCAGGATCCTGCCGGGGCCCATACACATTGGCATAGCGAAGACTCACGGCCTGCAAACCGCTGACGCGCTGGAAGTAGGAGAGGTATTGCTCTCCGCACAGTTTGCTCAAGCCGTAAGGAGACAGCGGTCTCGTGACATGGGTTTCGGGAGCGGGATACGCCTCCTGCTCCCCGTAAATCGCTCCGCCGGAAGAAGAAAAGACGACTTTCCGCACGCCGTGCTTGACCGCCTGCTGCAGAACGTTCAACGTGCCCAGCACGTTGACTTGAGCGTCGAACATTGGATCTTCCACCGACTTGCGCACGTCCATCTGAGCAGCCAGATGCATCACGACATTAGGCCGTTCGTTGCGAAAGACCCGCTCCAAACGCCAGCTTTGGATGTCCATCTTATAAAAACGGGCGGCACGATTGATGTTCCTCCGCTTGCCCGTGGCAAGATTGTCCACGACGACCGCCTCATGTCCTTCCAAGACCAGGCGATCGACGAGGTGTGACCCGATGAATCCAGCTCCGCCCGTGACTAAAACCTTCATGCCTCCTCCACCACCCTCGACCGCGTTTCCGAGGGACTGATTATACCGTTATGCACGAAGCTCACAAGAATTTCTTGATTACCTTTCCTGCCCTTTACTGGAGAGTCCAACACTCCCAGGGCCTCCAGTCCCAGGCGGCCTGCCGCCGAAATTACCTTATCGGTGACGGCTCGGCGCTGAGTCTCCTCCCGCACGATCCCTCCGGATCCGACTTGTCCTTTCCCGACTTCAAATTGAGGCTTGACCAAAGCCACCGCTCTCCCACCGTCGCCCAAGAGGGCCACGACACTGGGCAGCACCAACGTGAGGGAGATGAACGAGACATCGATCACCGCTAGCTCGATCGGATCCGGAACTTGCGAACGGTCTATGTACCGGATATTGGTGCGCTCAAGCAAGATGACCCGCGGGTCCTTACGGAGCTTCCAGTCGATGAGTCCATAGCCGACATCCACGGCGTATACCCGTTGGACGCCACGCTGCAACAGGCAATCGGTAAAGCCGCCGGTCGAACACCCGACGTCCAATGCGATCAGACCACCCGGGTCGATGCAGAACGCGTCAAGGGCGGCTGCCAACTTCTCACCGGCCCGGCTGACAAACGGGGCCGCATGCTCGATTTCGATGCGAGCGCCGCGGGCGACCAGCTTGGCAGGCTTGTCGACCATCGCGCCGTCTACCAAGACGCCGCCCGCGAGGATTGTTCGGACAGCGGCCTCCCGGCTAGCGACCAGGCCCTGGTGGACCATCAGGCGGTCCAACCGTTCTTTGTCAACAGGAGGCATGGTGCTGAGAATTGGAGGATAAACGCGAAGGCCGGATACCCGGATGAGGATTCCACCGTGGAATCAACCGGAAGACTCGCTGGAGGGATCCTCCGTTTCCTCGTCCGGCGAGAACGCGTGAAGCCGCTTTTTTCCGTTCCTGTCCTGGACCAGCACTTCGACTTTGCGCTCGGCGTCTTCGAGAATTTTCAAGCAACTCTTGGAAAGTCGAATGCCTTCCTCAAAAATCTTCAACGACTCGTCGAGAGGCAGATCGCCCTTTTCCAATTCGCCGACGATCGCTTCCAACCGCGCCATGGCCTGTTCGAATTTGACACCGCCCACGACGGCACCGCTCCTTTCGTTCGATGTGAAGGCACATTATACCGGGCCTGGCCCCGATTTACAGCAATGGATCGGGCAATACGCGCTTGACCGAACAGTGAAGCTGTCCCTGGGACAGACGTGCCAATATTTCCTCGTCCGGTTGAACGTCATCCGCACTGCGAAGAATCACTCCATCCCGCACGCGGGAGACGATGCTATATCCGCGCCCGAGAATCGCCAAGGGACTCAAATGCCCCAACTGCGCCGCAATGGCCGCCATACGGCGTCTACGGCCGTCGCTCAAGACCATGACCTGGCGTTCGAGGCGCTGCATCAGAAAAGTAATCATCGCGATGCCCCGCTTCACGACAAAGACCGGGTTAAGGCCGGCCAGTTCCCGCTGACGGTCGCGTACCACATCACGGCTCGCGGCCACCCGGTTGCAAGTCAATGTCTTTAAGCGATCGACGGCTTGCTGCGTACGTTGCCATTCCTGCCGGATGCGAAGACGCATCTCGGTCAACTTTCCCATCTGAGCCTCGAGTCGGCGTTGCTCGAACAGGCAATGCCTGCCCATCGTCTGGCTCATGCGTACCGTCACCACGCGCAAGCGCTCGACCACTTCCGCCAGCACCGGAACGACGGTTTCTGCCGCCGCGGACGGCGTGGCCGCTCGGCGATCGGCGGCAAAATCCGTGAGCGTCACATCGATTTCATGGCCGACGGCGGACACGACCGGAACGCGTGACACCGCGACGGCGCGGACCAGAACTTCTTCGTTAAAACTCCACAGGTCTTCAAGCGACCCTCCGCCGCGGCCGACGATCATGACGTCGACCAGGTCCTCCTCGTTGAGCCAGGCCACCGCCTTGGCAATCTGTTGCGCCGCCCCTTCTCCTTGCACCGGGACAGGGACGACAATGACGCGGAGCGTCGGCCACCGCCGATAGAGCACCGAGAGCATATCCTTGATCGCGGCACCGGTCGGCGACGTCACGATGCCGATTCTTTGAGGGAAAGGCGGCAACGGGGTTTTCTTGGCTTCATCGAACAAGCCTTCGGCGGACAATCGGGCTTTGAGTTGTTCGAACGCCAATTGCAACGCCCCGACGCCCTTGGGCTCGACGCTGTCCATGACGATCTGATATTCCCCCCGGGGCTCATAGACGGTCAGCCGGCCGCGGACAATGACGCACATGCCTTCCTGCAGGGTGAACTTCAACCGCAGGGCGCTGGATCGGAACAAGACGGCGCGGATCTGGCTGAATTCGTCTTTGAGCGTGCAGTAGACGTGCCCGGACCCCGGCATGCGAAGGTTGGAGACTTCCCCTTCAAGCCAGAGATCCGAAAACTGAGACTCAATCGACGTGCGCAGGAGGCCGGTGAGTTGTGACACGGTCACCGGCTTGGCGGGCTGGAACAGCGTCTGTTGCTTCGTGGCCGACATCCGTTAGTCGAGGATGCGCACTCGCTCGATCGACAGCGCCTTGCCGATCCGTGCGTCCAACTCGATCAGGACGGCACAAAATACCGTGGGACCGGCAGCCACCTCAAAACGCCTCGGCATGCCGGTCAAAAACTTCTCGATCGCAAGCTCTTTCTTCACGCCGATCACGCCATGCAGCGGACCGGTCATGCCTATATCCGTCAAATATGCCGTGCCCCTCGGCAAAATTTGTTCATCCGCAGTCTGCACGTGCGTGTGTGTGCCGACCACCGCGGTGGCTTCTCCATCCAGATAATGGCCCATAGCCATTTTTTCTGAGGTGGCTTCGGCATGCATGTCAACGAGCACAGCGGCTACGTGCTTCCTCAATCTGGCCATTTCGCGCTTGGCGACCTGAAAGGGACAATCCAGGGTCGGCATGTAGGCGCGGCCCATCAACTGTAGAATGGCGAGTTCTTCCCCATTCCTGGCCTGCACGACCACACTGCCCTGACCGGGCACCCCTTCCGGATAATTGGCCGGCCTGAGCAGGCGGCGTTCACGCGGGAAGTAATCAAGAATTTCCTTTTTGTCCCATGCATGATTGCCCGTCGTGATCGCCGATAATCCGACGGCAAACAATTCCTCAGCCAATTCGGGAGTGATGCCGAAGCCGCCAGCCGCATTTTCCCCGTTGCCGATGACGACATCGATTTTGCGTTGAGAGACCAGCCGCGGCACGATTCGCGCCACCGCGCGTCGCCCGGGCTCCCCCATGATATCCCCGACGTACAAGACCTTCATTTGGCATACTCGATATAGCGGCTTTCGCGGATGACCGTGACTTTAATCTGGCCCGGATACGTCAATTCCTGCTCGATCTTCTTCGCCAGCTCTCTCGAAAGTTGGAATGACTCGCTGTCGGTGACGTCTTCCTGACGGACAATGACGCGAATTTCCCTGCCGGCTTGAATCGCATATGCCTTCTGAACGCCCTTTTGGGCATGGGCCAGCGATTCCAATTTTTCCAGACGCTTCACGTACGACTCGAGCGCCTCGCGCCTGGCTCCGGGTCGGGCCGCTGACAGCGCTTCAGCGGCTGCGACGAGCACGGATTCGGGACAAATCGGCGGGACTTGTTCATGGTGAGCGGCAATGGCGTTGACGATTTTTTCGCTCTCGCCGTATTTCTTGGCGATTTCCGCTCCCAACATGGCATGCGGCCCTTCCTCCTCGTGGCTCACCGCCTTCCCAATGTCGTGCAACAACGCCCCCCGTCGCGCCAGCCGCACGTCCAAGCCGAGCTCTGAAGCCATGATGCCGCAGATATACGACGCTTCCCGCGCATGGTAGAGGTTGTTTTGCCCGTAGCTGGTGCGGTATTTCAGCCGGCCCAGGACCTTGATCAGCTCCGGATGGAAGTCCGACAGCCCGAGCTCGAAAATGATTTTTTCGGCTTCTTCGTACATCAGCTTATCGATGTCGACCTTGACCTTTTCGACGATTTCCTCGATGCGCGTGGGATGGATGCGCCCGTCGTGCATCAGCCGTTCAAGCGAGACCTTGGCGATTTCCCTGCGCAGCGGATCGAACCCTGAGATGATTACCGCCTCCGGCGTTTCATCAATGATGAGATCGATGCCGGTCGCCGCTTCGATGGCCCTGATGTTGCGGCCCTCGCGGCCGATAATACGACCCTTCATGGCGTCGTTCGGAATCGGCACAACGGAGATTGTCGATTCCGAGACGTAATCCCGCACCACTCGCTGTATCGATGTCGTGATGATTTCCCGGGCTTCCCGCTCGGCATTTTCCCTGGCCTCTTCCAGCGTGCGTTTGGCGATGCCGGCGGCGTCGAGACGAGCCTGGCTTTCAAGTTCCTGGAGCAGCTGCCTCTTGGCTTCATCGGCCGTCATTCCTGCGACTCGTTCCAGCGCTTCGCGATGCTCGCGCTCTGCTTGCGCGCAAGCCGCCTCCTTTCCGATGAGTCGCTCTTCCTTTTTGATCAGCTCTTGCTCGCGCTTTTGTCCTTCGGCGTCCCGCTTATCCAAAGCGCCGATGCGCTTGTCGATCGCTTCTTCTCTCTGAACCAGGCGCTTCTCCGCGGTGGCAAGCTCTGACAGCTTGGCCTTTTGCTCCTTTTCGGATTCGGCTTTCGATTGAAAGATGAGATCCTTCGCTTCGAGCTTGGCTTCCTTGACGATGTTTTCGGCTTCCCGTTGGGCGTTTTGGATCGTCTGCCGCGACTGTTCCGCTTCCTGAGCCCGCTTCGCGGTGAGGGAAGAACGACGCACGAGTTCATAGACTCCGACGCCAAGCAAGGAGCCTATGAGTCCCACGAATATGTACAACAGCATGGAGGTCGACATAGACGGACCCTTTCAGATTGAGGCTGCGTCAGCCGTATGCGTGATACGGTACGGTTGCGGGGTAGTGGAGCGGGAAGACGAGGGATGGTTCTCGAAGGATGCCGACCGACCGGATTATCCCGAGGAACGACTTCCGAAGGATGAACGTGTTGTTGGAAGAGCGGAACGCGCCTGCCTCCAGACCTGTCCTCCGGCTGTGCGCCGGATTGAACGTACTCGCACGAGACGCAATCCGAACGGTGGTACCGGTTCTGACACCGATACAGCCGGCGGTCTGCCTGCGCCGAACTCGGGTTCAGCCGGCATGATGTACTCTGCGATTCGGTCTACGAAGACCACGATAGTCGAGAGGAGCAACAGCACTCCTTGCGACACATTCCACTCTCTCAACGAAACCAACATCAACAAACCCACATCCATTCTTGCAGCGACGTAATCGTATCCCGGATTGTTACCGGTAGGTGAATGACCTCATCCTTGTCCCGATCAATGAACGTGCTTCCGCAAATACCACTACCACAACACCACGATAGCAAAGGCTTCCCGGCCTTTGCAAGCGCATTCAGCGAAAGAGCGATGTCGGCACGTGCTCTTCGATCGATTCCATGAGCGACGTCATCCGACGTTCTACATCGGCTTCGCCTTGGGTACGTCTCTTTTCCGCTTCGAACAGTTGGTGCGCCACGTTGAGCGCCGTGAGAACGGCCAGCCTGGACGGTGTGGTCGTGTTCATTCCTTCAGCCACCTGCCGCATTTGACCGTCCACAAAAGCAGCCAGGCGCCGGATGTACCCCTCATCCGCCTCGCCTCTAATGGTGTACCGCTGGCCGTAGATTTCGACATCCGTCGTCTTAGTCAAAGGCCACCTCCTTGCGTTCTTCGAACCCCTCTAACACTTCGATATCGCTCAGGACTTTCTCAATGCGGCTCTTGATGTCGGTCCGTTCCCGCGCCCAGCGCCGGTTTGAATCGCTCTCATCCGCCAAACGCTGGCGGGCCTGCCGCAGATCATCCTCGAGGCCGGCGTTTCGCTTCTTCAATTCCTGAATGAGCTTTACCAGGTCCTTGATGCGCGTCTCGAGCGCGTCCAAACGATCCAAGGCCATGTATGTTCTCCGGAATTCTCTACCACCGATTGTGGCGCACTATAGGAAGTTACCCATAGCTTGTCAACGCCGTTACGACAGCCCCCCCAGGCGGACGTATTCGCGATAACTTCGCAACACTCTCTTCACATATTGCCTGGTCTCCTGATAGGGAATCAGCTCCACGAACTCGTCCTGACTTTGTCCCCGATACTGCGCGATCCAACCGCCGACCGCCAGCGGTCCGGCATTATAGGAGGCGACGGTATACACGATGTTGCCGGAGAACTGCTCCATCAATTGCTCGACATAACGGACGCCGATGCGGATGTTCGTTTCTTGATCGAATAAATCCTCACGTCCGAGGGCCGGGAGCCCAACCCGCTGTGCGACAGTGTTCGCCGTCGCCGGCATGACCTGCATCAACCCGATGGCGCCCACGCGGGAGACCGCTTTCACGTCATATTGGCTTTCTTCCCGGATAATGGCTGCGATCAAGTACGGGTCCACGCCCTTGGCGCCCTGCAGCTTGATGGTCGGCAGCAACCCCGTCGGATATGCCACGTTCCACAATGAAGGAGCGAACGTCCCGCCTGTGCGCTCGAGCTGATCTCGAAACCGAGCACGCGCCAGTCGAAGCGCCTGATGATAGGCGCCGACCTCGTTCAACATCGTCGACAGCGCGACGAGCGCATCTGGGTCACGGCTGTACCGTTCCGCAAGCACGGCAACTTCATGCGCTGCGTCGGCGTCCAGTCCCAGGGTCTTGAGTTCAATCGCCCGACGGTAGGCGGTCTGCTGGGCGATATCCGCACGGGTAAGAACGGCCGCGGCGCCGTCATTCTGCGGTTCGGCGGACACCACGGTGAGTTCAAGCGGCGTCTCCGGGGCGGGCACACTTTTCAAGCGCTCACGCGCGAGCTGGCAGTAATAGGTAAACGGGTGCCGTTGGCAAAGCTTCTTGTAGTGGTCCTGGGCGTTCCCCTGCCCCTGCTGTTCTCCGGCCCGGCCCATCCAGTAGAGGGCCTGAGGCTCGAATTCACCATCGTGCTGCTCGGCGAGGACCCGCAAGCTGTCGCCGGCCTCGCCATAGCGGCCCGTGCGATAATAGGTCCATCCCACCCGCCATTGGCCTTCCGCGCGCTGGGCGGTCGGCTCGCCCTGCTTGGCTACCTGGTGGTATTTGGCGATCGCGTCGTCGTATTGTTTTTGGTCCTCCAGCCACATTCCGACGAACAACATGATCTGGCCTTTTTGTTCCGCCGAAAGGGAAGTCGCCGGCAGGACCCGCGCCGCCTCCAGCAGTTTGTCTCCCTGCGCCTGGCGAAGATAGACACGCGCCAGCCACACCGCCGCCTCTTGGGACTCCGGCCCGCTCTCTTTGGCCAACGCTCGAAACGTTTCCCGCGCTTGGTCGTAGAGTTTGAGCCGCACCTGCGCAATGCCCAACTTGAGCTTGGCCTCCGCCCGCCGTGACGAGTGCGGGTCGGCGATCAGAAATTTTTTCAGCTCCTCAATGGCTTCCGCATGAAAGGCTTGCCCCAAAAACGCCTGAGCACGGGTCAGCCGCTCGGAAGGTTGCACGGTCCACGTCTCCCCGCCCAAATTCGACGACAATAGCGCTTCCGCTTCCTTGGCCTCCGGCGCGTAGGGAAACCGCATCCACAGCTGCTTGAGCAACTCCCGTCCCTCGGACACATTATTGTCCCGTAAACGGCAGGCGCCCCGCCGGAGATACGCTTGCGGAGCGCTTAGGTCCTTGTCATTTATGGCGAGCGCTTTCGTGAACCAGCCTGTGGCTTCCTGGCATGCGGAGGCTTGATACCACGCTTCCCCCGTTCTGTAGGCGGCCCTCGCGAGGATGTTCGAATCCGGGACCGCCATTGGAACGCTTTCGAGCAGCACCGCCGCCTCTTTGGCCTCGCCGAGATTTAGCTGTGCCTGAGCAATCCAGAGACGGACGTAGTCATCCAGTACGGGAAAGTCGCGTTGCGCGCCTCGAAGAAACGGGATGGCCGCGGAGGGATTCCGTTCGATGGACAAGACGCCGGAGAGTAAGGCGCCCCGCTTGCTCCAGACGGTATCTGGAAAGCGATCCATTAATCGCTGGAGACGCTCGAGCTTGAGCGTCAGAAGCTGTTCTTTGCTCATGCCCTTTCCAAGGCGTTCCTTGGGAAGCACGGCCGCCTGGAAACAGGGCTCGGCTTGATCGCAAGCATCCGGTTCGCTGGAGAGCGCTGTGGACCCGGCCAGGCCGCCGAGACAAAGCAGCAGACTGCAGGCGCACAACCGCATGACCATTGGCAGCACTCAGACCTCGCGAACTGGTTCCGGCTCTACCATATATAACAGTGTCGCTCCAACCTTGCCAGCAGAGGACGCCGATATGGTAGGCTGCGCCATGCAGGTCTTGCGTGCACCGGCCTTGCCGCCAAAGATCAATCTCCTCTCGCTGAACGAATCGGAGACGGCGGCGCTGGTGCGCGAGCACGGCTGGCCCGCATACCGCACCGGGCAAATTCTCCGCTGGATCTATCAGCGACGGGCGCTGACAATCGAAGACATGACCGATCTGAGCCTGGCCGATCGAGCGGCGTTGAGCGTTCGCGCCACGACAGGCCGGACGGCGTCCGGCTGCATGGTCTTTCGCGCCGCGGACAATACGAGAAAGCTGATTTTCAGCCTCGAGGACGGACTGGAAGTGGAAGCCGTCTTGATTCCCGACAAGGACCGGCTCACTCTGTGCGTGTCCACACAGGTCGGCTGCACGCTCGACTGCGGTTTTTGTCTCACCGGTAGGATGGGCCTACAACGCAATCTCAAGCCCCACGAAATCATCGAGCAGGTATTAACCGCTCAGGATCAGCTCGAAGACGGCGAACGATTGTCCAACATGGTGTTCATGGGCATGGGTGAACCACTGGCCAATCTCACCGCGTTGTCGGAAGCGATCCGGCGTCTGACGAACAAGCCGTGGGGCCTGGGATGGTCGCCCGGCCGCATCACGGTGTCGACCGCGGGCCTGGCGTCACGAATGAAGGAGATTGCGCCGCTCGGCGTGAACCTGGCCGTTTCGCTCAATGCCACCACAGACCATCAGCGCGCCCGACTCATGCCGGCAGTCAACGGTATGGCGACCCTCAAGACGTTGTTGCTCGCGTGCCGCCGTTATCCCTTGGCTCCGCGCCAACGGCTGACCTTTGAATATGTCTTGCTCGCGGGCGAGAACGATCGGGAAGCCGATGCCCTGCGCCTCGTGAATCTGATCCGGGGCATCACATGCAAGGTCAATCTCATTCCGTTCAACCCGTTTCCGGGCAGCGTCTTCCGGCGGCCTTCCGACCGCGACGTCCTCGCATTTCAGTCGGTCGTTCGGCGCGCGGGCATCGACGTCTTCATTCGAAAGAGCCGCGGGCGCGATGTCTTGGGCGCCTGTGGCCAACTCGGCAATATTCCCGCCGCGACCGACCGATCCTTGACACAAATTCAATCACGTTGTTAGCATGCAGCGGCTCGTTCCTCACCATCGATGATGATCAGTTTGCCTTTCCGACACAGCCGTTCCCCATGGCTCCCGATCGTTATCGCGATCTGGTGCTGGTCCGTTCAGCCGGCCGCGGCCGACCCCCATGAGCACACGCTCTCGAACGGGATGAAAGTCTTGCTCGTCGAAGTGCCGAAAGCGCCCGTCGCCACGGTCCAGGTCTGGTACAAGGTCGGCTCTCGCAACGAGGTGATGGGCCGTGCAGGGCTTTCCCACATGCTCGAGCACATGATGTTCAAGGGCACCGCGAAATATCCGAAGGGATCCTTCTCCCGTCTCATTCGCAAGAACGGCGGCATGGACAACGCCTTCACGAGCCAGGATTTCACTGCCTATTTCGAAAATCTCGCCGCCGACCGCGTGCAGCTGGCTCTGGAGATGGAGGCCGATCGGATGCAGGGCCTCATCCTCGACATGAATGAGCTCAAGACCGAACGCGAGGTCGTGAAAGAGGAACGGCGGCTGCGAACGGAAGACGATCCTCAAGGCGCTCTCGTGGAAGCGCTCTTCGCCCAGGCCTATCTCAGCCATCCCTATCATTGGCCGGTCATCGGCTGGTTCGGCGATCTGGATGCCATGACCCTCGAGGATCTGCAACGGCATTACGACACCTACTATTCACCGAACAATGCGACGTTGGTCGTCGTGGGCGACATCAAGGCGGATCAATTGCTGCCGACGATCAAGCATTTGTTCGAGCCTATTCCGCGGGGGCCGGAACCGAAACCGGTCGCGACGATGGAAGGCGAGCAAAAAGGCGAGCGGCGGTTCCTGCTGAAACGTGAAGCACAGGTGCCCTTCGTAATGATGGGCTATCGCGTCCCTAACTACGTCAGTGAAGACGCGTACGCGCTGGACGTGCTGGAATCCATCCTCTCGCACGGGAAAAGCTCCCGGCTCTACCAGAGCCTGGTGTACGATCAAAAGCTTTCGCTCGCCGTCGGTGCGGAATACGGTTTAATGCAAACGGATCCCGGTTTGTTTTATTTTTACGCGCTCATCAGCCCCGGCCAGAAAGTCGAGGTCGTGGAGGAAGCGCTTCACAAGGAAATCAAACGGCTGCAGACGGAACCGCCGACTGAACAGGAACTGCAACGGGCCAAGAATCAGATCGAGGCGTCTCGAGTGTTCGAACAGGATTCAAATTTCCGGCACGCGATGCTGCTGGGGCAGGCGGAGTCAGTTGGAGCCGGGTGGCGGAAGGTGGACCAGTTCCTCGAGCGGATTCGAGCGGTCACGCCTAAGGACGTTCAGCGGGTGGCGACGCAGTATTTGATCGATGATGCGAGAACCGTCGGCACGTTGATTCCGGTCATGCCCAAACCGCCGGAGTTACCCACGGCCGCCGTCCAAGGAAAACCGTGATCAACAGATCCATCCTGACGGTGTTCTCCACACCGCGCGCGCGCGCCTGGATCCTGCTACTCTGCCTCGGACTCGTCGTTGAAGCGCCGCTGGTCTCCGCTTCGGATATCGTTCCCACGAAATTCGTCACGCCAAACGGTATGACGGTCCTCGTGCTTGAGCAACATTTTTTGCCGATCGTGGAAGTCCATGCCCTCGTGAGGAGCGGTTCGGCGCAGGATCCGCCTGAAAAGGCAGGTCTGGCCAATCTCGTCGCCAGCCTCCTCGACGAGGGCACGACGTCACGGTCGTCAAAGCAGCTTGCCGAGCAAATTGATTTTGTCGGCGGCGCCTTGGAAGTGAAGGCATCTGAAGATTTCACCACCGCCTCCGTGCGCGTGCTGAAGAAGGACGTGGAGCTCGGTTTTACGCTGCTGGCGGACATTCTTCAGCATCCGGCGTTCCACAAACCCGAATTCGAGCGAATTCGTTCCCAGATCCTCGGCGAGATGGCCAGCGACAATGACGACCCCGGTCACGTCGCCATGAAGGCGTTCAATCAGCTTGTTTTTCATGGGCATCCATATCGCTGGCCCTTGAACGGCACCGAGGAATCCCTCGGCAAAATCACCCACGCGGACGTCGTCGGCTTCTATAGCCGAGAGTACACGCCGAATCAGGTGATCTTGACCGTTGTCGGCGACGTGAGCACGGACCAGGTCACCGGCCTGGCACAAACTCACTTCGGAAGCTGGAAAAAATCGCCAACGCCCCCCCGGAACGTAAAAAACGCTCCGCCGGTCGAAAAAAAGACGGTGCAGCTCATCGAGAAGGATCTGACGCAATCGAATGTCATTCTCGGCCATGGAGGCATCAGCCGGAATAATCCCGATTTTTACGCCGTCACCGTGATGAACTACATTCTCGGCGCCGGCGGATTTTCTTCACGGCTGATGGATTCGATCCGCGACAAGCAAGGTTTGGTGTATGGCATCATGAGCCATTTCGACGCCAGGCTCATGCCTGGTTCGTTCTGGGTCAATTTTCAAACACGCACCGAGGCCACCAATCAGGCGATCCAAGGCGTGCTGTCCGAGATGAAGAACATCCGCGAGACGCCGGTCACCGATCAGGAACTTTCGGAGGCCAAATCCTTTTTGATCGGGAGTTTTCCGCTGCGGCTCGATTCCACCGCCAAGCTCGCTCAGGTATTGGCGCAGGTCGAATTTTACGGCCTTGGGTTTGAATACTTTTCCCAGTATCCAAAGTGGATTGAGCGCGTGACGAAGGAGGACGTCTTGCGGGTCGCCAAACAGTACCTGAACCCGCAGCGCTATGCCCTCGTCGTCGTCGGCAACGCGGCAAAGGCCAAACTCAAACAGTAACCCGCCATGGTCAGCCCCATCCTCACCGAAAAGTTAGGGCATCTCCGTCGCATCGTCTCCGACATGGGATCCGTGCTGGTGGCGTTTTCTGGAGGCATCGACAGCACGCTCGTGCTCAAGGTCGCGCACGATGAGCTAGGGTCGAACGCGGTCGGCATCACCGCCGTGTCGGCGACCTATCCGGCGTTGGAACTCGAAACCGCAGTCCAAAGCGCGCGGGAAATCGGCGCACGGCATGAAGTGGTCTCGACCGATCAGCTTACAATTCCTGCCTTCGTCGAGAACGACGCATCGCGCTGCTTTCATTGCAAGACGGATCTGTACCGGTTGATGGAGGATTTGAGGGCCTCCCGACCGATGCGATGGATCCTGGACGGCACGAACATGGACGACCTGGGCGATGATCGGCCCGGCATCAAAGCGGCGCGCGAATGGCAGGTACGGAGTCCGCTCGTGGAGGCGGACTTCACGAAAGCCGAGGTACGAGCGGCGGCTCAAAGTCTTGGGCTTTCGGCGTGGGATAAGCCGGCGGCGGCATGCCTCTCTTCGCGCATTCCTCGCGGGGTGCCGATCACGGTTGAGAAGCTGCGGCGAGTCGAACAGGCAGAGGCGGTCTTGTTGTCTGCAGGCTTCCGCCAGGTCCGCGTCAGGGATCACGGCGACATCGCGAGAATCGAGGTTGGCCCTGAGGAGTTCGCCCGGCTGAATGAACCGAGCGTACGCACAGCGGTCGGCATCCGCCTGCGCGAGGCAGGATTTCGTTTTGTGTGTCTGGATTTGGAAGGCTACCGGACCGGCGGAACGGAACTGACGTAAGCCGGCAGCCAGCCTCGCTAGCGCGAGGTTTTTGAAAGCGCGTCCAGCGCTTCGTCTGCCAAACGTCGATGGTCCGCGTCCGTCAAGCTTCGCTGAACGACCTTCTCCGCCACCATCAAGGCGAGTTCCGTCGTCTGGCTGCGGATGTCTTGAATCGCCTTTCGTCGTTCGTGGTCGATCTCACGAGTCGCATCGCCTTTAATGCGTTCGGCCTCTGCCGTCAACCGCTGTTCGTTCTCCTCCATTAGACGCTGAGCCCGTTCTTTGGCCGCCGCCAGAACTCCTTCGGCTTCGCGTGAGGCCCCTGCAAGCTTGGCTTCATACTCCTTCAACCTGCGTTCGGCGTCGGCCCTGTGCCTTTCGGCCTGATCCAGGCTGTCCTTGATTTTTTTCTCCCGCTCCTCGAGCACGCTCACAATACCAGGAAACGCAAACTTGTAGAGCACGAAGAGAAGAATCCCGAAGGACACCACTTCCCAGAAAATCAGGGAGGAGAAAAAATGCGACTCAAACTGCGGCATAGTTCACGCTCACTTGTTAAAAATCGCGGTGCTCACAGCCGTCGACGTGCTCGCCGCCGACCCAAGAACGCGTTGCAGACGGTACGGCCTGCCGTTATTTACGCAGCCCCATGATGATGAACGCAATGACGAGCCCGTAGAGCGCGATGGCCTCGACCAATGCGAATCCGATCCACATATATTTACCGACACGCCCTTCCGCTTCAGGTTGACGTGCGACGGCTTCAATCATCTTCCCGAAGATGTACCCAATCCCCACGCCTGCTCCGGCAAATCCGGCGGCGGCGAGACCCATGCCCAACAGTGCTGCGGCTGCAGAATCCATCGTGTCCCACTCCTCTCTGGCTAGAAGACTTCTCGTTGCAAACTGAGGCCGGCGGCCTTTCCCGCGACGGCGTCACCTGTCGTTAATGCGCGTGCTCGTCGTGGCCATGCAGGTGGAAGGCATCGCCCAAATACACGCATGTCAAAACCGTAAAAATGTATGCCTGAATGAAGGCAATGCCGACTTCCAGTCCGTTCATCGCGATGGTAAACGCGAACGGCAGCCAGCCGATCAAGAGTCCTCCGCTGACCGCCAGCCCGAACAGGACACCGAGGATCACGTGCCCGGCCGTCATGTTGGCGAACAATCGCACGGCAAGCGAAATGGGGCGGGCCAGCTGACTGATCAGTTCGATGGGAATCATCAGGGGCAAGAGCCACGCCGGCGTTCCGGGCGGCACGAGAATACCAAGAAACTTTCCGCCATGTATTACAAAACCCATGACAAGGCTGAGCGCATACACTGTGCAGGCGAACACCGCCGTGACGACGATCTGGCTGGTGACTGTATAGGAGCCGGGAATCAGACCGATGAGATTGCAAAACAAGATGAACAAAAAGAGCGTGGCGATCAACGGGAAAAACTTCATGCCGTCTTTTCCCATCGTATCGAGAATGATTCCGCGGATGAAATCCACCATCATCTCGGCGAGACTTTGAAGCTTGCCCGGTACGAGCCGGCGGGCCGAGCCGGCCATGATCATGAGGACGGAAATCAGCGCCACCACGACCCACATCATGATGACGGCTTTGTTGATGGAAATATCGAAGCCGCCGAGATTGATCGGAATATAGTTGTGAAGTTCAAACGGATGCAGGGGACTTTCTTCCATGGACCCTTTCGCAAGAACTCAATCGACTATTTCGGCCACCGTTGCGCCATTCGGTACGCATTTCTCACACCGGCGGCGGCACCCAATACCAATCCGACAACCAGGAGCCACGGCCCTGTACCCAAGAGATACGTATCGACGGCCCAGCCCAGCCCGCCACCGACAACCAGCGCGGCCAAGAGCTCTGTTCCGATTCGAACAGCCTGGCCGAGCCCCGCGTAAAAAGGATCCTGTGTCTGGGGCATGGTCCTGACCCACTGAGGCGAGTACCTGAGTAAGGACTCTCCCGAAGGGCGGGCGCGCAATTCAAGCAGAATGCTCGTGAAGTTGTCAAGTTTTAGGGCGCTGGGAAATCACTAAATCGGTAGAGTATAGTGGGCGCTGTCGCTCGAGCCGACCTTATCCATGACGCGATTTTCGCAACCCTCCTTCCTGCGCGGCGCACCCAAGCCGCTGGCCCTTTCGATTCAGAACCGAGGTGAGCAGCCGTTCGAGCTGTATCAAAAAATTGCCGCTCACTCGCAGCCTTCATTTTTGCTGGAAAGCGCCAAAGCGCGGTCGGACGACACCTCCTATTCGTTCGTAGGGAGCGCTCCGGTGTCCGTCGTTCCTGCGCCGTCCCGCTCGGCGGCAGGACCGAATGGCGATCCCTTCGAGGGGCTCAGGCAGGCGGTCGGTACACCGGGCATCGAGCGGTCGCCGGACCTGCCACCGTTCTTCGGCGGCGCGGTGGGATGCCTGACGTATGACTTTGCCCGTCGCTTGGAATCGGTGCCCTCTCTCGCGCTGGACGATCTCAATATTTCCGACATGCAATTCGCGCTGTACGATCTCGTTACCGCCGTCGATCATCGGGCGAACCGGCTTCAAATCATTTTCTGCCCCTCAATGGAGCGATTCCTCGGGGAGGAACGGGAAAAACTGTACCGGGAAGGAATAGACCGAGTGGCGGAATGCGAAGCGCGGCTGACGGCGCCGGCGCCGAGGGAGAAGCCTGTCCCACACGAAACGCTGTCTTTTGTCCCCGAACAGACGAGAGAGGCGTATCTCGATCGCGTCCGACGGGCGCAAGCCTACATTGCCGCCGGCGATATCTATCAAGCGAATCTTTCTCACCGCTTTGCGGCCGATATTCCGCACCGCTATCGTTCAGGGTCGGCACGTCTTCGCCACGAGCAGGCATTGTATCGCCAACTCCGGAGCGTCAACCCGTCGCCCTTCTCCGGCCTGCTCCGCTTCGACGGAGTCTCGCTGATCAGTTCATCACCCGAGCGGCTGATACGTCTCAGAGGACGTTGCGCCGAAACACGGCCCATCGCGGGGACGAGACCGCGGGGTTCCAACACGGACGACGACCGGCGGCTCGTCGAAGAGCTGCTGTCCAGTCCCAAAGAACGGGCGGAGCATGTCATGCTCGTAGATCTGGAACGGAACGACCTGGGCCGTGTGTGCAAGGCCGGCACTGTGCGGGTGGATGAATTTCTGGCCGTCGAACAGTATTCGCATGTCAGCCACATCGTGTCGAACGTGTGCGGCCTTCTTAGGGACGACGCGACGCCGTTTGATCTCATTAGGGCCGCATTCCCGGGAGGCACGATTACAGGTGTACCGAAAATCCGGTGCATGGAGATCATCGAGGAATTGGAGCCCGTGCGCCGCGGTCCGTATACCGGATCGTTCGGCTACATCGGGTGGAACGGCGATCTAGATTTGAACATCGTCATCCGGACGCTTGTCATGACCGGCGCGAAGGCCTACTTACAAGTGGGCGCCGGCATCGTGGCCGATTCAAATCCGGATAAAGAATACGAGGAAACCCTTCACAAAGCCGAAGCATTTTTCAGTTCGGTCAGGCGGGCATGACCGTGTGGATTTACCTGAATGACCGGTTCGTCAAAGAGGAAGAAGCGCTGGTCTCGGTTTTCGACCATGGATTTCTCTATGGTGACGGCGTCTATGAAACGATCCGGTCGTATCGCGACAAGATCTTCATGCGGGATCAGCACCTCGCGCGTTTACGGCGCTCGGCGGAGGCCATCGGCTTGGACATTCCCGAACGCGACTGGCCCGCGCTGCTCCACGAATCCATGGCTCGCAACAGCGTCGGCAACGACCGGATGGATGCGTACATTCGCATCACGATTTCGCGCGGCAAAGGGGACATCGGTCTGGACCCTGCCCTGTGTTCAGCACCTACCATCGTGATCATGACGAAGCCGCTCAAGCCGCCTCCGCCCGAACGATATCGCACAGGGGTCAGCCTTGTCGTTGCGAACACGAGACGCAATCTGCCGAAAGCGCTCGATCCACAAATCAAGGCCACGAACTTCTTGAACAACATTCAAGCCAAACGCGAAGCGATTGCCGCGGGCGCATTCGACAGTGTCTTGTTGAATTGGGAGGGCTATCTCACCGAGTGCACGGTCAGCAATCTGTTCTTCGTACAATCCGGCTGCGTCTGTACCCCGGCGCTTTCTTGCGGCATCCTGGACGGCATTACCCGCAGCGTCCTCCTGACCTTGGCCCGGGAAGCAGCGATCCCGACCCAGGAAGGGCAATTCGCGGCGGAAACGCTCGCCGCCGCGGATGAATGCTTCCTGAGCAACACGACGATGGAAGTGATGCCCGCGACGCACCTCAACGGCCGGCCGATCGGCGTCGGGACCCCCGGACCGTTAACCCGCCGGCTACATCAAATTTTTGTCGCTCACCGCCAAAAATTCCTCGAACCGTAAGGCGCACTCCATTCGATCCTCTTGTTCTCTCTAGTTATTTTCGTGCAGGCATCCGGCATGGGATCTGCATTTTCTTGACAGGCCGGAACAGGCTGCTATCGTTGGGACCATGCCAATGGCCAGGAAACACGCAAAACTCCGTGAACGAATGAGCGCCGGAGCCGCCCTCGCCGTCGGCATCGGTGTGCTGAATTTGATGCACCCGGCCGCGCTCCAAGCGGAGATTTACCAATACATAAGTCCGACCGGGACGATCTCGCTGACCAACGTTCCGTCGGATGCCCGTTACCGCAAAATCGAAGTCGAATCAGCTCGGTTCCACGCCGTGTTGTCAGAGCGCGAACTGGAACCCTTAATTAAGCGCCATTCTTCACAGCAGCAATTGCATCCGGCCTTGATTCGCGCGGTCATCAAGGCGGAGTCAAATTTCGATCCCCGAGCCGTGTCCCGGGCAGGCGCGATTGGGCTCATGCAATTGATGCCCCAAACCGCCGTGCGACTCGATGTCAGGGATATGTTCGATCCGGATGAAAATGTCGGTGGCGGGACCAAGTACCTGAGACAACTTCTCGACCGGTTTCACGGCAACCTGCCTCTCGCATTGGCGGCATACAACGCCGGAGAGAACGTCGTCGACCGATATCAATCGTTGCCGCCCATCGACGAGACCCGCCAGTACGTCCGCAAGGTGCTGCGCTATTACCGGACCTTCCTCGTTCGCGACGGGGTGATCACCGAGCGGCCCGTCTCCCGGCTCGCCCCTGCAGCGCCAACAGAAGTCCCCGCGATTTCCGAGGCTTCCTTCCGCTGATTCCGTCCTCCATGGACAACCGGCTGTGCTGCTGCCATCCCGGCCGCTTGGCTTGCGGAAAATCGGACCGGTAGTGGGCGCCGATGCTATTCTCGCGCCAAAGCGCCGCTTCCGCCACGCATTGCGCGACCTGCACCATATTTTTGGCTTCCAGTGCCGCACGCTGTGAAAACGGCTGCGCGACCAATTGCGCCCACCGCGAGAGCTGCGCGCAGGCTCGAATGAGCGACTCGCCGGATCGGATGACTCCGACCTGTCCCCACATCGTCCGGCGCAGCGAGCTGCGCAATTTCTCAGCGTCGTCCAACGAGCCGTATTGTTCGTGCTTCAAAGACACTTCATGAGCGTCGAGCGGCGGCATCTCGTGCCGACCTGCATAGGCCGCGGCAGCTGAGGCTGCCCGGGCCCCAAACACCAGGCCTTCGAGCAATGAATTACTCGCCAAACGGTTGGCGCCGTGTACGCCGCTGCAGGCGACTTCGCCGGCGGCAAACAGGCCGGGGACTGTCGTCGCGCCGTTGAGGTCGGTCCAGACGCCGCCCATCATGTAATGCGCGCTCGGTGAGACGGGGATCCATTCCTCGGTGATGTCGATATCGTAGCGCAGACAGGTCGCATAGATGGTCGGAAACCGCCGCTTCACGAATTCGGCGCCGAGGTGCGTGACGTCCAGATAGACGTGGCGGGATTTGGTCGCCGCCATCTCTGCCCAGATGGCCCGCGACACGATATCGCGTGGCGCGAGCGCTCCGAGCGGGTGATAGCGGTGCATGAACACTTCGCCTTTGCTGTTGCGGAGCTGGCCTCCGTCCCCACGCATCGCCTCAGAAAGCAGGAAGGGAGGACTGGAAGCCAGATACAACGCCGTAGGATGGAATTGAACAAACTCCATATCCTGTAATACGGCGCCCGCACGAAGGGCCATCGCAACGCCGTCGCCGGTCGCATTCGCCGGATTCGTCGTGCGGGCATAGATCTGTCCCGCTCCGCCGGTTGTCAGGACCACCGCGCGCGCCGGCAGCAGAAACCGACGACCCGAGTGCTCATCCAAGACCACCGCTCCAGCGCAGCGGCCGTCTTCCATGATCAGGTCGACGGTGAAGTGGTAATCGAGGCGCTGGATGCGTTTTTGCCGCATCGCCTCGCTGATCAGCACGCGAACCATTTCATTTCCGGTGGCATCGCCGCGCGCCCGGAGGATGCGGCTACGACTGTGAGCGGCCTCGCGGGCGAAGGCATATTTCCCGCCGGCCTTGTCGAATCTGGCTCCCCACCGAATCAGTTCCTGGATCCGGGCCGGCCCCTCCTCGACCAGCACCCGTACGGCCTCCTTGCGGCACAGCCCGTGCCCCGCCTTAAGCGTATCAGTCAAATGGATCGCGACGTCATCCTCTTCGCTCATCGCAACCGCCACACCGCCCTGCGCATGGATTGAACTGCTTTGCAGCGGATGCCCTTTTGTCAGCACGAGCACGCGGCCGCTGCGGCTCAGTTCGATCGCCGCACGAAGACCGGCCACGCCGCTGCCGATCACCAAAAAATCGGCAGGGGGCGGCGAAGGGGAAGGTTGCGCTCGCATGGTTACTTTCGTGAGGGCTCGGGGGGCTGACTCGTCAACGCCTGGCGGCCCTTTGCCCCAAAGGGCACGTCGCCCTGCATGTTCACCAGCAGCACCGATGTCGTTCCGACCCACTGCAGGCGGGAATGGCCGCGATGGCGCATGCCGGGATCGTCGGAATCTTTTTTCCAGACCCCCGACCAATGGACGTAGACATCGATGTCGTCACTATCGATCATGATTCGTTCAACGCGGAAATCCATCACGATGTCTTGGAACGTTTCAAAATCACTCTGGGCCTCCTGTTGAAGCCGGTCGGTTGTGTCCATCGGAACCATCAGCGCGGCCAAGCCGGAGGCATCCTTGCCGACGTATGCCTTGCGCAGCGACTCGACCGCTTTGTCGATGCGAAGGTACCGCTCGTGATCTTCCGGATATTGAACGGTCTTCCCACCGCATCCCGTCGAGGGAAGCCACCACAAGACGGCAATTGCCAGCGCAGCGCCGACAGATTTTGACACATGCATCGTGAGCGCAGTATAGGAACGGCTCATTCGGCGGGTCAAGCACATGCGACCTCGCAAACGGCTGCACGAGCGCGTCGTTGTCTTGCAATTTCGCCGGAAAACTTCTAGACTCGGGCGCGTAAGGGAGACACCGTATGGCGAGCGTGCTCAAAAAACGCCGAAAAAAAATGCGCAAGCACAAATACAAGAAGTTGCGCCGGCGTCAAAAGTTCCTGCGTCGCAAGAGCTAGTCACAGCGGCTCCCCGAGGAGGGACCCGTGCCCGAAGGCAAGAAGGTTCGCATCCGCGTCCGTACGGTGAACTGCGTCTACGTCGGAGACTTTCTCATTCCACCGATGCGGAACCGTGTCTCGGACGCGATCAACGAAGAACAACGGCTGTTCATCAGCCTCACTGACGTCGTCGTCAACGATAAAGACCGCTCGGATTTCGTGGCCGTGAACAAAAATCTCATCGAATCGATCGCGCAAATCTAACGCTGCCTTTCACGTCTTCCGCATCTGTTCAACTCTCTCTCTCCGGCGGTCTGCCGACACTCCGCGCACCAGGCTGGTTTTTTGAAGTCGCGTCCTCTAACATTCACCCGTTGCCATGTCGACCTTTGCACGCTTCCGGCCGTTCCTAAAGCCCTATCTCCCCCGCATGGTCGTGGCCGGCCTGCTCGTGATGGTGGTCGCCGCCATCAATCTGGCCCTACTCCGCCTCGCCGGCCTCCTCTGGGATGTGATCACCATTCACCATGATTCCGGCCGGATGAACGAGATGATCGCGCTGTTTCTCGGGCTGGTCGTCGTGCAAGGGCTGTGTTCGATGGGACACAGTTATCTGACCGCGTCGGCGTCTCAACATATCGTGGCCGACTTTCGCCGGCATCTCTTCGGCCATCTGCAAACGCTCTCCGTCGGGTTCTTCGCCAGGCGCCGCACGGGAGAGTTGCTGTCTCGCCTGATGAACGACGTCACGATCATTCAATCGGTGGTCACCGAGACGCCAATCGACGCAGCCAAGCATCTCGTCACCTTCCTCGGCGGCATCGGATTTCTTCTGGCGATGAACTGGCGCCTTTGCCTTTTGATCCTGGTTCTCTTGCCCCTTCTCGTCATCGTCGCGAAGTTTTTCGGCCGGCGGCTGAAGTCGCTTTCCACCTCGATTCAGGACGAGACCGCGGCCGTCAGCACCTTGATCGAAGAAGTGATTGCCGGCATCCGCATTGTGAAATCGTTCGTCCAAACGACGCGTGAAGAGGCTCGCTTTGCCGCGCAGATCGAACGGACGCTGTCGTTGACCATGCGGCGCGCCGGCATCATGGCCGTGTTTGTTCCCGTGATCAGCCTGCTCACGTTCTCAGCCGCTGCGGCCGTCTTATGGTATGGAGGGCGTCAGGTCATTGACGGCGCTGTATCGCCGGGGGAATTGTTCGCCTTCGTCCTCTTCGCCGGCATCCTGATCGGCCCGTTCAGTTCGGCCGCGCGCGTCTTCGCGCAGATCCGTGAAGCCCAAGGGGCCACCGCGCGCGTGTTCGAGATCCTGGATACTCAACCGGACATCCGCGACGCTCCCAACGCGGTCCCCCTGCCACCGGTCTCCGGTCACGTCGCGGCGGTGCATGTCGGCTTTGCCTACGACCCGCGCCAGCCGGTGCTGACTGACGTGAGTTTCGAGGCGAAATCCGGCGAAGTGGTCGCGATTGTCGGTCCGACGGGAGCCGGAAAAACGACGATGATGAATCTGCTCCACC
The DNA here is from genome assembly GCA_035277085.1 of Nitrospira sp. Taxonomy (GTDB): domain Bacteria; phylum Nitrospirota; class Nitrospiria; order Nitrospirales; family Nitrospiraceae; genus Nitrospira_C. The sequence continues at coordinate 20,058 of DATELB010000101.1, read as the reverse complement.
GGTTCTATGATCCGACCGATGGATGGATCACCGTCGACGGTGTCGATCTGCGCCAAGTCAGGCTGGACAGCTGGTATCGCCAAATCGCCCTCGTGCCCCAAGAGACCATTCTCTTTGGCGGGACGATTCTCGACAACATCCGTTATGGCGATCCGGATGCCACGGACGATGCCGTTACCGAGGCGAGCCGCGCGGCGCATGCCCACGAATTTATCATGAGCTTCCCGGATCAGTATCGGACGCTTGTCGGCGAGAAAGGCATGAACCTGTCGGGAGGACAGCGGCAGCGGATCGCGATCGCCCGCGCTCTGCTCAAGAACCCTCGCGTCCTGTTACTGGATGAGGCCACGTCGGCACTGGATACAGAATCAGAGCGGCTGGTGCAGGAAGCGCTCGAGCAGTTGATGAAGGGGCGGACCAGCTTCGTAATCGCCCACCGCCTGACGACTATTCAGGGCGCCGATCGAATTCTGGTCATGGACAAGGGACGCCTCGTGGAATCCGGAACGCACGTGGAGTTAATGGCGAGGCAGGGGCTCTATCAGTACTTGTACAGCATGAGACTCAGTGAAGCGCCTTCCTCACGCGGGTGAACATCGTCGGTCCGGCCTGCGGCGGGACGTTTCGAGAAGCCGGTCAGTTCGTTGGGAACGCGCATACCCTGCAGGCTGAGTCACGCGACGATCGACGGCTACTGAGGCCGCGAAGAGCCAAGAGAAAATTCGGTCCAGTGCCCTTTCGTCTTGGGCGAAGCCGTGAGAATGGCTTTCAGCGCCCCGTCATCGTCCTCATCGTAAATTTCTCCTATGACTTCCTCGAGAATGTCCTCGAGCGTGACGATTCCCACCGGTGTCTGCTGGGAATACACGATGCCCATGTGGACGCGCCGATCCTGGAACATCTTGAGGCCCGACAACAGCGGCAGATGGTCGGGCAGCTGGACGGCCGGACGGACGAGCGACCGCCACTGTTCGGACCCAGACGCATGGAGAGCAAAAAACTCCTTTGCGTTCAAGATGCCGACCAGCGTCTCTCCGTCGAGCACGGGCAGACGAGTGTGTCCCGAGGCGAGCAGCATCGCTTCAACTTCGCGCGCGCTCAGGTTGACGTCCGCTTTCACGACTTGCTTCCAAGGCAGGTAGATATCCTTCATCCTCTTCCGCTCGAGATCGACCAGATTCATGACGTATTGGCGGTGCTCGGTCGAGAGCAGCCCGAGTTCGACGGTGGCGTGCTGCGCTTCCTCCGAGCGCGCGGCGGCGTGGCCACCGGTCGTCAGGCGCAGCAATGACAGAAACTTCTTGGTCGACCATTCAAAAATCGTCACAAGCGGTCCCAGGATGCAATCGAAGAACGACAACCAGGGAGCGGCCGCCAAGCCGACCGCCATGGAGTGCCTGAGGGCCAGCGTTTTCGGAATGAGTTCGCCGATGACGACCGTGAAGTAGGTCAGCGGAATGACGACGACGCCGATCGCGAGCGTATCCGCGGTGCTCTCGCTGATGCCGAGCTTCTCAAACAGCGGGCTCAACTCCTCCTCGGCTCCTGCCCCTCCCACGGCGCCCGCCAGCGCAGCGACGAGTGTGATGCCGATCTGCATGACGGCAAGGGTCCGTTCCGGCCGTTCCCGGAGCCGAAGGAGCACCTCCGCCTTTTTATGCCCCTGGCGGACCAACTCGCGAAGAGCTGGCCGGCTCACCGCGACGAACGCCATTTCGGCGCCGGCGATGAGCGCGTTGACAAGCAGGCACAGGATGACGATTGCGATTTCGATCATAGGGCCTCTTTCCATTTGTTCGCGGCCGCTGGCAATGCAGAACTAGGCAAACTGCTAGCGAAGCGCGGAATCCTTCCTGAATTGGTAGGCACGGCTTCACCGCTTGACTCCATAAAGGGCCGCGACTAGTCTCCTTCGGGCCGTTGGCTCCCAGCGGTCCCGATTTCCCTCAGATTGTACTCCGATCGAGGCACCGATGGCTTCCCGCCGACCGTCTTCCGCATCTTCGTCTTCCGCCCACCCCGCGGAGGAGGTCCGTTTACAGGAGGACGCCCGGCGCGAAACACATTGGAAACGCTGGGGCCCGTATCTCAGCGAAAGGGCGTGGGGAACCGTGCGCGAGGACTATAGTGCCTCCGGCGCCGCCTGGGAGGCATTCCCGCATGAGCAGGCGCGCGCACGGGCCTATCGCTGGAACGAGGACGGGCTCGCAGGCGTCTGCGATCGTCACCAATATATCTGCTTCGCGCTGGCGTTATGGAATGGCCACGACTCTCTCTTGAAAGAACGCCTGTTTGGCCTGACGGGCCACGAGGGCAATCACGGCGAGGACGTCAAGGAGTATTACTTTTATCTCGATTCGACGCCCACGCATTCCTACATGAAGTATCTTTACAAGTACCCGCAGAAGGCGTTTCCCTATGCGCGGCTGATCGAAGAAAATCGGCGTCGCACTCGTCTCGACCCTGAATTCGAACTCATAGACACCGGCTGCTTCGACGAACACCGGTATTTCGACATCGTCGTCGAGTACGCCAAAGCCTCGCCCGAAGACCTGTGCATCCGCGTGGAGGCCTTCAATCGGGGACCTGATGCCGCAGAACTGACTGTCCTGCCCACCATTTGGTACCGCAATACGTGGTCGTGGGGTTCCGACATTCGACGGCCGCACTTTCACGTCGGCGAGCCCATCGACGGTGTCAGTGTGATTGAAACCGTCCACGAATACTATGGGCTGCGCCGATTGCTCTGCGAAAAGCAGCCGACGCTTTTGTTCACAGAGAACGAGACGAACACCTTACGCCTCTATGGAGACCAGGACGGACCGCTGCATGCCAAAGATGCCTTTCACGACTATGTCGTCGACGGCCGGAAGGCGGCCGTGAATCCCCAACATATCGGTAGTAAAGCCGCCGCCCTCTATACGTCGACAGTGCCCGCCGGCGAGAGCCGGAGCATCCGGCTGCGCTTCACCAATGATGAACGCGTAACCTCGTTCTCACGAGAGAATTTCGACGTGGTATTTGAAGCGCGTATTCAGGAAGCCGACGAGTTTTACGACCGGCTGGCTCCAACCCGGCTCTCCGGTGACGCCCGCCGCGTCCAGAGACAAGCGTTTGCGGGATTACTATGGAGTAAACAGTTTTACCACTACGATGTGAGCCGGTGGCTCAAGGGAGACTCGGAAGGGCCCGAGCCTCCGCCGGAGCGGCAGCACGGGCGCAATGCCGACTGGACTCACCTCTACAACGCGGACGTCGTCTCCATGCCCGACAAGTGGGAATATCCGTGGTACGCCGCCTGGGATCTGGCATTCCACTGCATCCCCCTCGCGCTCATCGATCCGACTTTCGCCAAGGAGCAGCTCATTCTGATGCTGCGCGAGTGGTACATGCACCCCAACGGGCAGATTCCGGCTTACGAGTGGGCCTTCAGCGATGTGAACCCGCCCGTGCATGCCTGGGCCGCCTGGCGCATCTACAAGATCGAACGAAAGCGCAAAGGGGCCGGCGATCGCGTCTTTCTCGAACGCGTCTTTCACAAACTCCTCTTGAACTTCACGTGGTGGGTCAACCGTAAAGACACCGAGGGCATGAACATCTTTGAAGGCGGATTTCTCGGCTTGGACAACATCGGCGTCTTCGACCGGAGCGCTCCCCTGCCGACCGGTGGCCGCCTCGAACAGTCTGACGCGACGAGTTGGATGGGGATGTACTGTCTGAACATGCTGACGATTGCATTGGAGCTGGCGCGTGATAACCGGGCGTACGAGGACGTTGCCAGTAAATTCTTCGAGCATTTCGTATATATATGCCGCGCGGTGAACAACATGGGCGGCAAGCACATCGAGCTCTGGGACCGCACCGACGGATTTTTTTACGACGTCCTGCACCTGCCCAACGGAGAGACGACGCACATGAGGGTCCGCTCGATGGTCGGCTTGATTCCCCTGTTTGCCGTGGAAACGCTCGACTCGGCGCTGATTGACCGCCTGCCGCGGTTCAAGCATCGGATGCAGTGGTTTCTCGAGAACCGGCCCGAGCTCTCGCAGCATGTGGAAACGCAGACGTATGACGGCGGCGTGCGGCGGTTTCTCTCGCTGGTCAATCGGCACCGGCTTCGCTCAGTGATGCGCTATCTGCTCGATGAAGACGAATTCCTCTGCCCCTACGGGATTCGGGCGCTCTCGCGTTATCATCGGGATCATCCTTATACGTTCAACTACATGGGACAGGAACACCGGGTGGACTATGAACCGGCGGAATCGAGCACGCCCCAGTTCGGCGGCAATTCGAACTGGCGGGGGCCAGTGTGGTTTCCGGTCAACTACCTGCTGATCGAATCGCTGCAGAAATTCCACTTCTTTCTGGGCGATCACTATCGCGTGGAATGCCCGTGGGGTTCGGGACGGCAGGCTACCTTGTGGCAGGTGGCGAGGGACTTGTCACAACGTCTGATCGGCACCTTCCTCCGGAACCAGGAAGGACGGCGGCCGGTGTTCGGCGGAACGGACATGTTTCAACGCGATCCGCACTGGCGGGATCATCTGCTCTTCTATGAGTACTTTCACGGGGACAACGGCGCCGGGATCGGCGCAAGCCATCAGACCGGCTGGACTGGCTTGGTCGCGAAGCTCATACAGCAGAGCGGCAAATAAGGCACGGGACGCTTAACTTTTCCACCATGATTGCAGGGGAAAATGCAGTGCTTGGAACATGCCGAGCGGCGGAGCGGGTCCGGTCGAGGCAAACCCTGCCACAGGCAATTCATATTTGTGATTTTGGAGACTTCTCGATAAGTTCGTCGCACCGCTCTCTCACTTTTGTCTAGCTTTACTTTTGTCCCGGCAAGAGCTACCCTTTCCGTCCGTTTTTGTCTTACCCGGCGCCCGCTTTCCAAAGTGACGGAGTGGGCACGCCGAACATACTGCAGTCACTTCCACACCGCTTCGAGAGGAGCTTGCCATGCGATACGTGCTTCTTGCCGTGATCGGTCTTGTGATTATCGCGGTTCCTCTGACCGCCCAAGCGACGCCAATGAGTCGTCCGCAGGCTGAGTATTCGGCGGATGCCACGGTTGAAAATGAAGAAGGGACGACCAAGCAGAAGATTTTCGTCACGCCGACCAAAGAGCGGAAGGAAATGCTCACAGGTTCCGGAGAAGGAGCGGTTCAAATTTTCCGGTATGACAACAAAGTGCTGTGGATGCTCATGCCGTCAGAAAAGATGTACATGGAGCATTCCCTCGGCGGAGGTCCATCCAAAGGCAGTGATACGTCACAATGGAGCTATGAAGACACGGCGATGGGCGAAGAGACGTTGAACGGCGTGAGGGTCACGAAATACAAAACCATCGCGACGAGCACGGATGGCAAGAAGTACGGCGGTTTTTCCTGGAGGACGAGAGAAGGCATCAACGTCAAACAGGACCTTCTGTACAAGGAGGGCAACGAAAAAAAACGGATGCTGACGGAGTTGAGCAATCTCCAAATCGGCAGACAAGATCCAACGCTCTTCGAAATTCCGGAAGGATTCACAAAATTCGACATGGGCGGCATGATGGGCGGGATGGGCCGTCAGGGCATGGGGCAACCGATGGGGCGGCCGGACATGAGCGGGACGCAGCCGAACATGGGACGAGGACAGGGCCGGCCGCAGGTCATGCCACAACAGGAAAGTCAGCCGGCCCCGGAACCCGAACCGCCGGCCGAAGAGTCGACCACAGACAAAGCGACCAACTTCATGAAAGGCCTCTTCGGCCGATAAGTTGAGCGCAACATGGCAAGTCGGCTCCAAGGCGGATTGCTGTTCGCGGCCATTCTGACAGGCATCCTGGCTCTGCCCCTTGCAGCACCCGCGACCGAGCCGGTCAATGCATCCGACCAGCCTGTCGTCAGAGCATCCGCTCTCTATCTAGTCGAACTTCAGTCCGGGCGCGTCCTGTTGCAGAAAAATGCGACCCGCCGTCTGCCACCTGCAAGCCTGACGAAAATCATGACGGCTTTAGTGGCACTCGAGGCCGCGCCACTTCAGCAAGTCGTCAAGATCGACGGGCGTGCGATCGTGCACCACTCGTCCTACGGCTTCAAACCCGGGGAAGAATTTCTCCTTCGCGACCTTGTCACGGCGATGTTAGTCGTGAGTGCGAACGATGCCTGCGAGGCAGTGGCATGGCATATCGGCGGCGACGACAAGCGGTTCGTCGTAATGATGAATGAGCGGGCAATTCGTCTAGGATTAAAGAACACTCATTTTGCCAACCCTTGCGGCTTTGATGCGCCGGGGCACTATTCGACGGCCGCTGACCTGGCGAAACTGACGGAGCAGGCGCTGCAGCAGCCATTTTTCTCCATGATGGTCCGGACGCTGGTCCGCGACATTAGCACGGTTGATGGCAGGCGTCAGATGATGCTTCACAGCACCAACGAACTGCTAGTTGATCCCGACATGAATGGAGTGAAGACAGGCTATACGAGTAAAGCGGGCCGGTGTCTTATCGCCAGTATGTACAAAGACACGCACCGCTTGTTGCTGGTGGGGTTGAATCTCATGGACCAATGGCAGCAAGCCACCAATTTGCTTCACTATGGTCATGCAGTTCTCCAGGGAGCGAACGACCGGCGACTGTCCCACTCAGAAGGAGAAGGACAGGCACCTCTCGACAAGCTTGAGGAGCCAGTCCCTTATTGACGACCGACGTGGTGAAGATAGGCATCGCGGAGGTTCTGCCGAGCGATGATGAAATCGGGATCCAATCCCGCCGCCCTGCGGAATTCTTCGATCGCCCGGTCCCAGTCCCCTCGGAGGGCATAGGCCCGTCCTAGATTGTTATGCGGCCTGGCTTTGTTAGGAGATTTTGCGACCGCGTCGGACCAGAGCAAGAACCGGTCTTGATAGAGCAGGTTTCGCTGGTAGGTGAAGAGGCAGAGCACGACGATCAGGGCCGTAGCAAGCACGGCAGAGCCGGTTCGAACGTGGACCGGCCGGCGGACGATTACCAGAAGCCATTGGACGAGATGCCAACCCAGCGAAACGATCGCGAGCAGGAGCCCGATTGCGGGCAAATAGAGATTGCGCTCACTCAACAAGTCGTTCCGCGGAATTAGGGTGGTTGGTAGGAGTTGAATCAAAAACCAAGCTAGGCCGAAGCTCACCAAGGAAAGTCGTCGCACCAAGAGAATTGAGGCTACCACTGCCCCGACAAAGAGCCCTAGGTCGAACGGTAAAGGCCACTGAGTCGGTGAATGGAGGACCGGTAGGTCGTGATCGAAGTTCTGGTTCCAAGGAGTGAAGAAGAGACCCAGCGCGTAGGCCAAGACGTGCAACTCACTGAGTAGGTTGTCCCACGGTGGACGGATCCCGAGGCTGAATTGAGCAAGGGCGGTATATCGGGGATGGCTCCAGGCCCACGCCGCGGCAAGAACCACCACGATCCAGAAGGGCGCATGGCGGGCGGCATGGAGAGAACGGCCCTTAAGCCCTCGTACGATCACATCCCACAGGAGAAGGATGAGAGGAAGCGTGACCGCGGTTTCCTTAGAGCCGATCGCGAAGAGGAATGCTGCGACGGCGCCTAAGAGATACAGTCGCCGAGCTTTTACGTTTTCTGGTTGTTCTGAAGCCTTGTTATAGAAGAAGAACGCCAAGAGGTAAAAGAAAGCCATCAAGCCCGACGCGCGCCCCGAAATGTAGGTCACGGTTTCGGTTGCGATGGGATGGATCAAAAAGACCAGAGCGGTCAAAAAAGGAACGGGAGAGCCGTCATCGCTCACTACGCTCGTGAGAATGCGGTAGATCAGTAGCCCGGAACCTAGGTGCAGCAGCACATTCAGCAGATGGTAGCCGGCGGGGGCCGTCCCATAGAGCCAATGGTCCAGCAGAAACGTCGCGTACAAGACAGGCCGGACCATGTGATCGAGATGACCGACAAAGATCTGCCAGCTTTCCAGGTGTGGGTTCTCGAGGACTGTCAAAGAATCGTCGTAGTGAAACACACCGACGAATGCGCCGAAATACACTGCCACCGTGATCACGCAGAGAACGATCGGATGAATTGGTGAAAGGATTGATAAGGGAAACCCTAAGTTCACGGACGTGGTTATACTGCATCGCGTCAAGACCGTATAGGGGGGATCATGAATCGTTCACACGCCGCCGCATTCGGCTTGTTACTGTCCGTGATCATGCTATGGCTACCCGCAAACACATGGGCTCAGCAGGAGCCTGCGTGGACCGATGCGGAATGCCACGCCTTCTACAAGAAACTGATGAAAATGATGCAGAAGGCTTCAGATCCCAAGACTGCCGATCTCAAGGCGTTGAAGAAGGACATAGACGACTCCCGCGATGTATTCGCCAAGCATTGCCCGAAGGAGGCACCCAGTGTCAGTTATTTGGCTCGGTCGGCGGAGGACATAGAGGCGGACCGGCAGGAGACAGCCGGTGCGGATGCAACAACGGACAAAGCCGGGAAGAAGATGGAGGAAAACAAGAAATACAATGGCGATGCAGGCTACACCTATTGTGAAAACACTCTCGAGCTTGCTTCGGCGGCCCCGGCGTCGGTCGACAAAAAACCATCGGCGAAGCGAGCCGCCAAGAACGAAGCAGTCGACAAATTCTTGAATGGTTGTCTGACCAGAGGCGGAAAAGCCACCAACTGCGACACATTGCGGAAAGCGGCCATCGACATTCTGAAAGAGGACGTGCTAAGGCTCGGTTCGACGGCCAACCCCGCCTACCTGCCGAACATCATCCGAATGTTCTACAGCGACGACGTCGAGCTGCGGATTACCGCTGCGCATGCGATGGGCATGATCGGCCCTCAGGACAGCGACGTAGGCAGGCTTGCTGGTTTAAGCAACGATTCGGTGCCGGATGTGAGGCATGCCGTGTCAAATATGCTTTCTCAGGGGAAAGGAAACGCCATTACTCTGTTAAAGCAGCGCATCGTCCACCTGCGTACGGGACGCGAGGTGGAAAAGCCGGCCGATCCTGCGAAATTCTCCATGCCGGTCGCGCCGGAAAGCGTCTATCTCTTCGATTCCAGCGAAGCCGGGAAGGGGCGTCTATCCTACGTCGTCTGTAAGGGCGACGCTGTTTCATTTTTTAAGGGCAAGGTGAAAAAGGGTCCGTTTAAATGGGAACAGTTCAAAGCGTTGTATCGCTATCAGCTCAAAGATGAAGACGAGGCGATGGACCAGGCACAACAGGCGGCTGGAAACCAGTTGCTGAGCGAACAGCCACCGGATCCAGCCAAGAACATGGACGCGTACGTGGCGTATATGCAAAAGCTGGGGTCAGTGTCGACGCAAGGAAGTATGGGCAAGATGCTCTTCGACCTTTATCAGCAGAATCTGTATGGCGACCCGACCGTGTATGTCCTGGAAGAACGGCAGATCGGACAACGCAGCTATCCGACACGATATGCCGTGGTGTATCAGGAGCTGGCATTTAAACGGCCTGGATACCGTCTGGCTTGGACGACGGTACCGGACGACGCGCTCAAGTCGGCGCAAGTCGCCTCTCTGAAAGAGCAGAAGGAAGAAGAGGCGAATCAGGCCGCTAGCAAGAAAGCGGAAGAGGCTGCCAAAAAGCGGGAGGCAGAGCTGGATTCCCTGACCAAAAAGAAAGATGCGACGGAAAAGAAACAATTCAAAAAAGGCCAGTCGGATCTCGAAAAGGAGCTGGGGTTCTGAGGCAAATGGAGCATCGAATGACAGTCATATTCAAAGCATGCACGATGACAATCACAGGAACAGTGGCCTGCACGCTCGCACTGCTAACGCCAGTGGTCGTATGGGCGCAGAACTTAGCAGACCGCGATGCCAAGGAGGTCGCCGACTACGTGCTGACCGAACCGGTATTGAAGAAGTACACACAAGCCGTACGAAACCTGCAACCGTTCACCGGCCAAGTGCCGCAAGACTGTGAGGACGAGAATCCAAAATCTCTCAATGACATGGCCACGCGGATGGACGGAGCCCCGCAAGTGAAGTCAGCCCTGAAGGGTGCCGGCATGACGTCGCGCGAATACCTCCTCTTCACCTTCTCTGTCTTCCAGAACGGCATGGCGGCCTGGGCGCTTGACCAACCTGGAGGCGCTTTGCCGCCGGGTGTGAAAATGGCGAACGTCAACTTCTATCGTGCCCATGAAGCCGAGTTGAAAAAGCTTGGCGAACTCACCAAACAGGCGGATTGCGACAATCGATGAATGCTCCGACGAGAGATGGAAAATGATGCGACTGCGGCGCCTGTCTGTATGGCGCGCCTCTTTCTCCTCCCCGTGGTAAGCAGCGAGCACAATAGCTTTGCCCGCTATTGTAGGCCTGGGACTGATTTCCGGTTGGCCGTGCTTTGCAGATCCATCTCGAGCACCACGGGGCCATCCGCATTCTTCCCGTCCAGCCTTACCGGCATCCGGTCGACCATGAGCTTGATCAGCGGCACCGCGGCGATGTACGGCGTCTTGTCGGAGCGGTTGGAGCAGAGGGCAATCCGAATGTGATGAGGCCGGTTCTCCGGCGTCACTTGCGGAATGAGCGCCTTCTCGATGAATCCCACCACCATCCCGCTGCCGTCTGTAAGCTTGTGAATTTCGTATGCATTCGACGCCGGCGGGCTGCCTTCCAGCACGAGGTCCGGACTCTGCGTAACCAACGCCATTCCGAGCATCTGCGGCGCAATAAAGCCATAGGTGCCGGTCGGAGCCTGTGAAAAAGGCGCGCGTGCCGCGCCGAGACCCGTGACGCCGTTTTTTGTTCGTAATTGGTGGCGGAGTTCCGCTTCCGGTCCGGTCGCCTCAATGACGACGGCGGACGGCGCTGCCTTCACCATGGGCATGACTTCGGTCTTCCCGCCTCCCCCCGCCGCATGCAGTAGGGAAGAGAGCCCCTGCAGGACCGCAAGACTCAGCAGCAACGCCAGGACCGTGTGCACCATCAACAGCATCACCTTTGAAGAAATCATCTCTCAGTAAGACCGCCGGGCACGAACGACCAATACCATGATCACGGCGATCACTGCCATCAATGGTCCAATGACAAAGGCCCGGTCATGGCCGCTTCCACCGACCCGCCGATCGCTGCCAGGACCGCCAATCCAAACGTTTTCATGAGATGCGTCCTGCTTCAAAACAGGCCCTGTCAGATAGAAGTCCCGACCCCTCATTCCTTGTCTACGGTTTCCCTTTGTAACTCCTTGGACTGCCGCTCGGCCATGCAGTCCTTGTCGTCGCAGGCCCTCATTTCCTTTTCACGGTTCTCTTCGCAGGTGTTTTTGTCGTCGACGCTAATCGCGTGATCAAGGCAGCCCTTCAACTCCTCGTGAGCGGCCTTGATGCATTCGGCGCAAGGGCTCTGGACGGATACCGGAGAAGACGCCAGGATGAAGGGAGCGAAAAGCCACCAAGCGAATTTCGCATTCATGAGGCCAGTCTGTGACGGTTCAACGAATGAAGTCAACGGCCATGGCCCGATGGCATGGACTGCCGGATGTGATTCAAATCGGTCTTATTCGCTCCCTCGACGCGTCACCGCTGGCTCGTTGTGGGATCGTGCCGGCTGCTCGAAGAGCAATCGTGCGCCCGGCTTGAAGGTCACGTAGTACCAAATCCATTCCGACACCACGCGAATCCGGCTGCGAAAACCGATCAGGAAAAAAATATGGACCACGCACCAGAGTAGCCATGCGAAAAGCCCTGAAACATGCAGCGGCCCGATCTGCGCCACGGCTTTGGCGCGACCAATGGTGGCCAGCATACCGCGGTCGGCATAGCTAAACGGCCGGCGGTCGGCCGGCGACTGAGCATGTTCGATGATGCCGGCCACGTAACGACCCTGCTGCATCGCTACGGGAGCCAAGCCAGGCAAGGGGGTTCCGTCCTTTCCCATACAATGAGCGCCGTCGCCGATCACGAAGATCCACGGATCGCCTGGAATGGTCAGATCCGGTTGAACTTTGACACGACCTGACGCATCCAGCGGAACCGAGAGAGTTCGCAGAAGCCGTGACGCTTTGTTGCCGGCCGCCCAAATGACACTCGTCGACGGCACAAACTCCGCGCCGATCTGCACGCCATCTTCCCGCACTTCGCTGACCAGACTTTTCACCCTCACCGTCACTCCCATGCGGGCCAATGCGGTCGTGGCTTTCGCCGAAAGGTCCTCGCTGAACCCCGGCAAAATGCGGGGCCCGCCTTCAACGAGAAGGATGGACATGTCATCGAGCCGTAAAGAGGGAAAGTCCGGTCCCATCGCCTTCCGTCCGATTTCCGCCAGCGCGCCCGCCAATTCAACTCCGGTGGGCCCCCCGCCGACGATGACGAAGGTGAGCGGTTCGTGCGTACCGGTCACCGCTCGTCGCCGTTCGGCCTCCTCAAACGCAAAAAGCATGTTCTCACGAAGGGTGACGGCGTCAAGGATCGTCTTGAGTCCCGGAGCAAACCGCTCCCACTCGTCGTGACCGAAATACGCATGGTGTGACCCCGGAGCGACGATAAGGATGTCAAACGGAAACGGTGAGCCGTTTTGCACCGCAACCAGGCGAGCCGTGCGGTCGATGGAGACCACTTCATCCATTACGACATGGACGTTGTGCTGAGAACGAAACATCGTGCGCAATGGCCATGCGATGTCACTGGGCGCGAGCGCCGCGGTGGCGACTTGATAGAGCAGCGGCTGAAACACATGGTGATTGGTGCGGTCGATGAGGACGACGTCGGCGTGCGCAATCGATTTGGCAGCGGTCAGGCCTCCAAAGCCGCCTCCGATAATGACGACCCGCTTGCGGGGCTTGGTGTGCACTCATGGAGGCTACGTGGCAGCGCCGAGGGGTGTCAACCAGCAGTGGGGCGGCCGCGCCAATATTCACGGCCAGATTAATCGGCTTCTCCCAGCCGCTCGGCGCAAAAGCGCTGGACGGGATCATCGTTTGCATCCGCAGGTAGACTGGCCGCAGGTCGGAAGCCGTCTTCTCAACGCGAAGGAAACTTCAGACCGACCGCAAAGACCGCGGCATAGCCGTCTGCGTTCTCGGTCGGCGCGAGCATGAGCTGATCTCCGCCGCGCCGGAAAATCCGATCGTCACGATTGCGTGCCGTGCGGACGCCCTTCGTCCTGTAGGGAGGTCCTGCGTGGATGCGGTCAGAAACGGCATCCTCGAAATACATCTGGGAAGTGAATTCGTAGGCCCGGCTCCCTTCGACCGGCGCGCGGACCTTCAGATGGATGTGCACCGTCCGGCCTTCGTACCACCCGGGATAAATGGTACGAAACCTCGCTTCCCCTTGCGCATCCGTCATCTGATAACCGCGCAAAAACTTGCTGCCGATCGTGTTGAACGACGGATCCTTCACATCCGAATAGACACCCAGCGCGTCGCAGTGCCAGATATCGACCTGGGCGCCGGAGAGCGGCTGGCATTGCCCGTGATCACCGACGCGCGAGAGTGAGACGATCAACGCGAGAGGGACTCCGGCTTTAATTTCACCGGTCGTCGGATCGGATCGGATGTCGGAACGATGCAAGCGCTCGTCGACGAAATAAGGCCCTTCCGTCTGTTCCGGCCGAAACAGGCATATCGGGCGCGGCTCATCGGCGGCACTCCGGCCGGCGAAGCTGCCGCCGGCGATCAACCACATCACGCCGCCGCCGAACAGCCGCATCGCCTCACGGCGCGAAAGCAGTCGCCCTTGAGGCGCGACGTCTTGGATCATGACGTTTCTCCGCGTTAATTGAGTCTGACCCGAGCGACGGCTGGATTCAATACCTGTGTCTCATGCCTCATACGTCGGCAGGCACCACCAATTTCTCTATGTCCTCTCAACAACTTATGTGGCAGGCCGAGATGAGCAAAGACGTGCCTAACGCTTCCTTTGCAAGGAGACGAGGGCTTAACCGCCTCATCCGCGGCTGCGCCTTCCTGCGGTTGAATCCCCTAGCAATTCTTTCATACAATTCCAGCCCCCCTTCCCGAGCGCGCAGGAGATCGGGCAATGAGATCGTTCGTGACGTCCGAGAGCGTCATTCAGGGACGCCCGTCCCCCGACGGCGGACTAATCCTCTCCATCGTCGGCGCCCTCAACACAGCAAGCACCGGCCAAGCCTGGCGTCAGGCCCTTCGTCTGGTCAATCAGCATCAACCCGCACGCCTGATCGTGGATGCGTCCCGGTTGACGTATTGCGACGGCGCGGGCGCTGCGCTGCTGCTGGAGTTGCGCCGTCACCAGCAGGGCCGGCGCCAGAGCTACGAGATTCAGTCGCTCGATCCCGCGTATCAGGCATTATTGGATTTGTACGATCGCTGGGAGACGCAACGGCCGGAGTCTCTGGCACAGGCCGAGTCACCGGTGGCACAAATCGGCCGCGCCACGGTGGCCGTCTGGAACGACGTCGTGGTGCTGATCGCCTTTGTGGGACAGCTGTCCCTTGCCTTGATCCAGGCTGTCCGGCGGCCGGCGGTCGTCCGCTGGAAAGATGCCGTGCTGACGGCCGAATTGGCAGGCGTGAATGCGCTACCCATTATTAGTCTGCTTGGATTTTTGCTCGGCCTCATCATGGCGTTTCAATCAGCCATCCCAATGCGACAATTCGGCGCGGACATTTACGTCGCGAACCTGATCGGTCTATCGATGCTGCGTGAGCTGGGACCGTTGCTGACGGCCATCATCCTGGCGGGGCGATCGGGCTCCGCATTTGCCGCCGAGCTGGGGACCATGAAAGTGAGCGAGGAAATTGACGCGCTGACGACGATGGGATTGGAACCGGTCGGGTTCCTCGTGGTGCCGCGGGTGATTGCGGCCGTCGCCATGACGCCGCTCCTGTCCGTGTTCGCCAGCCTGCTCGGCCTTATCGGCGGGGCGGTCGTCATGCTCTCGCTCGGCTTTCCGCTCGTGACCTACATCATACAGATCAAGAGCGCCGTGACGGTCGGCGACCTGCTCGGCGGGCTTGGAAAAACGTTCGTCTTCGGCATCGTCGTGGCCGCCATCGGCTGTCTGCGGGGGCTTCAAACCAAGAGCGGCGCCGGTGCAGTCGGGGAATCGACGACGCGGGCGGTCGTGAGCGGCTTGGTGCTGATTACCATCGTCGATGGGATTTTCGCTGTCATTTTTTATTGTTTGGGAATCTGACGTGATCCGTCGACCGTTGAGCCGACAGTCTCCGATTATCTCCGTCCGGCAGTTCAGCGCCGGCTATGACGGCCGCTTGCTGCTCCATGACCTCTCGTTCGACGTCTTTGCCGGAGAAGTGTTCGTCATCCTCGGAGGATCCGGTTCCGGCAAGAGCACGCTGCTCAAGCATATGATCGGCCTGTACCGACCGGTGGGGGGCTCGATCCGCATCGAGGACAAGGACATCGTGACAGCCGAGGGCCAACAGCGGCTGGCGATTCTGGTCAGAATCGGGGTGATGTATCAGGGCGGCGCGTTGTTCGGATCGATGACGCTGCTGGAAAACGTCCGCCTTCCCTTGGAGGAGTACACCGACTTGCCGGATGACGCGATGGACCGGATTGCACTGATGAAGCTGCAATTGGTCGGCCTGGGAACCGCGGCCCACAAGCTGCCCGACGAGATCAGCGGGGGCATGAAAAAGCGCGCGGCGATCGCCCGGGCGATGGCGCTTGATCCGCCCATCCTGTTTTTGGATGAACCTTCCGCCGGGCTGGATCCCATCACGTCCGCCGAGCTCGATCAATTGATCATCACGCTGGCCAGACATTTAAAGATTACCTTCGTGGTCGTGACACACGAACTTCCCAGCATCGAGACGATCGCCGACCGTGTGATCATGCTCGACAAGCGGACGCAAGGCATCATTGCGGAAGGACGCCCGCAAGAGCTCCGAGACCATTCTGAGAATGCCTGGGTGCGGCAGTTTTTCAACCGGCAAGTCGAGGCCACAGGGTAAGCGCACGTCCTCGGGTAAACGATTGCAAGGCAATCGGTGGGTCGGTGGGTGAGACGGATTGCGCAGGGCGGGCGGGTGAGAACGGGCAAGTACGCGTCTCGGCGCGTCCGGGGTTGGGCGGGTGAGATCGGCGAAGGCGTGCTTCCGGGTTGAGGTGGTAAAAAGAGGATATAGCTCATGAGTCAGCAGGCGCACTATTTTAAAATCGGTGTCTTCGTCCTGGGTGCGACCACCCTCTTCGTCGTCGGCATCATCGTGCTCGGGGCAGGCAAATGGTTCGAACGATCCGCGATGGTGGAGACGTACTTCTATGAATCGGTGCAGGGGCTCGAAGTCGGGGCGCCCGTCAGGCTTCGCGGCGTTCGAGTCGGTCGGGTCGAATCGATACGATTGGCCCGGGAGGAATACGGAGTTATTTTCGATCCAAAGACCGATTCATTTCCTTACCGGGGATTGGTCGTCGTCCGAATGTCGGTCCGTCCCGCCGTGGCGGCGCATATAAAGGAAGACGACGAGGCGATCATGATGAAGCAGGCCGTCGATGCCGGTTTCCGCTTCCGGCTGGCCTCTCAAGGAATCACCGGCGTGCTCTACATCGAGTCAGAATTCCTCGATCCGGAACGATATCCGGCGATCCAGATCGTCTGGACACCGAAGACGCCGTACATTCCCTCGGCACCGAGCACGATTACGGAGCTGGGCGATGACCTGAGGTCGATCACGAGAAAACTCGATCAGGTAGACATCGAGAAGATGGCGAAAAATCTGGACGCCATGATTACCTCCGCCACCCGTCTGGTCAACGATGTGCAAGCGGAGCAACTGGGCGCGGAGGTCAAACAGGTCATGGGAGAGCTGCGCGGCTCGGTCAAGGACGCCAGGCGCGTGTTGGGCGGCCCGGATGTGAATCAGGCACTGAAGGACTCGTCCGCCGCGATGGCGGATTTCCGGCGTACGGCGGCAGACTTAAGTTACACCGCCAAAGACATGCGTCAAGCGATGACCCAATTGCCCGAGATCACCACGCGCCTAAACGCCAGCTTGCGCCGCATCGATGGCCTACTGGCATCCAAAGGTGAGACGATCGAAGATGTACTGGACAATCTGCGCTCGGTCACCGAAGAGCTCAGCTACTTGACGAAAACCGTCGAGCATTATCCGTCGCAGGTCTTGTTCGGAGAGCCGCCGACGCATTCCCGAGCGGTGCAGCGATGATGTCCTGGTCGAGGGCCGCCATAGCGGCATGTCTCACGGTCGCAGCGGCGGCGTCCGGCTGCGTGGATTTGAAGAAGACGTATCCCGAAAAGCGATCGTTTGTCCTCGACGTCGGCGCCCCGCCGCAGGACGCGCCGTCGAAGGGTGCGCTCGTCCTTAAGATCAATAAATTCCGCGTCTCTCCCCTCTTCGCCGGCAGGCCCATGGTCTATCGCATCGCGGATCTGCAGTATGAAAGCGATTTCTATGACGAATGGTTTGTGGCCCCCGCGGCGCTGATCACACAACAAACGCAGCGCTGGCTTTCCGCCTCGCGAGGCATCCAGCTGGTGCTCCTCGGCCTGGACCATGTGGAGCCGACGCATCTGCTGGAAGGCACCGTCACGGAGTTTTATGGTGACTTCCGCGAGGCGCCTCTGGCCGTTTTCAGTCTTGACCTACACCTGCTCGACGCCGGGCAGGAACGGAAGGTGTTGTTCCGGCGCACCTACCATCAGAACGTGCCGCTGACCGATCGCTCATCGGAAGCGCTGGCGCGGGGTTTGACCGAGGCGTTGCGGACGGTGCTCATCCAGGTCGCCAACGATGTCACTGCCGCCGACACCGGCCGCAAATGATTTGCGATGAATTGACCGTACAAGACTCCGCTGCTGGAGGTGCTCCGCATGCCGATTCGTGACCTGCCTGTTTGGAACAAGCCGGCGATACGAAGGGTCCCCGGCCCGGCATTACTGCTGATGACGATCGTCATCACAGCCTGCAGCGCGGTCCCGGCGAAATACATCAAGCAGGCCGAACCTGGCGTCACCCTTTCAGCCGTGAGCGGATCCCCACAGCAGTATCGCGACAAGGTCGTGATCCTCGGCGGAGTCCTCGTACAAGAGCAGGAAAAGAGCGGCCAGATCTGGCTCCGTCTGAAGAATCGCCCCCTCGATCCGAAGTTGCACCCTCATCGCCCACCTTCTCCGGACGGTCCTGAAGCCGGCCACTTCTGGGTCACGGCCGCAAGTCGAGAGCAGCTGCCCTCGCAGTACCGGCAATGGGCCCGTATGACGGTTGTCGGCCGCGTCATCGGCACGACGAACGAGGAGCCTGTCTTGTTGCTGATGTATGTGCGAGGTTGGGACGTCTCGGGCAAGAACGAAGACGCCTGGGAAGCGACGAGCGACCCTGCCTATGTGCCGATGATCCCGGAAGGCCTCCACGGCGAATTCCAAGGCCAATAATCAGATCCTTCTATCTCACCCGCCCACCCCGGCGCGCCGAGACGCGCCGTGTCCCGCGTCTCACCCGCCCGACCCTCGGCGCGCCGAGACGCGCCGTATCCCGGGCGACAGCGAACCTGCCGCGAAACGGCGATCCCGTATTTCCGAGCAATGACGCCTGCTTCGAAGGATCTGTAACCTTTTGCCCTGTCATGGCGACTAGGGAGGGAGAAGAGAAGGCAGGCACCTTCAACCATGTTAAGGAGGCACCATGAAAACCGGTTTGGTTCTTGGTTGTACGATTGCCCTTGGAACAGTGTTGCTCGCCGTTCCAGCGGCCAAGGCGGACGGCGGATCTCGCTGTGGGGACGCGCACGCCATGTCGCACCAATATCATGACCGCGGACACAGCGGTGCGACCGGACATCTGCTGCGTCATCTCTTGCGCCATCAACAGGAAATCGGCCTGAACGATGAGCAGGTCGGGAAACTCCGCTCCCTGGCGCTCGACGCGGACCGCGCGGCCATCCGTGCCTCAGCCGAACGGCAAATCAGCGAACGAGAGCTTCGGGCGATGCTGTGGGATGCTAAGACCGACATGCCTGCCATCGAGGCGAAGGTGAAGGAAGCGGAATCTCGCGAGGCGGACCTCCGAATCGTCGGGATCAAGGCCAAGCGCGACATGATCGCCGTCCTGACTCCGGAACAGCAGACGAAGCTCAAAGCTCTTCGCCACGGGGACCGTCACGCTGACGGCCGGACACTCGACCAGGCTCCGCGCCGGAGTGAGCCGCAGGAATCGGATCCGACGACGCCGGCCGGCTGATTGGGATTCGGGCTCGCCGCAACCGTCCATGATGGTAATATGAGCCACGTTGCCGTTTTGGCTTTCAGTGACAGAGGGATCATTCCGGGAATTCATCTGTCGATGGCCGATACGTTCTTACCGGTTGGCAAGTTCTCGAGCGAGGACGGCGACCTTGTCCACCGGGTGAGACAAGGCGACAGCGAGCGTTTTGCCGAGCTGATCCAACGCTATCAACGCCACGTCGGCCGTATCGTGGGCCGGCGGGTGCCGGCCGACCGGGTGCCCGAACTGGTTCACGACGTATTCGTCAGAGCCTACGTCAACCTCGCGCAGTTCTCCGACGCAGTCCCGTTCGAGCATTGGCTGGCCGGCATCGCGGTGCGAACCTGCTACGACTTTTGGAGAGGGCAGAGTCGAGGCGACGTGCCCGTCAGCGCCCTGACGGATGAGCATCAACGCTGGATCGAGCAGACGCTGTCCGCGCAGTCCGACCGTCAGTTTCACGATCAGACGGCCAAGCGGGAGGCGGCGGAAATTCTGGAATGGGCGCTGCGCCACTTATCGCCCGAGGATCGCGCCGTCCTCACGCTCGTGCATCTCGACGGGTATTCGGTCCGTGAAACGGCGCAGTTGCTCAGCTGGAGCGTCATCAACGTGAAAGTCCGGGCGCATCGAGCGCGACGCGCGCTCCGCGCCCTGCTACACGATACACTCGGAGGGGATTCTCATGACGCATCATGACGAGGAGGCTATCAGAGTGCTTGAGCGTGCGTTGACCGATGGGTACCGTTCCCGGTCCAACGCCTCGCAGGACGTCGATGTGACGCACGCCGTCATGCGCGAGATCAGGCGGGAGACAGAACGGAGCCGGTGGTCTCCCGCTTCCGTTTTGGATCAGCTGGTCTGGCGCACGGCTGCCATT
>DATELB010000100.1:0-7014 GCA_035277085.1 Nitrospira sp. | reverse complement strand
GGCCGCCCATGCCACCGGTCCGCCCTCACGATCGCGCTTCTTGATATCGGCCCCGCGATCGAGAAGGAGTCGCAGCTTCGTCAGATCGTTGTCGCCGGCAGCTGATAGGACCGTCCACCAGACAGGCCGCTGGGCATCATCAACTGCGTTCGGATCCGCTCCTGCGTCCAGGAGCAATCGTGCAAACCGCGGGCTTCGATAGAGCGCAAGAGTCAACGGACGGCCGGTAGGGAGGTTGGCATTGCCGCCTGCCTCTAGCATGGCCCGGATGATTTCAAGGGACGCATCGGAATCGTCGGTATTCGACATCGCAAAGTCGAAAAGCGTCGTCTCGCTCGCGTAAGGCTTGTTGAGATCACCCGCCGTTGGTATCAAGCGTTTGACTCGCTCGGCGTCGTGGTCGTAGATGGCGTTCGCCAGCTTCAGCGGGGCACCTGAGAAATAGTCTGCGCCGGCGCGACCGCGTTCCCACCAGGCGTTCTGGACGGTTTCGTAGACCGGGCCAACCACGGCTTGAATCAATGGTAACGCCAGCAGCACGGTATACGTGAGTTGCTTGGATGGAGCATCGGTTGCGTAAAACAACAGTGCCAGAATGGCCCAGAGAATGGGGGGTATGAAGATCAACCAACCACCAACGGGACCTTCAGGTGTATGGCCACCCGTGCGTGCGGCCAGGATCATCATGACCCCGAATCCGATGATTTCTATGACGAGTATGGACCAGAAGATCTTGGCAAGCGGAAGCGTAGGCACATTCCACTGAACCATGAGGCAGCCTCGTGCCGTCGGAGCAGCGAGGTAGCTTAAGCAGTTTCGATCATGGAAGTCCAGGCTGTGGTGCGCAGGTCGATGAACACCATGCACGGAGGAACATGGGCGAACGACTGCGCCGGCGCTCGCGCTGGAATCGATGTAAGAAGGTCGAGGAGATCGTTCGGTGCGGTTTGTCTAAGGGGCCGTTTGCGAGCCGTCTTTCAATTTAGCGAGGAGATCGGCCATTCGTTCTCGGTGTGGTGATGCGAGCGTGATGAAACCGACGCCCAACTGACGTCCACGGTTCCAACGCACGGCCGCTCGTTCAACGACGATAGGCGCCTCTTGAGGAACCTCGAGGCGTAAGGACAGTTGGATGCCGGTGTACACCTGACAGTCAGTCTCAACGCAACACCCACTCGCGGAGAGGTTGATGACCGTGCCGGCGGATTCACTCAGCTTCGGTCCCGTGAATACCGTGTGAAAACGGACCGGAAACCGTTGGTGGCGGCGCAGATCCATAACGAGGTTCTCGCGGCTTTGGGCCGCAACTTGAACTGTCAGTTTAACTCTTGTCAGGCTAGGCCCTTGTTGGAGATGTGTCAAGGACTTCCGAAAATGCAGCGCATAGGCGTCGGAACGGCATTGGGCAGGGGAGCATCGAAACCGGACCGGATATGCCTGGAACGGAAATCAGTTCAACGGGGTGGCTTGGCGCCTGCGGCTAACAACACATCGACCATCTCCGTGAAGCCTCCTTCGGCAGCATAATCGATGGGGCGCTTCCCGGTCTTGTCTTCCGCGTCGAAGCTGGCGCCGTTTGAAAGCAGCACCTTCACCACCGTGAGATATTCCAATCCGTACAGCAGCTTCCTGAGATTGTGCGCGACGCCAGCGGACGCGCGAACCGCGTTCATTCTTCGCGCGCCTCCTTGCGCAACCAGATGCAGGGGCCGCAGACCATGGAGATCGACTGCGTCCGCCTTCGCACCGGAGGCGAGGAGTGTCTGGACAGTCCCGACGCCTGCCGAACGGGCCGCCAGGTGAAGAGGCTGCATCCCGTCGTGATTTGCCGCATCAACTCTTGCTCCGGCATCAAGCAGGGCTTTCACGATTTCTTTGTTCGTTGGATTAGCCACGGCGAGGTGAAGCGGCGCATTGCCGTCCTGGTCGACAACGTCGACCCGTGCCCCGGCGCCGAGTAATGCATTCACGATGTCGGTTTTGCCCGAGACGACGGCGACGTGCAGGGCTGACGTTCGATTCCCTGCCCGTGCGTTCACCTTCGCCCCGGCCAGCAGCAACATTTTCACCACGTCTGTGTGGCCGGATTGGATTGCTGCGTCCAAGGCGGTCCTCCCCTGGTGGTCCGTCGTTTCCAGTTGTGCCCCTTCGGCTAACCACCGTGACACGGCATCTACCTTTTCAACCTGTGCGGCAGCCATCACTACTTGATCGGTTGTCTTGGTGCCATTGACGGTTTCCCATGTGAGCGTGAGGGCTGCCGCGATGGCCAAACTAAGCCACGCGAGCCTTGTCCCTCGCGGATCGTTCGTCATCGGTTTCACCTTTACCGAAGCCGTACCGTACGAATCACTTGAAGTGATGCTTCAGAAAGGATAGCAAAACGCTGAGCACTTGCTAGATTTTTCGAGAATTGCGACTGACGGGTGACACGAGGAGGGGAGGAGTGTTCGACCGTCCATCACAGCGAAAGGCATCGCCTCGCGACCTCACGGCCAACAGATCAGACAAGCACCGCCTCTACGACACTCACCGCCGAATCCGTCGGTATGACCCTGGTTAAACGCAGGCCGGCTTTGGTGAGGAGATCGCGATACTCCGGCTCCGTTCGCTCCTGCCCGCCGGGGCCGACGAGCATCATCATGTCGAGCATTTTGCCTGGGTGCGGCACGTTGCCGGCCGGCAACACCATCTCGATGATCATGACGCGGCTGGTCGGCTTCATAGCGCGCCTGCAATGGCCCAGGATCGTCAGGCATTGCTCCTCGGTCCAATCGTGAATGATGTGCGAGAGCAGGTAGGCATCTCCGCCTTGAGGTACTCGTTCAAAAAAGCTGCCGGACTCAATCGTGACACGATCGGCCAAGCCGCGCGCCTGAATCAGTTTTGGGGCGTCCCGGACGACATGCGGAAGGTCGTACAGGATGCCCCGGCATCCGGAATGCCTGGCCAAAATGGCCGCCAAAAGATTGCCTGTCGCCCCTCCGACGTCCACGATCGTGGCCATTCCGGAGAAGTCGTATGCAGCAGCCACCGCGGCGGGCTCGGCCCCGTGAAAGCTGACCATCGTTTCGCTGAACAATGACGCCTCTTCGGGGTGCCTGGCCAGCCAGTCGAAGATCGGCATGCCCAGGGCTTGTTCCAATCCTGGTCTGCCGGTCTGAACCGACTCAAGCAAGCGTTCCCACCCGCCGGTGATCCACGGACTCGCCAACGTCAAAACCGCGGACCGGGCGCCGCCCTGGGCACCGGTTTTTAGTGCCTCACCGAGCGGCGTCAACGCGAACCGGGCTGTCTCACCCTCGGTGACAAGTCCGAGGTGCGCGAGTGTTCGCATGAAGCGTCTGAGAGAAGGCGCATGGGTCTTCGTGGCCGCTGCCAGGTCGTCGGCGTCTTTCGCTTCTTTAGCCAGATGGTCGGCGACGCCGAGCTTGGCAGCGACGTAAAGAATGTGGGACATCCAATGCGCCGTAGCCATTTGAACGAGCTGCGCATGAGGCGGACCTTCGGCATGACTGGCTTGTTTGTCGGGCATAATGACGATCTCCGGTTTAAATGGTTTCAGGCATGCCTGGCTGTAGGCATGTCAGTCTAACGCAAACATGGCGGCGCACGCATTATCGTCCGCCGGTGAGTTACATGACACCGCTGAATGAGGGGAGGGAACCGGAGCCCGTTCGGCTGGCTCGCGAAGAACGAATGCCGCTTTCAAATGGCCCGATGGCAAATAATTCCAGCTATTAATTGGACGGATGGTCAGCTCTGCTTTCGTGCAGCATCCACACTCCAGATCCCTGAGCCTTGACTCGCAATATACAAGAAGACGAAGCAGTACAAGGCGGCGAGTTCACCCATGTTCTGAATGGGGAGAAGGGCGTTCGTCCCATGTCCCATCCAGTACGCGAACGCCATAAGCCCGCTGCACAGAAACGCCGCCCATCCCGTCAAGAATCCGATCATCACCAGCGCGCCTCCGATGAGCTCGATCGGACCTGCAATCGCGATCACGAACGAGGGAACTTGAGGCGGTGGAGGCGTGGGAATGCTCAACAGCTTTTGCGCGCCGTGCCAGAGAAAAAGGAAGCCGGTCACAATTCGCATGAGCGCGTAGGTCTGAGCGGCATACGGACGCATGAACGTTGCCATCGAAGCCTCCTTTGACGAGGTGTGCTGCCGGTGAAGCAGCCTGGGACTCTTGACTACGGAAGGCTACTGGCTTTATCCGACGCTGTCAATGCATCAGTAGGGCATGACAGCACGATCAGGCCGCTTGTTCGAGATCCGTATTCGCGGGACCGTTGAGGACCTTCCCATACCGATCAAACCGCGAGCCATGACAAGGACAGTCCCAAGTTTGTTCATTCCCGTTCCAACTGACGATGCAACGAAGGTGAGGACACACCGCTGATCGCATGTGCGCCTTTCCGGCGGAATCCCGGTACACGGCAAGCTTCGTCGCTCCTTTACTGACAATGGCCCCTTGTCCCGGGACGATCTCTTCAACGGACTCCACCTGCCCGGGTTTCACCCACTTCATGTATTGGCCGGCCACATTGACGTTTTCGCGTGCGAATTCGGAAGCGGCTCCGACGCGAACGCGAGCCGGGTCGTAAAGCGCTGTCCATGGATTCGCGCGTCCGGCAATGAGGTCGGTGAGGAGCATGCCGGCGATGGTTCCATGCGTCATGCCCATGCCCGAATCCCCTGTGGCAACGTACACGTTGTCGTCTCCCGGATTGCGGCCGATGAAGGCAAGACCGTCGATGGATTCCATGATTTGGCCGGACCACTGGAATGCCGCCGCTGTTGCCATCGGAAACCATCCGCGCGCCCACTCGACGAGCCGGGCATGCCGGTCAGTGTCGTCCGCTTGGCCGGTTTTGTGGTCCTCGCCGCCCACAATAAGGACATCCTCGATGTCGTTGTATGGCTGCAGGCGGACATAGTGATAGGGGTCCTCGGTGTCCCAATACAAACCAAGCGGCACCGACCCTCTCGGGATCACGAAGCCCACGACATAGCTCCGATACGCCGCTTGCTTGGTATGAATGGCAACGCGGTCGTTAATAGGCGTGTTCGTCGCGACAACGACGGCTTTGCTCTGCACCGTCGATCCGAAAGCGGTTTTCACGTGAGCAGTGCGCCCGTCTTCGATGTCCGTGGCATGCGTCTGCGTGTAGATTTGGCCGCCATGCTTGACGATCGAATTCGTCAGCGCGGCAAGATACCGCAGAGGATGAAACTGCGCTTGCTGTGCGAAGCGCAAGCAGGGACGATCGACGCGGGACAAGGGAGGATGCTTTAGCAACTCCACCTTGGTGAGCCCCGCACGTTGGGCTGCCGCTTGTTCATCGAGCAACAACTGTTCTTCATGCCGGGGCGACAAGATGAGATGGCCGTCGAGGCGCTGAAAGTCGCACGAAATGCGTTCTTCCGAGACCGTCTTCTCGATTCGTGTGATTGCGGCAGTATGACTCTCCGCGGCAAGGCGTGCCCCTCGTTCCCCGTGGAGCCGTTCAATCTCGGTGTACCGATCATCGATGACGTTGGAGAGATGGGCTGTGGTTCGCCCTGTTTCCCCGCTGCCAACGAAGCCGTCTTCGAGCACAATGACTGAGGCGCCGTCACGGGCAAGAAGATAGGCGGTCGTCAAACCTGCGAGACCACCTCCGATCACACAGACATCTGCCGTGGTATTGAACGAAAGCTGATCGAAGATGGGCTGTTGTTGCGTGCGCAACCACAAAGTGTCGTGTCGACCTGATGTAAAGGCGCCGCCTGACACCATATGGTCCTCCTTGGTGTCTCTAGAATATCGCCCGCTGACAGAGGAGGCCTACTGCATCGAACCCTTGGGGGAACAGCCTGGAAGAGCGGCCGGCTCTCCCTTGTTTTTGACTCGTCCCTCTTGTCATGGGTCGGTCACGAGCACGATCTTGCCTATGACGCCTCCTTGTCCCAACAGTTCGTGCGCTTGTCTGGCTTCGGGAAGAGGAAATCGCTGGGCGACCAGTGGCTTGATCTTGTGCTGGCGGAGGAGATCGAACAGAACCACCAAGTCCTGTCGAAACCATGCCGGTTTCAGCCTCTTCAGCCATTGGATGCTATACGGGACCACTCGTTTGCGGCCGGGCAGCAGCCACGCGGCAGCAATGTACACACCGAAGATCCCGATCTCGCGGAAACGGTGACGCCCACCTGATCGGCCTGAAGCCAATCGCCCGTCATGCAGCGAGCCCGTGAGGCCATAGGCGACGACCGTCCCCCCTGAGCGCAGAGCTTCTCTCGAGCGCCAAATATGCCTGCCGCCAATACCGTCAAAGACGGCATCGACACCGTCGCTCGTGAGGCGGCGAATTTCCTTCACGAAGTCCTGATGCTGATAATCGATAGGGATACCGCCCAGACCGGCAACCGTCGCGGCGCTTCGGGATGAACAGGTACCGTACGTCTCCAGCCCCCTGAGGCGCCCAAGCTGCATGAGGGCCGAACCCACACCACCTGCTGCTCCATGAATCAACACGTGCTGATCCTGCCTCAGCTTCACTGAACGGTGAAGCATTTGGAATGCCGTCACGTAGTTCAGGATGAGGCTGACGGCTTCTGCGGGGTCCAAGTCAGGTGGAACTGGAATCAGTTCACGTTCAGGCAGGCAGACAAACTCCGCATAGGCCCCGTGTATCGGCAGTGCTCCAACAATCTGGCCGGGTGCGGCTCCTGAGACACCGGCACCAAGCCGGTCTACGATGCCAATCAGGTCCCAGCCTGGTGTGAAGGAAAGAGGAGGCGTTTCCGGATGGATGCCCTCGCGCATCATGATGTCGGGCAAGGAAACACCCGCGGCCAACACTCTTACCCGCACTTCACCATGCGTTGGCTCCGGGCGCTCTTCTTCGATCACCCGAAGTTCCTGAGGGCCGCCGTAGCGACTGACGACGATGCGCTTGTGCTTCACGGACCGGTTCCTCCCGCACCGGCCTCAGTTCGCGTGGGACGTAGTGTACTGCTTCGAGG
>DATELB010000099.1:0-3642 GCA_035277085.1 Nitrospira sp. | reverse complement strand
GGCGGCGCGCCGGGAAGCCGGCGCGCCGCCTGGATGGCCAAGATGCGGAGCGCCGGAGGGCCGCCGGATGGGCACGATCCGGAGGCGTGCCTGTGCTGCGCCGCATCTCGCCAAGTTCTTGTCGATGGTTATCATCTCGCTCAGGTCTCGTTCCCGCGCGGTTGGGTTCAGCAACTGGCATGCCAGATGCGCAGTGTGAGTGCTGTCTTTGGTAAGTATCCTAAGTGATGGGCTTTAGGTGATCGCGATAGCACGGGCTAAACGGTGGCGGGCAAGCGCGAATGCGATGGTCGTATCGAAAATCATACGGCCGGTATCGCTTCGGATACTGGAGATTGACAGAAAGAAAACGTGCAGAAATCGATGGAGAGCTACTGATGTAGGTGTTTCATGGCGGCGGCGCAGAGAATAATGAAGAATCCCATCCACAGTGCGGCTCGCTGGAACGGGATCACTTCGTAGGATTCTCCGTCTTCTTCATCGTCATCCGCTTTGAAAATCACCGTATAGAGGAAAAGCGTCAACAGGCAAAGGACCAGGAAGAGCTTGATGAAAAAGACCGTAAGATACTTTGCATGATGCTGCACGCCCGAGCCGGTTTGTGACGTCAGGACCTGGTTGACATAATGCAGGTTGATCCCGCCGGTAAACAGCAGGATCACCAATAAGATGCCCGCCACTTTCTTGTAATGCTGATAAAAGACATCGGTAATGGGCTTGATCTGCTCACGGGCGACCGCCTTCTGCAGCCCGGGCGTGACCGCCATGACCAGAAAGGCCAGGCCCCCGATCCAAATGACGGCGGAAAGGAGATGGAACCAGTGATTGATGATGGGAATGAGCGTATTGAGGTCGGTGACGATGCTTTGGAGTGCGTCCATGCGATCAGCTTTCGGCGGTCAGCTGTAAGACGATCGTCAGCACGCCGGCCGCTGACGGGTGATTGCTTTGCGTCCGGTTAAAACTTGAAGACCGGAGCGTCGTTGCCGAAGCGTTTCTTCCTCAGTTCTTCCATCAACTCGACCGTGACGGTCTTGATGCCGTTCTCCCGCGCGTGTTTCTCCACGCCTTTCTTGACCATCGCACGCAGGAAGTAGGGGATGCGGCTCAAGCGCAGCGACGCGGGCTCATCCCAGTCCACCTCGGACGCTTCTTCGACGTTGAAGGCGACCTTGATCTTTTCCCCGCCTTTCGGGGTGTAGAGGCACCACTGGTCTTCATCCAGCCAGTCCCCATGATCCACGTAGGGCCTGGCCCGACAGCCGCCGCAGATATCCGAATACTCGCAGTCACCGCATTTGCCTTTGAGCTGCGGGTAACGAAACGAGTTGAAGATGTCAGATTTTTCCCAGAGATCGACGAAACTATTTTCCCGCACGTTGCCGGCAGACAGCGGCATGTAGGGGCAGGGCGTCAATTCGCCGTTCGGCGTCACTCTGGCGTAGTTCGTCCCGGCCAGGCAGCCGCCGCCCATATAGCCGGTCGCTTTGGTGATCGGTGAGTTGGGATCCTTCTCGTAGGCCAGCCGTTTGAAGTGAGGTGCGCATCGGGCGCGGATCAGCATGCCCTGATAGTCGTCCTGGCATTTGACCAGATAGCCGAGGACTTCCTCGTACTGCGCCGGAGTAATATCGGTGAGTTCCTCGCCGCGGCCGGTGCACACCATGAAGAACACGTTCAGCACGCGGGCGCCAAGGCTGTGGGACCACTCTATGACGGCGGGCAACTCCTGATAATTCATCGGCTGGGCGCTGAAATGCACCTGGAACTGCAGCCCGTTGCGTTTGCTCGCTTCGATTCCGGCCACCGCCGCTTCCCAGGCTCCGGGAACACCGCGGAAGGCGTTGTGCTTCTGAGGATCGAGCGAATCGATGCTGATGCCGACGCCCATGACGCCGATCTCCACAAGCGTTTGGGCCATCTGGTCATTGATGAGCATTCCATTTGTGCCGAAAACGACCATGAAGCCGAGCTTCACGGCATGACGGGCGATGTCGAGAATGTCGGGACGCACGAGCGGTTCGCCGCCGGTAATGACCAGCAGACAGCCCTTGTTCACCTCGGCGATCTGGTCGATCAGACGGAAGCATTCTTCGGTCGTGAGTTCGTCGTCTCCGCCCGCAGCCTTGGTCGTGGCGTCCAGATAGCAGTGGTCGCATTTGAGATTGCAGCGTTTCGTCAGGTTGAGCGCAACGAGATAGGGCTTGAAGTCGTCGACGGTCCGGCCGTCGTACGGGCCCTCTGCCTGCGGACGGGGCGTGAAAAACTGCGTCAACTGCTGCGGAAGCGACCCCAACGCTCCTGAGAGCGAAGGATTGAAGATCGGAAGCGGTTTCACCTTATTTAGCAGCCTTGCCGGTGAGGCTGGCGATCATGTCCTTGAGATTGCCGGTCTTCATCGCTTCTTCCATGTAGCCTTTGGCCTGCTCGATGCCCTCGTTGGCAACTTCCAGCGTGATATGGGTCGTGCCCAGTTTGTCGGCATGCTTAATGATCAGAGCTTTCGTGCAATCTCGCATAAAGCCTTCAGGCGCGCGCTCCAGCCGCGCCTGCGCATCGGCCGTCCAGCTGTAGGGGGCCGCTTCCGCACGGCCGTTGCTGCCGTTCTCTTGCGTGGTGTTTCCCTGAGTCTCGGCCAGCATGGCTTGCGCGTCAACCGACGTGCCGGCGCCCTTGTTGGCGAAAATCGGTTGATAGTCCTCCGAGGCCGCTTCCTTGATCATCGGGGCGGCGTATTCCAGTGTGATCGTCGTCATGCCGAGTTTGCGCGCGCTCTTTTCGATCTTCGCCTTCGCGCGGCGCCGTTGGAATCCGGCGGGGACGGCACGAATCGCTTCCTTCGCGTCCTTGGTCCACTGCATGGGCACATCGTCGTAGGCCAGATCGGTTTCGACCTCGCCCTCGGCTTTAGCGGCGGCTTCGAAAATGCTCTTGTCGACGGCCTTGAACCGGCTTCCCTCCGCCCCACAGACGGGGCACTTCACCGGGGTATCGCCCTTGCCGATGTAACCGCAGCCGTCGCACACGTAATAGTTCTGACTCATGCGGTCGAGATACGCCTGCGTCGCTTCGGAGTTCTTCGGCTTTTCTTCGACCACCTGCGTCATCATCCCGCTCAGCGTGGAACCCATCAGGTCTTTCGCCACCGAGTCGTCCGCCTGCATTTTGTCGCGATCGATGCCCGCCGCGTCGAGGCTTCCGCCCAAGGCCCGCATGGCGTCCATCGCGCCTTTCGGCAGAATGTGTCCGACGGCAGCGTCGACGACCGTATTGCTGATGATCGTATGGCCTTTTTCAATGGCATAACGGTGAATCGCCGTCTTGGCGACACCCCTGGCGAACACGGGGATCTTCTCCATCCGCCGCAGCGCCTCTTCGGTCCAGGCGATCGTGTACTCCGCTTGGGTATCAATCGGCGGCACATACTTTCGGTTCGACACGAGCACGTTGCAGGGCGCGCTTCGGAGCAGATTTTCGGTGTTGCTGCCGATATCCATGTCTTCGTCGCTGTGGACCCCGATCCGGCCGACGATCAGCAGCGCCGGTACGTCTTTGCGGACGTATTGAATGATCTTCTCGAACGCTTTTCCATCCAGCAAGGTCGTCTTGACGTCGGTTTGCTCGGCCTGGGCGATTTCGCGC
>DATELB010000098.1:0-49329 GCA_035277085.1 Nitrospira sp. | reverse complement strand
GATTTTTCTCATTATAGGAGCGCGTGTTGTTCGAAGTCAAACAAACTTCCGTAGGGGACTGCGAGCAATACGCAAAACC
This sequence comes from Nitrospira sp., assembly GCA_035277085.1. GTDB lineage: Bacteria > Nitrospirota > Nitrospiria > Nitrospirales > Nitrospiraceae > Nitrospira_C. The sequence goes on along the minus strand of DATELB010000098.1, from coordinate 49,250 downwards.
CTACGGGAAGAATTACTTGAATTAACAGGAGCTTAGTCCGGCGCTCGCATTACGGGAGTTGTTCGCAGGCCTCGATGGACCCGAGCACGCAGGCCTGCTCGAAATCGTCTTTAGCCAAGCGCCCTTGTAGACGGCTTCTATACAGATTGGCGCGCGTGACCAGGGCTTCCACATTCGTCGGATCGAACTTGATCACCGTCGACAGATCTTGGAGCGCCTGCTCGGAACGGTTGAGTTTGAGCAGGAGGTCGCTCCGCAGCAGGTAGGCTTCTTTCTGCTCGGGTAACCAGCTTTCCGCCGTCTTGCCATCCAGCAATTTTGTCAAAGTCTCCAGTGACTGGTGCCACTGCTTCGCTTTGGCCTGGTGTCGCGCCTGGGTGGTATAGAGGCCGATCAGCCGCTGGCGTGCAATATCAAAAAAAGGATCAAGCCCAAGCGCTCGTTCGTAGCAGAGCGCTGCATCGTCCGTTCGCTTGAGCCAGGTCTGGACGTCGCCTTTGCCTATCCAGGCCCATGGATTCTTGCCGTCCAGTTGCGCCGCTTGTTCAAAATCCGACCGGGCTTTTTCGATGTGATCAGAATAACTGCTCGCCGCACTGTGCTTGGAATAGGCAATGGACACCAAGCGCAGATACGCTTGGCCTCTGACGATCAATGGTTCGGCGGATTGCGGATCCAATTGGGCGGCATCTGACGCGAGCTGAATCTTCTTCCAGAGGTCGGGAGTTTGAAATGCAGTTTCAAGCTGTTGTTTCGCGCGCACTACCGGCTCGGATCTTCCATTGGGTTCGATCGCGAGCATCTTGACGCCCGTGGGCTCCTGTTGAATTTCTCGAAGCTGAGCGCGAAGGTGCTGGTTCTCCTGTTGGAGTTCGCGAAAATGTCTGGCCATCTGGGCCTCAGACTGAAGACGACGCACTGCATCCGCAAGGTTTTGAAGATCGACATTCGCGCGGATGCGCATGAAGAACACCGGCCGGTCGTTCTCGAACGATCGACGGGAATCGAGGATTTCGGTTTCGGTGACCGCGGCTGCGATGGTCCGGATCTCCCAAGATGTGTTACGGACCGTCCGCCCTTGCCACTCCCTTTCCACGTCGTAAAACGTGGACTCGAGGTAGACGCCCGCTTCCTCCACTGCCCGGCGCTGCGCTCGCTGCAGTACTTTTTCTTCAGCGCTGGCGAGAGTATCTCCGTCAGCCATGACATACTGGGCTTCCGCGATCACAGTTTTAGTCGTCGCGGCAAACGCGGCAGGTCCGAAGGCAATGAGGGCCGCCATCACGAAGCCCAGTCGGTGCCACACGTGCATGTGTACAACTATACCGCCGGTTTAAGGGAGCGGCAACGCACCGGAAGAGGGAGCGAGAGGCGGGTGCCGAGAGAGTGATTTGGACTATAAACGTTTGATTTTACTGCTCGCCCTGCTTGGGGAAGACTTGGGTGAAGGGATGAACTTCAACCCGTTCGAAGACGCCGTGAACCGTATAAGGGTCTTCCCTGGCGAACTTTTCGGCTTCTTCGAGCGAGTCCGCTTCAATCACAATGAGACTGCCGGTTTTGTCGGTGAGCGGTCCCGCCAGTACGACCCGACCGGCTCGATCGAGTGGTTCCATGTTGGCCAAGTGCGCGGGCCTGTGGATTTTCCGTTTGGCTTCGCCGTCGGCCCCATCGAATCCAATGATGACGAATTTCATGGACAAGCTAGACGGAGCCTTCGAGCGGGCAACGGTCTTTGTAGCCGGTCGTGGTTTCGTGCCACCATTTGATTTCCGGTTCGCCGTATTTCCAACACAGAAAGACGACCCGGCCATCGCGAAGATGGGGGAAGTCGCAAAGGCCGAGATCCACATCCTTCACAAGAATGCCCATTTCCTGGATCGCTTGGAGGTTTGAGCTGATTTGCTGCAGGCTGCTGATGTACAGAGGACCGGCCGAACTGCCGCCTCCATATTCGGCCCGCGCGCTTGCCCGCCGAATATCGTCCTTTGTGCGAGCCAAGACCGCTTTGGCTTGGCGCACCGATGCCATGCGCGTATTCAACTGTGGGATGAGGTGGTTGGCCTCGGATAAAGAAAATAGCCGTTCGTGTTCATGATCTTCATCACGGCCCATCGTCGATCTCCTCCCGCCTGGGGTGTAACACACCTTTTCGAGCGGCTGCAACCGCGGGCGCACGGCTGACGATGCGTTTAGAGCCGGCGATGAGAGAATCGGCGAAATCCAAAACGGTGTTGACAACGATCAACTTGCGGGGTATGCTCCATACGTAGCGTTCCAGATCGAGTCGAGTCTGCGTTCTCTCCACACAAAGACTTCCGAGGCAGCTTCGAACCACATGACAGCAGACAGGGATGAGTTCGGGTTTGCTTGCAGTTGACAGGCGCATCCACGAAATGAAGAACGGACACGTCCTTCAAAGCACATCCCCTCTACCAAACACACAATAGCTCAACATCTACCGAACGGTTGTTACGCATCGTTTCAATGGTTGATCATCTTCCGCGTCGAAACTCGTCTTTGACCATCAGCTCTGAGCTAGAGGATACGTATGGCACAAATTAAGGGAGAGGTTATGCATCTGGCTGAATTGAAGCAAAAAACCATCGCCGACTTGAATGACGTCGCGCGTGATCTCAAGATCGAAGGAGCGGCGAATCTCCGCAAGCAGGAACTGATCTTCGCCATTTTACAAGCGCAGACGGAGAAAAATGGCGTTGTTTTCGGCGAGGGCGTCTTGGAAACCCTGCCTGACGGGTTCGGCTTTCTGCGGGCTCCCGACTCCAACTATCTGCCTGGTCCCGATGACATCTATATTTCACCGTCCCAGATTCGCCGCTTCAATCTCCGCACGGGGGACATCGTCTCCGGCCAGATCCGGCCGCCCAAGGAAAGTGAACGCTACTTTGCGCTTTTGAAGGTTGAAAAAGTCAATTTCGAAGACCCCGAGGTCGCCCGCGACAAGATTCTCTTTGACAACCTCACGCCTCTGTATCCGGAAGAGCGGATTCAATTGGAGTTCGACCGGGAGGAATATTGCACGCGGGTCATGGACCTGACGACACCGATCGGCAAAGGCCAGCGCGGATTGATCGTGGCGGCGCCGCGAACGGGCAAGACGATGTTGTTGCAAGCCATCGCCCGGGCCATTCTCAAAAATCACAAGGAAGTCACGCTCATTGTGCTGCTGATAGACGAGCGGCCGGAGGAAGTCACCGACTGGCAACGGCAGGTCAAGGCAGAAGTCATCAGCTCGACGTTTGACGAACCGGCGCAGCGACACGCGCAAGTCGCCGAAATGGTGCTTGAGAAGGCGAAGCGCTTGGTTGAGCACAAAAAGGATGTCGTCATTCTTCTTGACAGCATTACGCGACTGGCACGCGCCTACAACACCATCGCCCCGCCAAGCGGCAAAGTTTTGTCGGGGGGGCTCGACTCCAATGCTCTCCAACGGCCAAAGCGGTTTTTCGGGGCGGCGCGAAATATCGAAAACGGCGGCAGCCTCACCATCATGGCCACGGCGTTGGTGGATACCGGCAGCCGAATGGACGATGTGATCTTCGAAGAATTCAAAGGCACGGGTAATATGGAAGTCCATCTTGACCGCCGGTTGGCCGACAAGCGGATCTTCCCCGCAATCGATATCAGTCAATCGGGCACGAGAAAGGAAGAGCTGTTGGTGGACAAAGACCGTCTCAACAAGATGTGGATTTTGCGGAAGGTCTTGAGTCCTCTGGGCACCATGGAAGCGATGGAATTCCTGATGGACAAGGTCCACGGCACGAAGACCAATCAGGAGTTTTTGCAATCGATGAATCGCTAACTTGTAACTTGCGCTCGAGACAGGGTAAAGTGACCCGCCTTCGAATAGGCGAAGGCTGAACGCGTTGCGGGAGTGCGAATCATGAAAAAGGGCATTCATCCGCTGTATCGAGAGGCGACGGTGCATTGCGCCTGCGGTAACAGCTACAAAACCAGATCCACCGTCGGGGACATCAACGTCGATATCTGCTCCAGCTGTCATCCATTTTTTACGGGCACGCAGAAGATCGTCGATACCGAGGGACGGGTCGAACGGTTCAAGAAGAAATACGCGAAGAAGGGCAAGTAGTCGGCCTGAGCGACCATAAGAGAGACCCTGCTTCGCAGAGGCAGGGTCTCTTTTTTTGTGTCCACAAGGGAAGCGCGTCGAGGGGCTCATGGATGTCGGGCTGATGAAAAAATGGGAAGCGTCGGCCAGTCGCTACGAGGAGCTGACCAGCCAACTCATGGATTCGTCCGTCATCAGCCAGCCGCCGCTGCTCGTGAAGCTGACGAAGGAGCGGACCGAACTCGAACCGATCTCGGAGCTGTTTCACCGGTACCAGGAAATCGTCAAGCAGTTGGACGAGGCGGCGCATCTGCTGTCGGATCCTTCAGCCGGAGCAGAGCTGCACTCGCTGGCTAGCGACGAGGCGGCGCAGCTGGAGGCTGAACGAGAAGACCTGGAGCGACGCGTGCTGGAGCATCTGACTCCGAAAGATCCCCGGGACGAGAAAAATCTGTTTCTGGAGATCCGCGCCGGGACCGGCGGCGATGAGGCGGCATTGTTTGCCGGCGACCTCTTTCGCATGTATACGAAGTTTGCGGAGCGGCACAAGCTGAAAGTCGATGTCGTTGAAGCGTCGGAAACCGGCAAAGGGGGCTATAAGACGGTCATCGCCGTTATCGAGGGCAAGGGCGGCTATGGGTTGTTCAAATACGAGAGTGGCGTTCATCGCGTTCAGCGGGTTCCGGTGACGGAAGCGTCGGGCCGGATTCATACCTCCACCGTCACCGTCGCGGTGATGCCCGAGGTCGATGAGGTCGACGTGCAGATCGATCCGAAGGATTTGCGAATCGATACGTTTTGTTCTTCGGGCGCCGGCGGTCAGAGCGTAAATACGACGTATTCAGCCGTCCGCATCACGCACCTCCCGACCGGTGTGGTCGTCTCCTGTCAGGATGAGCGGTCCCAGCTGAAAAACCGCACGAAGGCCATGCGGACGCTTCGCGCCAGGATCGTCGAGGCGGAACGCGAGAAGCAGGAAGCGGAAATCGCACAGAGCCGCAAGGCGCAGGTTGGCACCGGCGATCGCAGCGAAAAAATCCGCACCTATAACTTCCCACAGAATCGCGTGACGGACCATCGCGTCGGATTGACCCTGCATAAGCTGGATCAGGTGCTTGAAGGCGGTATGGACGAGTTTGTCGTTGCGTTACGCGCGCAGCGCGATCATGCAGCGGCTGCCGAGGAGTCATGACACCGCGCACCGCCTCCGACAGCCTGGCCGGTCAAGACACGCTCGGATCGCTGATCCTGCATGTCCAAGGGGAGCTTGCTGCCGCCGGTATTGAAGCGGCCGACCGGGAAGCGCGATGGCTCATCAAACATGCGCTGGGGCTGACGGGGTCGAGCGAGCTACTCGACCGCACCCGGCGTGTGGATGGCGACGGCATAGAGAAGGTGTATGCGTGTATGAGCCGGAGGGCGGCGCGTGAGCCGCTCCAATATATTCTTGGAAGTCAGGAATTTTGCGGCCTCGAATTCGAGGTCAACGCCAGCGTCCTTATTCCGCGTCCTGAAACGGAGCTGTTGCTGCACGAGGTGATTCGCCGTCTGCCTCACAGTATTCAACCGATCGTCGTGGACGTGGGGACCGGTTCCGGCTGTCTGGCGGTGACTCTCGCTCGAGCGCTGCCGGACGCACGCATTATTGCGACGGATCTTTCGGTTGAGGCCTTGGAGACCGCCAAACGCAACGCCCGCCGCCATGGCGTCGGAACAGCCGTTCGCTGGCTGCAGGGGGATTTGTTGGCGCCTCTTGCCGGTGGTGGGTACGAAGGCTCGGTGACGGCGATCGTGGCCAACCCCCCGTACATTCGGGAATCAGAGTGGAACGATCTGCAACCGGAGGTCGGCCGCTACGAACCGCGGCTCGCGCTGGTTGCCGGGACGAGTGGCATCGAAGTGCACGAACGGCTCCTCGACCAGGCGGTTCTCTATCTCGCTCCTGGTGGAGTTCTAGCCATGGAGATGGGATTAGGCCAGAGCGGTGCAATTACCGAACGGATTCAGCGCATGCCGGCCTACGAGTCGGCCGAAGTTGTGCGCGATGAGGCGGGCATCGATCGCATCGTGATCGTGCAGCGGGCCGGATCCATGAGGCGCGCGCATGGATAAGATCGTCATCTCAGGCGGTAATCCGCTTCACGGGGAAGTGGAGGTAAGCGGAGCAAAAAATTCCGCGTTGCCCATTCTGGCCTCGACGATCCTCGGCGGCGGCCAATGCGTCATTAGAAACGTGCCGCGCGTCGTTGACGTCGTGACGATGGGCAAGCTGCTCGGGATTCTCGGCGCCGATGTCCATCACGAAGGCAATCGCGCGGTCATCAATGCAGACGTCATCCGGTCGACGCAGGCTCCATATGAACTGGTGAAAACGATGCGGGCCTCGGTCCTCGCGTTAGGGCCGCTGGTCGCGCGCTGGGGGGAAGCAGTGGTGTCATTGCCCGGCGGATGCGCGATCGGGTCTCGACCGGTGAATCTGCATTTAGCGGGCCTGGCCAAGCTGGGCGCCGAGGTGTCCATCGAGCACGGTTACATCCGAGCCAAAGCCAAACGGTTGAAAGGGGCGCCGATCTATTGCGATGTTCCCACGGTGACAGGAACGGAAAATTTGATGATGGCCGCCTCACTGGCTCAGGGCACGACGGTGATCGAGAACGCCGCAAAAGAACCCGAAATTTCCGACTTGGCGGACTTCTTGAACAAGCGCGGCGCCCGCATCGCCGGCGCCGGAACGGACGTCATCACGATTGAGGGCGTCCGCGAATTACGGGGAGGGGATCACGAAGTAATTCCCGACCGTATTGAAGCGGGCACCTATGTCGTGGCGGCTGCCATCACGAAGGGAGCGGTATCCGTGACTCGATGCCGTCCCGACCATCTCGAACCGCTGGTAAACAAGCTTCGAGAAGCCGGCGCGACGATCACCGTCGAGAAAGAGCGAATCCTCATCGATGCGTCAAAGCGCGGCCGGTTGAAGGGCGTTGATGTTCGCACGCTTCCGTTTCCCGGCTTTCCGACCGACATGCAGGCGCAGATGGTGGCCTTGATGTCGGTCGCCGAAGGCACGAGCATTATCACCGAGACAGTGTTTGAAAGCCGGTTTATGCACGTGGAAGAATTGCGCCGAATGGGCGCGGACATTCGCGTTGAGGGAAACAGGGTGGTGGTGACAGGGCGCGATCGACTGGCGGGCGCTCCCGTAATGGCCTCCGATCTCCGGGCCAGCGCAGGATTGATCCTGGCGGGCCTTGCGGCGGAGGGCACGACGGAAGTGCTGCGAGTCTATCATCTCGATCGCGGGTATGAACGCCTTGAAGAGAAGCTTCGAGGACTCGGCGCCGTGGTGGAGAGGCAAAAAGGGTGAATGATGCTGACCGTGGCGCTCTGCAAAGGCAAGCTCATCGAGCCGACTCTTGAGCTGTTTGCAAAGGCCGGATACGGCGCGGCGCGGCCGGCGGCCGACAGCCGCCGGTTGCTGATTCCTTGTCCCGAGATCGGGATGACGTTTCTTATCGTGAGGCCCACGGACGTCCCGACTTACGTGGAGCATGGAGCGGCAGACATCGGCATCGTCGGCAAAGACGTCTTGCTCGAGCAAGACAGCGATGTCTACGAGCCATTGGATTTGGGCTTCGGAGCGTGTAGAATTGCGGTCGCCGCCTTTCGAGGGCAAACAGCGCGTGACCGGCTCTCATCAAAGATCCGCGTCGCGACCAAATACCCGAAGATCACAGAGCGCTATTTCAATCAGCGCGGAGTACCGGTCGAAATCATCAAGCTGTACGGCTCGATTGAACTGGCCCCCATCGTCGGCCTCGCGGACCGCATTGTTGATCTCGTCGAAACCGGGAACACGCTCAAGGCGCACGGTCTGGTGGAAATCGAGTGCATCGCCCGATCCACGGCGCGTCTGATCGTCAACAGAGCTAGCCTCAAGTTGAAACATCAGGCGATCGCGGAGCTGCTGAAGAATCTCCGATCCGCCTGTGTGTCCTCCGGACGATCACTGCGGGCTGCGCCGGCCAAGCAGGTGCGGACGGCCGGACGGAAAGAGAAGCGCGCGCGGCCATGAAAATAGTCGCCTCCACCGATCGTGCCTTCCCTTCCACTCTCAAGAAAGTGGCGGCCCGCGCACGGACCCAAGTCAATGCGGTTGAGAAGCCGGTGAAGGCCATACTCCAGGCCGTCGAACGCGGCGGCGACAAGGCGGTGCTTCGCTTCACCAAGCAATTCGACAAAGTGACTCTCAATGCCGGCCAACTCAGAGTTGCGCCCGAAGAAATCAAGGAGGCCTATCACCATATTCGCAAAGAGGAAGGCGATGCTCTGCGCTTCGCAGCTCAGCGCATCCAAGCGTTCCATGAACGGCAACGGACCAAGACCTGGATGTATCAGGACGGGTCAGCGACGCTGGGCCAGATCGTGACGCCGATTGATGCCGTGGGCGTCTACGTGCCCGGTGGCAAGGCCGTGTATCCGTCCACGGTGCTGATGAGCGCCATTCCGGCCAAAGTCGCGGGCGTGCGACGGATCGTCATGTGCACGCCGCCTCAAAAAGACCGGATCAATCCCTATTTGCTTGTCGCCGCGGACATTGCCGGAGTCGACGAAATCTATCGCGTGGGGGGCGTTCAGGCCATAGCCGCGCTGGCTTTCGGGACGCCGACCATCGCCAAGGTCGATAAAATCGTGGGACCGGGCAATCTCTATGTGGCGACCGCGAAACGAATGCTCTATGGGACCGTTGGCATTGACATGGTCGCAGGACCCAGTGAATTGCTGGTGGTCGCCGATGACGGTGCAAAGGCTGCCCATGTGGCCGCCGATCTGCTGTGCGAAGCGGAACATGACGAAGAGGCGCAGGTCTGGCTGGTGACGACTTCAGCGTCGCTCGCGAAGGAGGCCGTCGATCTGGTCAAACGCCAACTCAAAGGGCTGCAGCGTGAAAAGATCGCCGCTAAATCGGTCGGCAAATATTCAGTCGCGTTCGTCGTCACGACGATGGACGAAGCGATCGACGTGGCGAATGAGATCGCAGCCGAGCATCTGACGCTCTCCGTCGACGAGCCGTTTGATTATCTCGAACGAATCCGGCACGCCGGAGCGTTGTTTCTCGGGCGGTATACGCCGCCGTCCGTCGCGGATTATATCGCGGGCCCCAATCACGTGCTTCCGACGGGCGCGACGGCGCGATTTTTCTCGGCGCTGTCGATCCATGACTATACGAAAATCAGCAACCTCGTGCACTACACAAAAGAAGAGCTGAGCAAAGTGAAAGATCACCTCGTCCGGCTGGCGCAGATCGAAGGATTCGATGCGCATGCCAAATCGGCCCAAAGCAGGTTCTCATGAAGAAAAACGGATCCGCGCCCAGACAGGCCTCACTGCATCGCGCAACAAAGGAGACCGACATCCGCGTCGAATGGACGCTCGACGGCGGCGGTCAAGGGAAGATCGACACAGGAATCCGGTTCCTCGATCACATGCTCGAGTTGCTGGCCAAACATGGCTTCTTCGATTTGACGGTGCAGGCCAAGGGCGATCTCGATATCGACGAACACCACACGGTGGAAGACGTCGGCATCGTCATGGGCAAGGCGCTTCACGCGGCCCTCGGTGAGAAGGGAGGCATCAAGCGATTCGGATTCGGTTCCGCTCCGCTGGACGAAACGCTGGCGCAAGTGACCGTGGACCTCAGCGGCAGGCCCTACCTCGTTTACAACGTGAGTCTGCCCGATCGAAAGATCAAGTCGTTTGACCTCGGTCTCTTCGAAGATTTTTTCCAGGCATTCGTGACTCATGGCGGCCTGAATCTGCATGTGAATCTCCTCTACGGCCGCAACCCGCATCACATCATGGAAGCCATTTTCAAAGCGACGGCCAAGGCCCTGGACCAGGCAACGATGCCTGAGGAACGACTCGCGGGAAGAGTGTTGTCGACGAAGGGGACGTTGTAGACGTCGCGGGTCCTGTCGCCCATCAGCAGTGGTTTTCGAGGGCAGGTTTCTGTAAAGAAGCCTGCCCTTTTTTGATTGGGCCTTCGTGGACGCTTTCGAGGGATGAGTCCGATAGGGAGTAGCGGCCCGACGCACGTTACGGTATTGTTACAAGCTTCGGAAGAATGGCATCATGATCGCCATTGTCGATTATGGAATGGGCAACTTAAGGAGCGTCTCGAAGGCCTTCGAGTCGGTAGGTCACCGTGCAGTCGTGACACGGGATGCCGCGGTCATTCAGAGCGCCGCTCGGGTGGTGCTGCCAGGGGTCGGCGCGTTCGGCGATTGCATGGCGAACCTGGCACGATTTGACCTGATCGAGCCGATTCGTTCCACGATTCAATCCGGAAAGCCCTTCCTGGGCATTTGTCTGGGCTTGCAGTTGTTGTTCACCGAAAGCGAGGAGTTCGGCGTTCACAAGGGGCTGGCTATCATCCCGGGAAGAGTTCGAAAGTTCACCGCAGGCCCGGCATTGAAAGTTCCCCACATGGGATGGAATCAGGTTCACATCCAACGAAACTGTCCCCTGTTCAACGCCATCTCGAACGGCTCAGAGTGCTACTTTGTCCATTCGTATTTCGTCGATCCGTCCGACCCGATGGTGACGGCCAGCACGACGAACTACGGCAATTCATTCGCATCGACGATTTGGAAGGACAATATCGTGGCCTGCCAGTTTCATCCGGAAAAGAGCCAGTCGGTCGGTTTGCGGTTGCTGAAAAATTTTGGAGATTGGCGTGCCTAAATTTCCATCCTTTGAATCGCGGTGGTCCGTATTCGTTGTTGTGGCATGCATGACCGCCGGAGTGGCGTGCAGCGGCTCCAAGGTGACGACGCAAACGTCCGCCGAACTGGCGCGTTATCAAATCCGCACCATCGCCTTGATGCCATTTACGACTTTGGCCACTCCCCAAGTCAAGGATGCCGCCGATATGTATCTCTCCACGCCTCAAAGCGTGAGGCGCTCGGATATCTCATTAGGCGTGCCTCCGAACGTGGAGCCGCCGTTGAAGCAGACGGCAACAGTACCTCCCTATGCGGCCGAGAAGGTGACGCAATTCTTCTGGACGAGATTGAAGAAGCGGCAAGGACTGACAGTCCTTGCGCCCTCCGAATCCGCGAAAGCCGCCGTTCGTACGCCGGAAGACACGGACAACGCCACGCCCGAACGTCAGGCGGCCGCCGTCGCCGCCGCGCTGAAAGCGGATGCCGCGTTAATGGGACAGGTTCTCGTCTATCAGGAGCGGTCGGGCAGCCGACTGGGCGCGAATCCCCCTGCAAGCGTCGGATTCGAGGTGAAGGCGGTGGCTCCCGACGGCCAGGTGCTGTGGGTCGGCAACTATTATGAACGGCAGCAACCGATGACGCAGGACCTCGTCGGCTACATTCAGCACGGCGGAGTGTTTGTGACGGCGGAGGAACTGGCGCAATACGGCGTCGAGAAAGTTCTCAAGACATTTCCGTTCGGCAACGAAGGAGACGAGTGATGGTGGTCATCCCCGCCATTGATGTCAAAGACGGACGCTGTGTCCGTTTGCGCCAGGGCGACATGGCTGCGGAGACCGTCTATTCTGACGACGTTCCCTCGATGGCACGACGGTGGGAAAAAGCGGGGGCACGCATCATTCATCTCGTCGATCTCAACGGGGCCGTCGAAGGCGAGCCCAAAAATTTCCCTCAGATCGAAGCCGTCAGGCAGGCGGTGGGCATCGAGATTCAGGTTGGCGGCGGGATCCGAAATCTTGCTACGGTCCGGCGTTACCTCCAGGCGGGCGTCTCCCGCATCGTGCTCGGCACCTCGGCGCTGACGGCGCGCGCCTTTCTGGATGAAGCCTGTCGTGAATTTCCTCGGCGGATCCTTCTTGGATTGGATGCTCGGGGCGGCAAAGTGGCCGTGAAGGGGTGGACATCGACGTCTGAGACGACGGCACTCGATCTGCTCAAGGAGCTGTCAGGGTATCCGCTCGGCGCCGTCATTTACACCGATATCGCACGGGATGGAATGCTGGACGGCCCTAATCTCTCTGCGCTTGCGGAGATCGCCGCTTACTCGGCGTTTCCCGTCATCGCGTCCGGAGGAATCTCCCGGATAGAAGATCTGAAGGCGGTGCGATCGCTGGGACCGCAGGTCGTCGGAGCCATCGTCGGCAAGGCGCTGTACGACGGAAAACTTGATTATGGTGCTGCCGTCGCCGAGCTGGCACAGCCTTAGGCAGCGCGGGCGATCGCCGGAACTTGGACCTATGTTAACCAAGCGCATCATCCCCTGTCTGGACGTCAAGGACGGCCGCGTGGTCAAAGGCGTCAGCTTCGTCAACCTTCGGGACGCGGGCGACCCCGTCGGGGCAGCGATGGCCTACGATCGAGAAGGCGCGGATGAGCTGTGTTTTCTCGACATTACTGCGTCTCACGAAAATCGGAACACGATCATCGACGTCGTCGAACGCACCGCGGCAAGCGTCTTCATGCCAGTCACGGTCGGAGGAGGCGTCCGGACGCTCGAGGATATCCGCAATTTACTGAATGCCGGCGCCGACAAGGTCAGCATCAATACCGCTGCGGTCGAGCGCCCGGCGTTCGTGAAGGAAGCCGCGGAACGGTTCGGCACACAGTGCATCGTCGTGGCGATCGACGCCAAGCGGACTATGCAATCTCAGAAGTGGGAGGTCTTCACGCACGGGGGCAGAAAGCCGACCGGTCTTGATGCTGTGGCCTGGGCGCAGCAAATGGAAGGCTATGGTGCGGGAGAAATTTTGTTGACCAGCATGGACGAGGATGGTCAACAGCGCGGGTATGACCTCGGCTTGACGGCTGCCGTCTCAGAATGCGTGTCCATTCCGGTGATTGCCTCGGGAGGCGTGGGAACGCTTGAGCATTTGTACGACGGCCTGGTGAAGGGGAAAGCGGACGCCGTCCTCGCCGCCTCGATTTTTCATTTCCGAACCTTTACGATCCCGCAAGCCAAGGCATATCTGGAGGGCCGCGGCGTGCCCGTACGCCAGGGACCGCCTGGTCAGGTGCCAATATGACTGATCTGAAGTTCGACGAGCAGGGATTGCTGCCGGCCGTGGTCCAGGACTGGCTGGATGGGACGGTTCTCATGCTCGGTTACATGAACCAAGATGCTTTGAGCCGGACGTTGGCGACCAAGTCCGTCCATTTTTGGAGCCGATCGAGACAGAAACTCTGGGAAAAGGGAGAAACCTCCGGACACAAACTGTTGGTCAAAGATCTCTTCATCGACTGCGACCGGGACACGATCCTCGTGAAGGCCATGCCTAGCGGGCCGACGTGCCATACAGGCGAGCGAGCGTGCTTCTTTTCCACGTTCACCGAGAACGGCCAAAGCCCCGAGAAATCTTCGGAAGCGCACGGCGGCATCCTTGATGGCGTGCTGCGCATCATTGCGTCGCGCAAGGCTGCCCCGCAGGTCGGCTCGTATACGACCAAGCTCTTCGAAGGCGGTCATGACAAGATTTTGAAGAAGGTCGCCGAGGAAGCGGGGGAGGTCCTGATCGCCGCAAAAGGAGGAAAGAAGCAGGAAATCGTCCATGAGGTCGCAGACCTCCTGTTCCACACCCTGATGGTTCTGGGCTATCACGACGTTGCTCTCCGCGACGTCTATGAGGAATTAGGGAGGCGATATGGAACATCCGGCCTGCGACAACCATCTTGAGGCCATGTCATGAGTGATTGTCTGTTTTGCAAGATCGTCCAGAAAACGATTCCGGCGAAAATCGTGCACGAAGACGAGCGTTCCTTGGCCTTCGACGATATCAACCCTCAGGCTCCTGTCCACTCGTTGATCATCCCCAAGCAGCACGTGTCCACTGTGCAAGACTGCCGTGATCAGGCGTCCGACCTGCTGGCTCATCTGCTGGTCATCTGCACGAAGGTCGCGAAACAAAAGGGTTTAAGCGAATCGGGTTACCGTATCGTGACCAATACCGGACGAGACGCTGGCCAGACCGTCTTCCATCTCCATTTTCATGTCCTAGGAGGCCGGCACCTCAGTTGGCCGCCTGGATGACGGGCGGCATTGGCCCCTACGTTACATTGACAGATTTCCACTGCGTCTGTTACCCTGACCCTTCAATTTTTTCGATTACTTACGCGTACCATCCACCGGTTGTCGGTGGGGTGAGGAGCTGCGTCTCCCATGGGCCGAGGCCTGATTTCTGAGGACGTGATCAACCAGATCAGAGACCGGATCGACATCGTAGACATCGTTGGGCAACACGTCAGTTTGAGTCGGGCAGGGCAGAACCTGAAAGGTCTTTGCCCCTTCCACCAGGAAAAGAGCCCCTCGTTTACGGTGAGTCCCAGCCGACAGATCTTCCACTGTTTCGGGTGCGGCGCCGGAGGCAACGTGTTCACGTTTTTGACCCGCATGACCGGCGCAAGCTTCCCAGAAACCGTCCGTGATCTCGGACGAAGGGTTGGTGTCGAGGTCCAGGAACCAACGCCTGATTCCGTATCTCAAGCCTCGCATACGCACCGTGCAGAGCAGGTGAACCAGGCGGCGTCACGGTGGTTCCATGACAATCTCCGCGAGGAGCGGCTTGGCGCCGAGGCGCGGGCGTACTTGGAGGGGCGGGGGATCGAGGAGTCGACGATCGACCGGTTTGGCATCGGCGTGGCGCCAGATGAATGGGACGGCCTCCTGAAAACCATGTCGAAGCAAGGCTTCACGGCGCAAGACGTGGCCTCGGCTGGCCTGGCCATCGCGAGAGAAACGGGAACCGGATATTACGACCGGTTCCGTGGCAGGGTCATGCTGACCATCACGGATCTGCGGAAACGCGTGGTCGGATTCGGCGGCCGCGTCCTGGCAGACGGAACGCCCAAATACCTCAACTCGCCGGACACGCCTTTGTTCAGGAAAGGGCAAACCTTGTTCGCGCTCGATGTGGCTCGCGAGGCGATTACGCGCACGAAGACCGTTATCGTGGTAGAGGGCTATTTCGACGCCATTGCGTTGCATCAAGCAGGGCTGACACAGACCGTCGCCACGCTCGGTACGGCGCTCACGGCCGAGCACGTACAGGTTTTGAGGCGCTTTGCGTCAAAGGTCGTGCTGCTGTTTGATCCGGATGCCGCGGGGGTGCGGGCCGCATTGCGTGGATTGGATCTGTTCGTCAACAGCGGACTGGGCGTGAAGGTTGTGACGCTGCCCGCGGGCGACGATCCTGACACGTACGTCCGCAAAGAAGGTCCTGACGCGTTTGCCCGCCTCGAGCAACAGGCGCCAAGTTTGCTGGACTTCGCCCTCGAGCATAGCGTGAAAACTGCCGAGAGCAGCACGATCGAAGGCCGAATCCGCAGCGTCGACGAAATCTTGCGCATCTTACAGAAAAGCGAGCATCCCATCGAGCGTGAGGAACGGATCCGTCTCGTTGCCGAGCGGTTCGGCATCAATCAGCAACGTCTCATCGACCGCTATCCCGCATTGCGCGAGAAACCCAAGCCTGCCGCGGCGCTCAAGCCGGTCCCGAGCCCGGCCTCTCCCACTAAAGGCGCTCCGGAGGAGCGGGATCTTGTCTATTTCCTGCTGCATGGACAGTTATTGCCGGCCGATGTCCGGAAGCTTCGTCCGGAAGCGTTTTCGGTTTCCGCCTGCCGGAAAATCATTGAGCAGGCCCTGGCGCATCTTGAGCAGGATGGTCGCGTGGGACTTCGCAGTGTCCTCGACAGCGTCGTTGACGATCCGGAATGCGGCCCGCTGGCAACGGAGTTGTCCATGCGGGAGGAGCATTTTGACGATCCGCGCGAGCATATCCAGGGGTGTCTGAATACGATCGACCGCAAACGCTCGGAGGCGGTCTTGCGTGATCTGATCGCGCAGCTCAAAGCCGCGGAGCGCGAAGGGCGTGTCGAGGACGCGCAGGCGTTGAATGCACGCGTGAACGAATTGCGGCTGCAGAAGGCCGGACGGCCGGCAGGAACGCTTTCTTTGGTGAAGGAGTAGGTATGGCGAAACAAGAATTGCTCGTGGAAGTGAAGAAACTTATCTCGATCGGCAAGGAAAAGGGGTTTCTCACCTACGACGAGTTGAATAGCACTCTGCCGGCGGAAGTCGTGTCGTCCGAACAGTTTGGCAGCATCATGACGATGTTCGGTGAAATGGACATTGAAATCGTCGATGCGCCTGAAGGCGAACGTCAGCAGAAACCTCGGAGCAGCGCCGAACAAGACGACGGCGGGGAGGAAACAGAAGAGGCCGATGCCGGTGACGACAGTGAAAAGGAGATCGATCTCACTCCCGGGGCCTTGAGCCGCACCGATGATCCGGTGAGGCTCTACCTGAAGGAGATGGGCAGCGTCGCCTTGCTGAGCCGCGAAGGTGAGATTGAGATCGCTAAGCGCATTGAGGAAGGCAAGCGCGACATTGCGTTCGTCATCTACGGGATGCCGATGACGATCGAATTCATCCTCTCGCTGCGGGATCAGTTAAAGAACGGCAAGATCGACGTCCGCGAAATCGTGCCGATTCAAGAAACCGAAGAGGATTTCGAAGAGGAACAAGTCGAGCGCGACTATGAAGAGCTGCGCCTGAAAACGTTGGAAGGCCTGAACATCGTCCGCAAAGTGTCCACGGCGCTGAAGGGATTGTATGAGAAGGCGCGCCAGGCCTCGAAGGATCCTGCGAAACTGAAGAAGATCAAGAAGCAGATCGATGCGATTCGCGAGCAGGTCGTCGACAAGATGGAAGCCGTCAATCTCCACGGCGTCCTCAAAGACCGGATGGTGCAGCGGGTCCGAGAGATGGCCATTCAAATCCGGACGGCTGAGCGCGAGATCGTGAGCTGCCAGCGGCGTCTGGGCGTCGGCGGAGAAGCCGGGGCCGAATTGCTGCGAAAGCTGTGTCGTGATCGAAAGGATTTTCAGGCCGTCAAACGGAAAACCAGCGTTTCAGAGGATACCCTGCTGGACATCAAGAAATTGTACCAGGCGGCAAAGAGCCGCATCCGTCAACTGGAGACGGAAGAGGCCTTGGTCTCGGGGGAAGAGATCAAGGATGCGGTCAAGCATCTTGACGTCGCCGAAGAGAAGGTCAAGCGCGGCAAGGCCGAACTCGTCGAGGCCAATCTTCGACTGGTGGTCAGCATCGCCAAGAAGTATACGAACCGCGGGCTGCAGTTCCTGGACTTGATCCAAGAGGGCAACATCGGCTTGATGAAAGCCGTCGACAAGTTCGAGTACAAGCGCGGCTACAAGTTCAGCACATACGCCACGTGGTGGATCCGCCAAGCGATCACGCGAGCGATTGCCGACCAGGCCAGGACGATCCGCATTCCCGTGCACATGATCGAGACGATCAACAAGCTCATCAGGACGTCCCGGCACCTCGTGCAAAAACTCGGTCGCGAACCGACTCCGGAGGAAATCGCCGAGCGCATGGACTTGCCGCTCGACAAGGTGCGAAAGATCCTGAAAATCGCACGCGAGCCTATTTCACTCGAAACGCCGATCGGTGAAGAAGAAGATAGCCACCTGGGCGACTTCATCGAAGACAAGAAGGCGATTTCACCGCTGGAGGCCGCGATCCGGTACGATTTACAGCGGCAAATCAACAGCGCGCTGGAGACCCTGACGCCTCGCGAGGAAAAGGTGCTGCGCAAGCGCTTCGGCATCGGCGAAGCGACCGATCATACGCTTGAAGAAGTCGGCCAGGATTTCGAGGTGACCCGCGAACGCATCCGGCAGATTGAGGCGAAGGCCCTCCGGAAGCTACGTCACCCGAGCCGGAGCAAAAAGCTCCGCAGCTTTGTCGAAAGCTTATGAGAAGGGCCGGATGATTTGACTCTTTCTTGCCGTCGGGCCTAGAATCGGATGCGTCGGGGCGGCGATCGTGCCTGGTCGCACGCCTTGCTCGTAATCTGAGCCGGCGGCGGGCTGAGCGGTCCGTTCGAGGGCCCATAGCTCAGGTGGTTAGAGCGGCTGACTCATAATCAGCTGGTCCTAGGTTCGAGTCCTAGTGGGCCCACCAACGGACCGGCACCAAGTCCTGCCTCAGCGAATTGTCAGGCATGGGAGTGCATTGAACCAACACCTGTCCCCCCTCATCGAACTGCAGAAGCTCGATCTTCGCATTATGGAGATCACCGAGCAGCGCCGCCGGATACCCGAACGTCTTCATGCCGTCGAATCGCCGTTGCGCGAGACCAGACAATCATTACAGGAATTGAACGCGGCAATGGATGCTTCGGTCAAGGAGCGGCGTGCTCACGAGAAGGACGTCGAGGCACAGGATGCGCACACGGATAAAATGCGTGCGCGGTTGTCCGAGCTCAAGACCAACAAGGAGTATCAGGCGCATCTGTTCGAATTGCAGATGGCCAACAAGAAAAAATCCGAAATCGAAGACAGGGTGCTCGCCTGCATGGAAAAGATCGAACAGCTTCAGCAGGCAGCCAAAGACGCCCAGGAGAAAGTCCGGGCAGCGGAGCAGATTTTTAGCAAAGAAAAGCAGGTCCTCGATGAGCTCGACGGCCGACTGTCCACAGAGTTGGCTCAACTGGAGTTGCAACAGCAGGACCGCTCCGCAAAAGTCGAACCGGGGCTCCTGGCCCGGTACACGAAATTAAAGTCGTCGAGAAAAGACCAGCCACTGGCCGCCATCAAGGGAGGCATATGTGCAGGATGCCGGCTGCAAATCCCTCCGCAACTCATCGCCGAGGTGAAGCGGTCCCAGGACCTCCACACCTGTCCTTATTGCCATCGCATGCTGTATTGGGACGGCGACGTGCAGGCGGACCAGAAGCCTCCGGAACAGGGGAAACCATCCGATCTCGAAGTGGGCGAGTCGGTCTAATCTCCGCTCAATCCGCTGTTTGTTCCCTCTTCAACTCTCCCGCCGGCCGTAGGGGAAAGAACCGCTTTGGTCGTCTTAAAGTGAAGTTTCGCCACTGTTGACAGCCGCTGCTCACCGTGTTTTTTCACGATCATTCTGCCGGCCAGCTCCACGGCGGGCGAGGCGCCCTTCGGGAGCATCGTCCCTATCTCGTGCGACAGGCGTTTGAGCCGCAGCAGAAACTCGGCGCGCGCAAGGATGGAGGCCGCAGCCACGGCGAGATCGGCTTCCGCTTTCGTGCGCTGCTCGAGCACGATTTTTCGGCCTTTTTCCTGGAGAGCATTGAGGATCAACCGCTCGTCGCCGAATTGATCCGAGATCGCCCGGGTGCAGGGGACGCGTTCGAGCAACGTCTCGAGCGCCTTGGCATGACCCCAAGCCAACAAGCGGTTCAAGTTTTTGATCTTGCCATATAGCTCATTGTATTTCTGGGGACCGATGGCGATTACGCTGTGCGGACAGATCGTCCTGATATCCGGCGCAAGTTCGAGAATGCGGCCGTCAGAAATTTTCTTACTGTCACGCACGGCCATGAGGGCCAACTCGTTCTGTGTCGTTTCGTCGACAAACACGGCGGCGATGACGAGCGGGCCGAAGTAATCGCCCTTGCCCGACTCGTCGATGCCGATGCGTTCGATGGAAGATGGGGCCATTGCGTGAGTGATGTGGCGAGGCACGGCGAGCGCTCGACCACCGGCGCACGCTCCGCAGTAGAAAATGAGGTTGAGGCGCGGTAATGTACCAGAGCCGTTCCGGACGGTCAAACGGATGTCCGCCATGGATCTTCAATGCGGGGGAACACGATGCGGAAATTTCGGAGGCAATTATCGAGGGCAGTCGTCATCGGCGCTCTTTCCGGGCTACTGACCTCGACGATCGGATGCGAAACAAATCCGTATACAGGACGGTCCCAATTCCTCATGACGTCGGTGTCCGAAGAAATGAAAATGGGGGCGCAAGCCTACGATCAGGTCAAGAGCGATCCCAAGATGAAACCTTCCACAGATCCGCATGAAATCGAGCCGGTGAAACGGGTGGCGGCCCACATCGTCGAAGCGGCGAAGCGGTCGAAGTATGCAGACATGGCAAAGCAGTTCCAGTGGGAAGTGACGGTGATCAAAGATGACAAGACCATGAACGCCTTTGCACTTCCCGGCGGCAAGATTGCCGTGTACACCGGCATATTCCCTGTGGCCAAGACCGAAGCAGGACTCGCTGCAGTGTTAGGACACGAGGTGACTCATGCGCTCGCACGACACGGAGCCGAGCGGATGAGCCAGGGACAGGCTGCGACCATCGGGGTGCAGGTGCTCGGAGCGGCGGCTGGTATCGGAACAGGGAATGCCGCACTGGGTCAGGTCACCATGGCGGCGCTTGGTGCCGGAGCGCAGGTCGGAGTACTGCTTCCGTTCAGTCGGAAACATGAATCAGAGGCCGACTACATCGGCATCTTGCTTGCTGCGGAGGCGGGATATGATCCGCAGGAGTCGGTGCATTTGTGGGAACGCATGGAGAAGATGTCCGGTGGTGGCGGCCCATCGGAATTCTTGTCGACCCACCCAGGGCATGACACAAGGATCGAGCAACTCAAAAAATGGATGCCCGAAGCGATGGCGATCTATCAAAAAAAACAAGCGGTTCCGTCCGCCGAACTGCCGCCAGTTTTCCGTTAGTCATCTGTCCGTCCGGAATCAATGACTCCCTGTTGTTGCATCGCGTGCGGGCGTTTCTTATACTGGGGTCGCGCGAGGGAGAGGATCGGGTGATCGCTCGTGACGGCACGAGAGGAAAGTCCGGACTTCGAGGGCAGAGCGCTGGGTAACGCCCAGGCGGAGCGATCCGACACCGGCACCACAGAGAACAGACCGCCGATGGCCAACGCGACGTGGATCCCAATCAAGTCGCAGCGGATCAGGCAAGGGTGAAACGGCGGGGTAAGAGCCCACCGCGGGGATGGCGACATCACCGGCACGGTAAGCGTCGCTCGATGCAAGACCAAATAGGAAGACGACGGCACATTCGATAGAGTGCGCCACCGGCTGGCCCGGCCGAGGTCTTCGGGTAGGTCGCTTGAGGTCCGGGGCAACTCGGATCCCAGAGAAATGATCACTGCCGTCGGGGAGCACATCCTCGGCAGGACAGAATCCGGCTTATAGGTCCTCTCTCCCGCGCCCTTTTTCCCGTCCATCGCGGGACATCTACCTCGAGACTGCAGGCTTCAGACGGAGTAACCATCCTATTGACCTGGCAGAACCGTGGTGCTAGGATCTCTGATCTTTCTCATTGATTTTTCAAATATTTTTGAATAATCAATGGAAGGGTGTAACCACCGACAGCGGGAAGGGACGGGTGTCTCCATCCGTGTCACGTCACGGAGCGGGAGAGGAGGCTCAGCATGAAACTGACAGGCGCTGAAATCTTCATCGAATGCCTCAAGCGTGAAGGCGTGAAGACGCTCTTTGCGTTGCCGGGAGGCGTCGTGCTCAAGATTTTCGACATGCTTCACCAGCAAAAGGACATCGAGGTGGTGTTAACTCGCCATGAGCAAGGCGCCGGTCACATGGCGGAGGGGTACGCGAAGGCCACCGGCAAAGCCGGTGTGTGTTTGGTGACGTCAGGGCCAGGAATGACCAACGTCATCACCGCCTTGGCTGATGCCTACATGGACTCGGTCCCCTTGGTCTGCTTCAGCGGACAGGTCCCGACGAGCCTCATCGGGAACGATGCATTCCAGGAGGCAGACAACGTCGGCTTGAGCCGTCCCTGCACGAAATACAACTTCCTCGTCAAAGACGTGAACGATCTGGCCTCCACGATCAAAGAGGCATTCTATATCGCCACCACCGGACGTCCGGGACCGGTGTTGGTCGACATTCCCAAGGATGTCTCCATGGACAAGACGGAGTTCAGCTATCCGAACTCGGTTTCCATCCGTGGCTACAATCCGACGTACGAAGGCAATAAGTGGCAGATCAAACAGGCGGCCGAAGCCATCATGAAGGCCAAAAAGCCGATTCTTTACGTGGGCGGCGGCGTGATCTTCTCGGGCGCATCCAAGGAATTGATCGAATTGGCCGAACTCACGCAGATTCCCGTCGACATGACACTGATGGGATTGGGCGCTATCCCGGGCGAGCATCCGTTGTCTCTCGGCATGATGGGCATGCATGGAACCTATCAAGCGAACATGGCGGTCCATTATTCCGATCTCGTGGTGGCGATCGGCGCACGCTTCGATGACCGGGTCACGGGCAAGGTCTCGGAGTTTTGCCCGTATGCCAAGATCATTCACATTGACATCGATCCCACGTCGATCCGAAAGAACATTCACGTCGACATCCCCATCGTCGGCGATTGCAAGGCCGTGTTGCGGGAGCTGAATCAAATTCTTCGCGCCACCGTCAACGGCGAACAGAAGGAACTTCGCAAAGCCTGGTGGCATCAAATCCGCGAGTGGGAGAGCACCCATCCTCTGACCTATGATCAGCAGGCTGAGGGCCCCATCAAGCCGCAACAAGTCATCAAGCGGCTATACGAATTGACCAAGGACCTGGACCCGATTGTGTCGACGGACGTCGGCCAGCATCAAATGTGGGCGGCGCAATACTTCAAGATGGCAAAGCCGAACCGCTGGCTGACCTCGGGCGGGCTTGGCACGATGGGATTCGGCTTTCCCGCGGCCATGGGGGCGCAGGCGGCCTTCCCGGGCCGGCTCGTGCTCTGTGTCGCCGGCGATGGCAGCGTGCAGATGAACATGCAGGAAATGGCCACGGCGGTGGTCCACAAGCTTCCCGTGAAGGTGATCGTTCTCAACAATCGATTCCACGGTATGGTCCGGCAGTGGCAGGACTTGTTCTATGAAGGGCGCTATGCCTCGAGCTACCTCGACACGACGCCGGATTTCGTCAAGTTGGCTGAGGCTTACGGCGCCGTCGGCTTGCGCGCCGGAAAAGTGGCGGACCTCGACGGCGTGCTGAAGGAAGCCATTGCGGCCAAGGGTCCGGTGATCGTCGACGTGCCGACCCATCCGTACGAGAACGTGTATCCCATGATTCCGGCGGGCGGGTGCAATCACGAAATGATCCTCGAGGATCCACCGGAGCTCAAGCAGAAGCAGAGCACGGGGAAGGCGGCTCCCCAGGACAAAGACACGATTCTCACGGCCTAGCATGGAACACATTATTCTGGTGACGGTTGAAAACAAGTTCGGCGTGCTCTCCCGTATTGCGGGTCTCTTCAGCGGCCGGGGCTTCAACATCGAAAGTCTGTCCGTCGCTCCCACGCTCGATCCGTCCATGTCGCAAATGACAATTGTCACGTCCGGGGACGAGCGGATCGTTGAACAAATCGTCAAGCAGTTGAACAAGCTGATCGACGTGATCAAGGTCGTGGATCTGAATGAAAGCGACTTTGTCTCTCGTGAGACCGCGTTGATCAAAGTTCATACGAGGCAGGAGGATCGAGCTGAGGCATTGCGGATTGCCGATATCTTCCGGGCGAACGTCATCGATTCGACGCCGGCGACCTACACGATCGAAGTCACCGGTGATCCGAAGAAAATCGAAGCCATCATCAATCTGCTGCAGCCGTTGGGCATCAAAGAATTGACGAGGACCGGCCGAGTCGCCGTCGCGCGGGAGCCGCTCCGTTCCACATCGACGCAACCCAAGAAAGTCGCCCGCGAATAGCGGGTCCCGTCGATATCCGCCGGGAACTGTAACTGTATCAACCTCTTGCGATCCGGGAGTGCATGATGAAAATTTATTACGACAAGGACGCCGAGCTTCAGCAGATCACGAACAAGAAGGTGGCGGTCATTGGTTACGGAAGCCAGGGACATGCGCATGCCCTGAACTTGAAGGAGAGCGGCGTGTCCGTCGTCGTCGGCCTGCGCGAAGGGGCGTCGTGGCGGAAGGCGGAGCAGAGCGGGCTGAAAGTCATGCCCGTGGGGGATGCGGTGAAGGCCTCCGACGTCATCATCATCCTCGCACCTGACGAAGCGCAGGCGTCGATCTACCGGCAGGAGATCGCCCCGAACTTGAAGGCGGGCGCGTACCTCGCGTTCGGCCACGGGTTCAACATCCATTTCGGGCAGATCGTACCGCCGCAGACAGTCAATGTGTTCATGGTGGCTCCCAAAGGGCCGGGTCATTTGGTACGATCAGAGTATACGAAGGGCAGCGGCGTCCCATGCTTGCTCGCCGTGCATCAGGATCCGAGCGGGACCACCCGGCAGGTTGGGTTGGCGTACGCGAGCGCCATCGGCGGGGGACGTGCGGGCGTGATCGAAACGAATTTCAGGGAAGAGACGGAAACTGATCTCTTCGGTGAGCAAGCGGTCCTCTGCGGAGGGCTGACTTCTCTCATTCAAGCCGGGTACGAGACGCTTGTCGAGGCAGGATATTCGCCAGAAATGGCGTATTTCGAGTGTCTTCACGAAGTGAAGCTGATCGTGGACCTTATTTATCAGGGTGGAATCGCGAATATGCGGTATTCGATCAGCACCACCGCAAAATACGGCGACGTCACGAGAGGTCCTCGCGTCGTAACGGAGCAGACCAAGCAGGAGATGAAAAAGATTCTCGCCGAAATACAGCAGGGCCAGTTCGCCAAGGAATGGGTCTTAGAAAATCAGGCGAATCGTCCCGTCTACAACGCCTTGCTGGCCAAAGGCGAAGCGCATCCTATCGAGGCCGTGGGGGCCAAGCTTCGCGCCATGATGCCGTGGCTGAAGAAAGACCAGCTCGTCGACAAAAACAAGAACTAGGGAGCAGCAGTCAGCGATCAGCTTCAGCCGCGGAAGGAGTTCCACGGACACGTAGTTGATTGGTGGCGGCTGATGGCTGAAAAGTGGCGGATCGCGCCGCCGGCGTCCCCTTTGCTAAAGAAGGATTTCCCTTCATTGGCGCGGCCGCCGGCCTTACACTGATCGCGGGATTGCTGGGCTGGTTGCCGGTCGCCGTCGCGGCAGCCGTGCTGACACTCTTTGTGTCGTGGTTCTTCCGGAATCCACCGCGGGTGATTCCTCAAGGACCGCGACTCGTCGTTTCGCCTGGGGACGGCAAGGTCCTTGCGGTAGAGGAAGAATTCGAGCCTCGATATCTAAAGGACCGTGCGATCCGGATTTCGATCTTCTTGAACGTCTTCGACGTGCACATCAACCGGATTCCCTGCGAGGGAATCATCGAAGACGTGCAGTATCAACCGGGGCTGTTTCTGGTCGCCAGCAAGCCCCACGCGACGTTAAAGAACGAACAAAACGCCGTGATGATCAAAACGGTGGAAGGTGCCAAGGTCCTCTGCGTCCAGGTGGCAGGTTTGATTGCCAGACGAATCGTCTGGTGGGTCAACCCGAAGGACCCAGCCGTGCGCGGCGAGCGCTACGGGCTTATCAGATTCGGCTCGCGGATGGACACGTACGTGCCGGTCGGGACGGCGATGAAAATCGCCGTCGGTGACCGGGTGAAAGGCGGAGAGACCATTCTTGGAGAATTACCATGAAAGGCGCAGCACTCAGACAATCGTTCGCGAAAGGCGGTAAGCGGCACAAGGCCGCGATGCATCTGATTCCCAATCTGTTTACGACGGGCAATCTCTTTTGCGGTGTATTCGGCATCCTGTCCGTCTTCAATGCGAACTACATGGCGGCGGCAATCGCCATTTTGGTGGCGATGGTCTTCGACGTACTCGACGGGAAGTCGGCCAGGTTGACCAACAGCACCAGCCACTTTGGCTTGGAGTACGATTCTCTGTCCGACCTCGTGTCATTCGGCGTCGCACCGGGCCTCTTGCTGTATTCCTGGGCATTGAGCGGGCAGGGCACGTTCGGCATCGCGGTCATGTTCGCCTACGTGGCGATGGGAGCGGTCCGGCTCGCGCGGTTCAATGCAACGGTGACCCTGTCGGACGGTAAGTATTTTACGGGCCTGGCGATCCCTGCTGCGGCCGGGGTCGTCGCCTCGATGGTGATTTTCGACCACTACATCCTGCGTGTCGGAGCTGAGGTCAAGCCGATGGCCGTGCTGATCGTCACGCTGGTGCTCTCGTTCTTGATGGTCAGCACCATCAAATACCGCAGTTTTAAGGACTTGAAGTTTCGAGGACGTCGACATATCACCTATCTCGTATGGGGCATTCTTGGCCTTGTGCTAGTAGCGGCCTGGCCGGAAGTTATGCTATTTGTCACCTTCGCCGGCTACGCATCCTTGGGGCCCGCGGAGCGCCTCGTGACGATGTTGGTGAAATTGGCGGGTAAGCCGAAGAGGGAGCAGCCGGTCAGCGAAGCAAAATCGTAGGGCAATGACGAGGAGTAGTAGGCAGCGGTCTAGGACAACAGAACAGAATGTTGAAAACGGTCATCGGTGACAACATTCTGGAGAGAGAATTGGCGGTTGGTGCGAGCCAATCTAGCCCCTGCTGAACTCGCCTCCGAGCCGAATCCGTGAAACGAGAGTAATGGATTCCGCCTCGCCCCCGTCACGGGCAGAACGAAGGGTGGGGAATGGCCCGACGGTCGTTCACACCGAAACAGGGTGGTACCACGAAGCGCGCCAAGCCTTCGTCCCTGAACAAATGAAGGGATGAGGGCTTTTGTGTTTTTTGAGACAGAAGGGGTGACCATATGACGCGCATGATCAGAATCTTCGATACAACGTTGCGGGATGGAGAGCAATCTCCTGGCGCGAGCATGAATGTTGAAGAAAAAGTCATGGTCGCAAAACAGCTGGCCAGGCTCGGCGTCGATATCATCGAGGCCGGCTTCGCGTACAGTTCACCCGGCGATTTTGAAGCGGTCCGGCGTATCGCCCAGGAGGTCGAGGGTCCGACGATCTGCAGCCTTGCCCGGGCGCGTCCTGAAGACATCGACCGGGCCTGGGAGGCCTTGAAAGGGGCGCCCAAAGTACGCATCCACACGTTCCTCTCGACCTCCGATATCCATTTAAAGCATCAGTTCAGGATGACCCGGGAGGAAGCGAAGAAGCGCGCCGTCGAGATGGTGCAGCGGGCCAGGGGATACGTGAACGACGTCGAATTTTCACCCATGGATGCGAGCCGCTCCGATCCGGGCTATCTCTACGAAGTCATTTCGGCCGTCATCGAGGCCGGCGCCGGCACGGTCAACATTCCGGATACCGTCGGCTACGCGATTCCGCAGGAGTTCGGGAAGCTCATCAGAGGAATCAGGGAACAGGTGCCGAACAGCGCGAACGCGGTGATCTCCGTGCACTGTCATAACGACCTGGGATTGGCGGTGGCCAACAGTCTGGCGGCGGTCCTGGAAGGGGCCGGCCAGGTCGAATGCACGATCAATGGAATCGGGGAGCGGGCCGGCAACACCTCGCTGGAAGAGATCGCGATGGGATTGCGCACCCGCAAGGATCTGTATCAGGCGGATACCAAAATTCACACGGAAGAAATTTCGAAAACCAGCCGGTTGGTCAGCAAGATCACGGGCATGGTCGTGCAGCCGAATAAGGCGATCGTCGGCGCCAACGCGTTTGCCCATACGTCCGGCATTCACCAGGACGGACTGCTGAAGGACAAAACGACATATGAGATCATGCGGCCCGAGTCAATCGGGCTGGTCGAGAGCAAGATGGTCATGGGCAAGTTATCGGGACGTCATGCTTTCCGCCAGCGGCTCGAGGAGCTCGGCTATAAGTTGACCGATGAGGAAGTCAATCATGCCTTCGAGCGCTTTAAGAAACTGGCCGATCACAAGAAGGAGATCTACGAAGAGGATCTCGAAGTGATTGTCTCCGAAGAATTGGCCAAAATGGCGGACCGCATTACGCTGAAGTCCTTCAGCGTCAAGAGCGGGACCGACCAGGTGCCGACGGCCACCGTGGAGCTCGAAGTCGAGGGGAAATGCATCAGTCGAACGGGAACGGGTGACGGTCCTGTCGACGCGGTCTATCGAACGATCGCCGGGATCACGCAAACCAAAAGTACGCTGCTCATGTACGTGGTGAAGGCGATTACGGGAGGAACGGATGCACAGGGCGAAGTCTCCGTCCGCGTCCAGGAGGACGGCCGCACCGTCTCGGGCCACGGGGCCGATACGGACATCATCACCGCTTCGGCCCGTGCGTATCTCAGCGCCCTCAATAAGCTGGCCAATCTCGCGGCGAAGCAGGCCCAGGGCGAGCAGAGGGTCAACTTGATCTAGGGAACCCCGCCACGGTACAGTGCCCACTTCACTTTGGGCTGTCTGTGGCGAAGGGAAATGCCTCCGTGTTCAAGGTCAGAGCCTTCGATCGTCCCGAGTTTCTCGCCGGCGACCATACGCTGCTTCGGGAAATCCTGCATCCGGCTAAGGACCAGTTGAAGCTGAACTATAGCCTCGCTTCTGGAACGCTGGGACCGGGCCTGCGCTCCAAATGGCATGTCCTGGCGTCGTCCGAGGTCTATTACTTCCTGGCGGGCGAAGGGCGCTTCAGGATTGATGACGAAGTCACGACCGTAGAGGCCGGCACCACGGTGTACGTGCCACCCGGCGGCAGGCAATCGCTGGAAAACACGGGCAGTGTAAACATCGAGTTCCTCTGCCTCGTGGACCCGGCTTGGAGAACAGAGGACGAGCGCGTCGAGGAATGACGGTCGTCGGCGCATCCTCGAGTGCAAGAGGGAGGCGAGGAACGTGAAGGCCAAAATTGCAGTCTTGGCAGGTGATGGCGTCGGCCGTGAGATCGTGCCCGAAGCGGTCAAGATTCTGAAAGCCGTAGCCGAAAAATGCGGTCATACCTTTCAGTTTTCCCAAGGTGACATCGGCGGGCAAGCCCTCGACAAGGTTGGCGTGCCGCTGCCTCAAGACACGCTGAGCTTGGCCAAGCAAAGCGACGCGGTGCTGTTGGGCGCTGTGGGCGGTCCCAAATGGGAGGGGCTGGAGTACAGTTTAAGGCCGGAACGGGCGTTGCTTGGCATCCGCGAAGCGCTGGGCCTTTATGCGAATCTGCGCCCCGCCAAGCTTTACCCGAATTTGACCGAAGCTTCGACGTTGAAGAAAGAGGTCGTCGAGGGCATCGACATTCTCGTCGTGCGCGAGTTGACGGGCGGAATTTATTTTGGCAAACCAAAAGGCATCGAAAAGCTTCCGAACGGCAGCGAACGCGGCATCAATACAGAGGTCTACACCACCGAGGAGATTCGCCGTATCGCAGTCGTGGCCTTCGAAGCTGCCCGCAAACGACGGAAAAAAGTGACGTCAGTGGACAAGGCCAACGTGCTCGAGTCGTCGGAGCTCTGGCGCCGGGTCGTGACCGATGTGCACAAGGCCTATCCCGACGTGGAGTTGGGACACATTTATGTAGACAATGCCGCCATGCAATTGGTGCGCAATCCACGGCAATTCGATGTCATGCTCTGCAACAACATGTTCGGCGATATCCTGAGCGACGAAGCTGCGATGCTAACGGGGTCAATCGGCATGCTGCCGTCGGCCAGTCTTGGCGCGCAGGTCGGCCTCTTTGAGCCCATCCACGGAAGCGCTCCCGACATTGCCGGAAAGAACATTGCCAACCCGATCGCGACCATCGCTTCGGCGGCCCTGATGCTGTCCTTTGCGTTCAAGCTCGACAAGGAAGCGGAATTGGTGGAACAGGCCATCGTCAAGACCCTGGATCTCGGCTACAGGACCAAGGATATCCAGAGTCCCGGCATGCGCATTGTCGGGACCGGCGAGATGGGCGACGCCATCATCCGAAGTCTTGGGTGATGACGTGAATATCGACACTTGCATCGGCACGATCAGGACCCTGGCCGGCAACGGAAACGCCGGTTTCTCTGGCGATCGGGGCCCTGCGGTTGCCGCCCGTCTGAATGAACCAAAAGCTGTCTGCGTGGATCTGGACGGGAATCTGCTGATCGCCGATTCGGAAAACCATGTGATACGTAAGGTCGATCGGCTGAGCGGTCTCATCGTGACCGTGATTGGAACCTCCGCCGCCCCTGCGGCTCATCCGAGCGCCGAAGAAGATCCCGCCGTGTGCGCGGAAGATCCGTTTAGCGAAGGAAGCGTGAGGGCCGACAAGGCCTTTGCCCAGCAAGCCGATTTGAGCGGAACCGTACGTTACGTCGTGAATGGAGCGCGCATCGCCAAACGGTTCGGAGGGGACGCGGGGCCGGCGGCTGACGCGCTGTTGAATTTTCCCTCGGCGATTGCCGTGGACGAAGACGGCCATGTGTACGTGGCCGATACGATGAACCATCGCGTGAGACGGGTAGATGCGAGCACAGGCCTCATCTCGACGTTCGTGGGCGTCGGCCAGCCGCGATTCAGCGGAGACGGCGGCCCTTCGATCCATGCTGGATTGAACGAGCCGGCGGCTCTGGCGGTATGGGGAGCGCGGCTGTATGTTGCCGATCAAAGCAACAATAGGGTCCGGATGGTCGATTTGAGTACTGGAACCATCACCACGGTCGCGGGCACCGGATCGGCCGCATATAATGGAGACGGGATGCCGGCAGTCGAAGCGTCCCTTGCGGGACCAAGCGGGTTGGCCGTGGGCAGGGACGGCACGCTCTTCATCGGAGACACCTTCAACGGCAGGATTCGTGCCGTACATCCGGGGACCGGCGTGATCAGCACTGTTGCCGGTGACGGCGGAGACTATCGCTATCAAGGTCCGACGGAAGAACCCTGCGGGAGTCTCGCCCGCCCCTCGGGTATTGCAGTTGATCAGGAAGGAAACCTGTTCATTACCGATTCCGACAATCATTTGGTGCGGCGATGGGAGCGACGTACCGGGCGGGTGACTCGCGTTGCCGGCATTGGCGTGGCGAGCGAGGCAGGAGACGGCGGCCCGGCACTGAAGGCGGGTTTATCCTACCCGTTCGGCGTCGCAGTGGGTCCGAACGGCCATCTCATGGTTGCCGATACGTTTAATCATCGAATCCGAGAGATTATCCTTTAGCGGGTCCGAGAACCCGGTAGTAAGCAGGCTGCGATGCTGAAGAAGAAGTCCTCCTATGTCATAGCGATTCTCGGCGCGACCGGCGCCGTGGGAAAAGAGACGCTCGAAATCCTCGATGAGCGAAAATTTCCAATTGCCGGTCTGCGGTTGTTTGCGTCGAAACGCTCAGCGGGTGAGGTGCTGCGCTGTGCCGAGAAGGAATGGACGGTCGAGGAATTAACGCCGGAGTCGTCCTTTGCCGGCGTCGACATTGCGCTGATTTCGGCGACCGATACGATCAGCCGCGAATACGGCGAACGACTGGGGAAGTCGGGAGTCGTCGTCATCGACGACAGCGGCGTCTTCCGTATGGAGCCGGACGTGCCGCTGGTCGTCCCGGAGGTAAATGCGCAGGCCCTGGGCTCGATGCCTCGCGGCATCGTTTCGATCCCGAACTGCACGACCACACCGTTGGTCATGGCCGTCAAGCCGCTGCACGATACCGTCGGCGTGAAGCGCGTGGTCGTGACGACCTTCCAGTCGGTGTCCGGTACCGGCGCGGCAGCCATGGATGAATTGGTGACCCAGACTAAGGATTTGATGTCGTTTCGCGATGCGAAGGCGTCGGTGTATCCATACCAAATCGCCTTCAACCTGCTGCCGCACATCGGTGCCTTTAACGACCAAGGCGACTGTTCGGAGGAAGTGAAGATCGCCAACGAGACGAGGAAAATCCTGGGTACTCCCGCTCTGCGAGTCACCGCCACGACGGTCCGCGTACCGGTGCTGCGTTGCCACTCTGAGGCCATCAATGTCGAGTTGAACTCGCCATTGAAGGCCAACGAGGCGCGAGCGGCCCTGGCCGCGATGCCCGGCGTGATCGTCTATGACGATCCTACCCGGAAGCTCTATCCCATGCCGCTCGACGCGACCGGCAAGGATGAGGTCTACATTGGACGCATCAGGGAAGACGTCTCGATCGCCAACGGGCTGAACCTTTGGGTCGTATCCGACAATCTCCGCAAAGGCGCTGCGCTCAACGCCGTGCAGATTGCCGAATGCCTGGTCAAGGACTGATGAGCGAATGGGACGGTCTGGGTAAGCTGCTCATTGTCGCAGGCCTGGCGATTGTCGCGGCGGGGGGCCTCTTGCTGCTGGCCGATCGGTTTCCCGGCGTGAGCCACCTGTTTAGCTGGGTTGGAAAGCTTCCGGGCGATATTTCCATCAAACGGGACAACTTCAGCCTGTTTTTTCCCCTGGGGACCAGTATTCTCTTGAGCGTGGTGCTCAGTCTGGTACTCTATCTCCTGTCATGGATCTTTCGCCGGTGACCCCAGTGCTCAGTCGTATCACTCTAGCCCTGACCGCATGGCTGTTGCTTGGATTTGGAGCGTCGTCATTCGCCGAGGCCGCGCAATCGATCCGCGTCCTGCTGTCAGCCGATGTGCTGAAGCTTGACGTCCAAGCCGACGGCGCCGTCTGGCTGACCGATTCCAGCCACGAGGGGCGCGCCATCCGATCGAGTGCTCATATTACGCCGCATGGAAAAGGCTTTTTGGTCAACGGCGTCAGAATGCTCCACGAACGGCTGACCATGCGGGCCGGAGAACAGGGCTTGACCCTGATGCTGGTCAAGGCCAACGAGAAAGTGCCCGGCGCGGCGAACAATCAACGCTTCGCAGTTCCGGTGACGGGCTTGGTGCACATCGTGCGGAGAGGCAAGGGCTTCCTTGTCATCAACCAGGCGGATCTGGAGGAGTACGTCAAAGGCGTGGTTCCGGCCGAAGTCAATTCGTCCTGGCACCCGGAAATGCTCAAGGCGCAGGCCGTAGCGGCGCGCACGTATGCGTTGTATCAACAAATGTTGAGCGCCTCGCGGGAGTATGACGTCGTCGCCACGGTGCAGGACCAGGTCTATAAAGGAAAGAACGGCGTCGATGGGGCGGTCTCCCGAGCGGTCGACGAGACGCGGGGGCTTGTCCTCACGTATCAGAATGCGCCGATCTATGCCGCATTCTCGTCGACGGCGGCAGGCCTGACAGAAGATGCCCTCAACGTGTGGTCGAAAGACTATCCCTATCTCAAAGGCGTCGAATGTCCCTTTGATCTGGAATCACCGTACTACCACTGGACCGCGTCCTTCCGCCTCGACAAGCTGGAGCAGAGCCTCCGGCAACAGGGGTTTGCCGTGCGGGCCATCGCATCCATAGAACCGTTGTCGTTCAGCCGGGGCGGCCGCGTTGCCAAGCTGCGGGTCGTTCATTCGGAGGGAGAGCTCATTTTGCGCGGGGAAGATCTCCGCAAAGCCGTAGGCTATTCGATCGTCCCCAGCACGCAATTCACCATCGACGCTGTCGGGCAAGATATCGTGCTTTCAGGCTACGGCGCGGGCCATGCCGTGGGGATGTGCCAATGGGGCGCGAAAGAACTCGCCGAGTTGGGATATCCTTTTTCCACCATCCTGGCGTATTACTATCCCCAGACGGAGCTGCAAGACATGTCCACGACCAAGCCGCCGCTCCCGCCGACCTCCTGAGCCGTCCTCGCCAATGGCGTGTTCCATTACAACCATCGGTCTCGAGCACCGCTAGGTCCATGCAGCTGTCCGAATTCGACTTTCCTTTCGATGCATCGCTGATTGCCACGGAACCGGTACTGCCTCGCGACCAGGCGAAACTTTTGGTGCTCAGTCCGAGGCAACAATCCCTGACGCATGGCCGGATCGCCGATCTGGCCGATCTGCTGTCCGCCGGAGATTTAGTGGTGGTGAACGACACGCGCGTCCGTCCGGCCCGTGTGACAGGATGCAAGGGCTCGGGAGGTTCGGTGGAGGTCTTGTTCGTCAAAGCGGTCACCGAACGCGAGTGGGAAGTGCTGATGAAAGGTAAGTGGCGCGCAGGCCAGGTGATCGACGTCGGCAAGGACAGCCGCTTGATCGTCGTCGGGAGGGAAGGGGGCCGAACCGTCGTCCGCATCGAAAGTACGCTGCCCGTGATGGAATGGTTCGAAGCGCACGGGAAAATGCCGTTGCCTCCTTATATCAAGCGTTCACCTATCGACGCGGACCGCGAATGGTATCAAACCGTGTTTGCGAAAGAGCAAGGGGCGATCGCCGCTCCGACGGCAGGCCTGCATTTCACGCCGGGATTGCTGAGCCGGTTGACCGAGCGGCGGATCGATCTGGCCAAGATCACCCTCCATGTCGGCGTGGGCACCTTTAAACCGGTGACGACGGAACACATCGAAGACCATAGGATGGAGGCGGAGTGGGTGAACGTGGGTCCGGACACGGTGCAGGCGATCGATCGAGCGAAGCAGCGAAACGGAAAAGTCGTCGCGGTGGGGACGACCGTCGTGAGGGCGCTGGAATCCGCGGCATCCGGCGCCGGCAGGGTGCGCAACTATCGGGGCGAGACCGGGCTGTTCATTGCGCCGGGGTACCGGTTCCAAGTCGTCGATGCGATGTTGACAAATTTTCATCTGCCGCAAACGACGTTGCTCATGCTGGTCACGGCCTTTGCCGGCACCGGCTTCGTTCGGAAGGCCTACGAGGAGGCGGTGCGGAACCGGTACCGGTTTTACAGTTACGGAGACGCGATGTTGGTGCTTGATCGGGAAGCGCCGGTAGGCGCCGCTAGAGGAGTTCCCGCCGGACGGTGATAGGAAGCGTCGCCTTCAGCGATTGAGCGTACGCGGCCAACGTGCGCTGTTGTTTTTGAAACAGCACGTCCTGGATGGCGCGCTCTTTCGCCGCCGCGGCCTTCGACGGATCGGCATCCGGCTGCCTGAGTGTGAGCGCTTGGGCTTCGGCAAACTCTGCGGGCGTCAGTGCGACGGCATCGCTCACCGTCATCCGTGCTTTGACGCTCAGCAGTTCCTTTGTCTGCGCCGATTCGAACATTGAAGGCGTCAAGTGGTTCGCGGCCAATAACCGCTGGTAGTGCTGAGCATCGAAGCGGCCGTTCTTATGAAACTCGGGAATCTGCATGATCGAGTCCCGCAATTCCTCATTCGTGACGGATAGTCCCATGTTATGGGCGGCAATCAGCCACACGCGGTTGTCCACCAACTGCTCGACCACGTATTGCTTGATCGTTTCGTCCTTGAACTCTCCGGGTACTTTTTCCTTGTAGAACCGGTATGTGTTCTCATAGGCGCGCTTGAATTCATCGGTAGAGATCGACAGTTCGCCGACGGTTGCCACAACGGACCCGGACTGCTCGCCGAACCCCCACCATCCCATGCCGACGATGAACGTAATGGCGATGAAGCCCATGGTAATGGCCAAGAACCACGGATATTTCTCATTCGCGAATCGGAGGACTTTGATCATCGGTTCACGCCGTTCCGTCTCAGTAAAAGACCGCGAATTGTACGGCAGCGGCGCCGTCGAAGCAAGTGGCACCGGCTTGTGCCTGCGCCGATTTGCGAAGTCGAAGAATGGCGTTTCGTTTGTGCTAGGTCATCGTCTTTGTTATACTTTGCCCCTAATTACGAGGAGATCCTTGGCGGAGCATGCGGCGATCCATCCATTGGGCGCAGGGATCTACCCCAAGGCGACCGTTCTGAATCGGTTTATTGCCAAGCTGATCGATCTGTTTCTGGCGGCGGCGGCGGCGGAAGTCATCGCTTCCGTCGGGTTCCTTGCCGGGGTTGCCTATCTGTTCGTGGCTGACGGATTTGCAGGCGGGCGAAGCATCGGAAAGCGGCTCATCGGTCTTCAGACGGTGCTGCCGGAGATTCGTGAACCGGCTGGATTTCGTGAATCCATTATTCGCAATATTCCTTTTGCGGCGGCCCAGTTGCTTTTAGCCGTTCCCTATGTCGGCTGGCTGGCTTCGGCGGCAATCGTCGCCTTCGAAGCCGTCTTGATTATCGGTAACGAGCAAGGTCGTCGATTGGGCGACGAGCTGGCCGGGACGCAGGTCTTAGATGCCGGGCGGTTGGCCTTACCGGATTAACGGATCCGGGCCTTCGGTGTTTCGTCGGGCGGTTGAGGAGGGAAGACATCGTGGGTTTTACGAGCGACATTTTCGGCTGGTTCTCGAACGATCTCGCCATCGATCTCGGTACGGCCACGACGCTGGTTTACGTTCACGGCAAAGGAATCGTGCTGAACGAGCCGTCGGTAGTCGCCGTGGAGAAAAAGACGGAGAAAGTGCTGGCCGTCGGTGCGGACGCGAAAAAGATGCTGGGACGCACGCCGGGAAATATCGTGGCGGTGCGCCCGATGAAAGAAGGCGTCATCGCCGATTTTGAAATGGCCGAGCAGATGCTGAAGCGCTTCATTCAGAAGGCGCATAACCGCAGTGCGTTCGTCCGGCCCCGCATCATTATCGGCGTGCCTTCGCGCATCACTCAAGTGGAGCAGCGGGCGGTGCGCGATTCCGCGGAACTGGCGGGCGCACGTGAAGTGTATCTGATCGAAGAGCCGGTCGCCGCAGCAATCGGCGCAGGACTTCCCATCACGGAGCCCTCCGGCAACATGGTAGTTGACGTGGGAGGCGGGACGACGGATATTGCCGTCATTTCGCTGGGCGGAATCGTCTACAGCGAGTCCGTGAAGGTCGCCGGCGACCGCATGGACGATGCGATCATGAACTACATCAAGAAGAAATATAACCTCCTCATCGGGGAACACATGGCCGAACGAATTAAGTTCGAAATCGGCTCTGCCTATCCGTTCGAGGAGCGCAAGACCATGATGATTAAAGGGCGCGACCTTATTTCCGGCATCCCCCGCACGTTGGTGGTGGACGACGCGGAGATCAGAGAAGCGCTGCAGGAACCGATCGGAACGATCGTCAATGCGATCAAGGTTGCCCTGGAGAATACCCCGCCCGAGCTGGCGGGCGACATCATCGACCGCGGCATCGTGCTGACCGGCGGCGGCTCCCTGCTGAAGGGCATGGATACCCGCTTCCGGGAAGAAACGAATTTGCCGATCATCACCGTGGACGATCCCTTGACTTCGGTCGTACTTGGAGTCGGGAAGATCCTCGATGAGCTCGATCTGCTGGCCAAGGTCGCCGTCATGTCCCAGGCCAATACCTTCCGCTGAGGTTCCCTCCCGTTACATGTGGATGGTCAACGTGCGTTCTCCCTACGGTGCTAGGCGTCTGGCGCTAGGAATGTTTGCCCTTCTCCTGGCGGCTCTCCTGCTCTTTCCAGGACAAAGTCAGGGACTGCTCGACTACCTCGACGGCCCGGTAGGGCAGCTTGTCCGCTTGCCGCTCGAGGCCGTGTCGTCGATCGATCAAGGGATTGCCAGCATGTGGCAGCAGTACGTGTCGTTGCAGCACGTGGCCGATGAAAATCGACGGCTCAAGCAGGAAATGGACTGGTTGCGCGGCGAGAATAACCAATTGCGTGAAGCCGCATCGGCGACGCAACGGCTGGCGTCCCTGCTTCAATTCAAAGAACAAGCCTTGCCTCTGATGGTGGCCGCGCAGGTCATCGGACGTGACTCCAGCAATCGCTTCAAGTCGGTCATTCTCGACAAAGGAGAAAGCGACGGCATTCAAAAAGACATGGGGGTCATTACTCCGGCGGGCGTCGTCGGTCGTGTGGTCAAGACGACGGGAGGAACCGCGGTGGTGCTGCTGCTCACCGATCCGAACAACGCCATCGCGGGATTGATTCAACGGACCCGGGACGAAGGCATCGTCGAAGGCGTTCCGCAAGGCCGCGCGCGATTGAAGTACATTCCTATGCTGTCGGCGGTCAAGGAAGGGGATCGCGTGGTCACGTCGGGGCTGGTCGGTGGGTTTCCCAGAGGACTGGCCATCGGGACGATCACGGCGATCGACCGGGAGGAAGGGGCGCTTTTCCAAACGGCGGAACTTGTTCCCGAAGTGGATGTCAACCGAGTGGAAGAAGTGCTCGTCATTCAAACGCCACAGGGAGCATCGGGCGAAACGGCGACGCGGCCGGGGGCCGGAACGAAGGGTGAGCCATGAAGAAGTTGTTGCTCTATGCAGGCCTGGTGCTGCTGCTCGTACCGCTCCAGACCACTCTGCTCCCACATGTGGCGATTTGGGACATCAAGCCGGATCTCGGTCTTGTCGTTGCCGCCCTCGTGGGCGTGCTGGCCGGAGAACTCGACGGCCTCCTCGTGGGCCTGGCAATCGGATGGATCCTGAATTTGTATTCTGCCGGCGATCTTTGGCTGAATCTCGTCACCACCGGCGGCGCGGGACTGTTCGCAGGACTCTTGGCGAAGCAGGTCGCGGAAATCACTCCAACAATTCTCGCCGTGGGTCTGCTGGCGCTGTCATTGGCCGCCGGCCTGGTGGCGGTCTTCAGCATGAAGCACGCGACGATCGCCGATACCTGGTGGATGGTGCAGTTTGTGGTCGTACCGCAAGCCTGCTTCGATGCGCTCATGGGCGCCCTGTTGCTTTGGGTCGTAGAGCAGCGGTTCACGGTGCCGCGCTTCGGAATGTTGGACCGCTACTCGTAATGGCCTGAATCGAGCCTCATGGCGACTTCCCGTTTACAGGATTCCGATTTTGTCGAACTGCACCGCCGCTTGGTGGTGTTGCGCGTGGGCTTATTGTTGGTCGTGGCCTTGCTCGCCTTGCGGCTCTGGCATTTGCAGATCCGGGAAGGGCCTTACTATCGGGATCTTTCAGAGAACAACCGCACGCGCTCAGTTATTTTGGAGCCCGCGCGCGGCCTCATCTATGACCGCAATGGGGTGTTGCTGGCGAACAACGTGCCGAGCTTCAGCCTGTACGTCTCGCTCGAGGACGTCAAAGACCGAGAGGCGCTCATCGATGAGCTCAGCACTTTGATCGGGATCGATGCCGAGCTCGTACGAAAAAAACTCGCCGTCAGGGGTGCGAAGCAGCTGCCGCGCAAGATTAAAGACCGGTTGACACTGAAGGAGGCGACGCTGATCGAATCTCATCGGCTTGATTTGCCGGGCGTGATGGTTCAGGTCGAATCCCGGCGCAATTATCTCGGCGGGATCGCCGCCTCGCACGTGTTGGGCTACGTGGGCGAGGTGTCCGCCGAGCAGTTGGAAAAGCCGGAGTTTGCTGAACTTCATCAAGGCAGCATCGTCGGGCAATACGGGGTGGAGAAATTTTTTGACCAGAACGTCCGGGGATTGGCGGGTCAGAAAAGCGTCGAGGTCGACGCCCTGGGCCATGAAAAGCGGACCGTGCTGGTCGACCAACCCCACGCAGGGGACGATCTCTATCTGACCATCGATCTTCGCTTGCAAAAGGTGGCGGAGGACCTGCTTGGCCAGGAATCGGGCGCCATTGTGGCCCTCGATCCGACGAACGGCGACATCCTGGCGATGGCCAGCCGTCCGGGATTCGATCCCAACGTGCTGTCGCGCGAGTTGACGCCAAAACAGTGGGTGGAGATCGTACAGGACGAAGGCCGACCGCTGAACAACCGAGCCTCGCAAGGGCAATATCCTCCGGGTTCGACCTTCAAAGTCATGATGGCCGCTGCCGCCCTCGAGACGAAAACCATGACGCCGTCGTCAACGGTCTTCTGCAACGGAGGCTACCAATTCGGGCGGCGCGTGTACCATGACTGGAAAGCGACGGGCCACGGCTCGGTCGACATTCGAAAAGCGTTGGTCCATTCCTGCGACGTGTACTTCTACACCGTCGGCCAGCGCATGGGCATCGATACCATG
This sequence comes from Nitrospira sp., assembly GCA_035277085.1. Taxonomy (GTDB): domain Bacteria; phylum Nitrospirota; class Nitrospiria; order Nitrospirales; family Nitrospiraceae; genus Nitrospira_C. The sequence goes on along the minus strand of DATELB010000098.1, from coordinate 9,760 downwards.
GCCTCCTTTGCCCACCAATTCGGCCTCGGGGAGGAAACCGGCGTCGAACTACCGTCCGAACGGATTGGGATCGTGCCCTCGACGGAATGGAAGCAAAAGGCCAAGCACGAGCCATGGTTGCCCGGTGAAACGATTTCAGCCGCGATCGGGCAGGGATACGTCACCGTCACGCCTTTGCAGATGGCGAGCCTGATCGGTACGGTGGCCAATGACGGCGTGACCTTTCGGCCGCGGCTGGTCCAAGCCATCATGGACCGAACGACGGCACAGCTTCACCAGTTGCCCGTGATCCCGAAGGCCAAGCTGAACGTCAAGCCGGATACCCTGAAATTGATCCGCGAAGCGTTGGCCGGAGTGGTGACCGAAGGCACCGGCGGGCGGGCCAAGTCCTCACTCGTCACGATCGGAGGAAAAACCGGGACGGCGCAGACGGCTGCACTTCGTACGGGCCCCGAAAAGGACATCCCCAAGAAATTTAGAGACCATGCCTGGTTTGTCGCGTTTGCGCCCGTCGAAAATCCCAAGATTGCCGTGGCGGTGCTTGCCGAGCATATGGGGCACGGCGGTTCCGCGGCGGCCCCCCTTGCCAAGGAGTTGATCGAGACTTATATCAAGCTCAATGCGGCCAAATCGTCCACAGCGGACGGGGCAGCGGCGCCTGCCCGAGTCACCAAGGCAGGTGCGCCATGATCGACCGGATGATGGACCGCAGGGGGTTCGACAACTTTGACCTCCGGTTTTTAGGCTTGATCTTCGCCATCCTGTCGATTGGCGTGCTCTCCATCTATAGTGTCACTCATGACCAGGGCGGTCCGGGCCTGCCGTTCTTTGCGAAGCAGATCGTCTGGATTCTGCTGGGAGCGGTGGCCTTTTTGATCATGTTGGTTTGGGACTATCACCGGATCGCACGATTAGCGTATCCTGCCTATGCGATTGTCTTGATCCTTCTGGCGGTGGTGCTCTTTGAGGGAAAGACGAGCCGGGGTGCCCAGCGCTGGATTCCGATCGGCCCCTTTGCGTTCCAGCCGTCGGAGTTTGCCAAGCTGGTGTTGATTTTGGTGATGGCCCATTATTATTCCAAGGCGCCGCGGGTGGGGTGGCTCCAGCGTGTGGTGATTCCCGGTGCGTTGATGTTGCCCGGGTTGTTGTTGATTCTCAAGCAGCCCGATCTCGGCAGCGGGTTGAGCTTTATGGCCGTGTATGCCGCCATGCTGCTGATGGTGGGGATGCGTTCTCAGGCGCTCGGCGTGATCCTGTTGTTTTCCCTCATGCTGTTTCCATTCGCCTGGGAGGTCATGTGGGGCTCGCTGCACGATTACCAGCGCCAGCGCATCATGGCCTTTGTCGACCCCAACTATGATCCCGGCGGAAAAGGATACCACGCATTACAATCGCGGATTGCCATCGGGGCAGGAGAATTGACGGGGAAAGGGCTGTATGGGGGTACACAAAGCCAGTTGAAATTTCTGCCGGAAGGGCACACGGATTTCGTGTTTTCGGTCTTTGCGGAAGAATGGGGATTCCTGGGGGTGCTCGTCTTGCTCCTCCTGTTCATCGCGCTGATCTGGCTGTCGCTGGAGATTGCGACGCGCGCGAAGGACGAGTTGGGCGCACTATTGGCGGTCGGCGTCATCTCGATGATGTGCTTTTGCGTGGTCGTCAACATCGGCATGACGGCTGGCATGTTCCCGATCGTCGGCATCCCTCTCCCGCTTATGAGCTATGGCGGCAGCGCGACCGTCATGACCATGGCCTCGCTTGGCCTTTTGCTGAACGTGAAACGGCGGCGGCTGAGTTTGTTTTATTAAATCAACGGCGGCGCATAAGGCGCCGCCCGAATTGTGCGCGTCGTCGGATCGACGAGGATTGGAGTGATATCGGAACCTGGGATGGCCCGCGTTCCACCCTCACGTCGTTCCGAATAGATGCGCTGAACGGAAGGAGTTTGTATGGGTGTGGAAATTGCAATCACCGTCTCGCGTGAAGAGACCCGTGTGGCGGTACTGGATAACGGCGTGGTCACCGATTTGTTCGGCGACCGAGCCAAGCACAAAGATTTTGTCGGGAACATTTATAAAGGCAAAGTAGCCAAGGTATTGCCCGGCATGCAGGCGGCGTTTGTCGACATCGGAATGGAGAAGGCCGCCTTCATGCACGTGTCGGACTTGTCTCTCGATGCGGAACCAAACGATACATTGTTGGATTCAGATGATGACGACAAGGACGGCGATGAAATGCGCCCGCGGCGGGAAAGCAGCAAACCGATCGAACAGCTGCTCACCGAGGGCCAGGAGTTGATGGTGCAGATCTCTAAAGGGCCGATCGGCACCAAAGGCCCGCGCGTGACGACGTACGTGTCGCTTCCCGGGCGCTATCTGGTGTTCATGCCGAATGTGGAACACATCGGCGTGTCGCGCCGGATTGCGAGGGACGAGGAGCGGGCACGGCTGAAGGACATCATGAAGCGGGTCCGCCATCCCGGCTGCGGGTATATCGTGCGTACGGTCAGCGAAGGGGTGAAGGAGGAGGAGTTGCGGTCGGACGTCGATTTTCTGCACGTTCTCTGGCAGGACATCAAGACCAAACGCGACCAGCAGCCGGCGCCCGCCCTTCTGCACACGGATCTTAGTCTGAGTTTCCGCGTGGTGCGGGACCTGTTCGGCAAAAAGGTCGAGCGGCTGTGGATCGACTCCCGCCAGGAGTACGACGCGGTGCGCGATTTCGTTCAACGTTTTTCGCCTGAGCAGACGTCGAGGATCCATTTCTATGACAAAGACGAAAGTCTGTTCGACTACCTCGGCGTCGAGCAGGAGATGGCGCGGGCCTTAAGCCGCAAAGTGTGGCTCAAGTCAGGCGGCTATCTCGTGATCGATCATACGGAAGCCATGACCGTGATCGATGTGAACACCGGCCGCTTTGTCGGAAAGCGAGACCAGGAGGAAACGATCCTGCGCAACAACCTGGAAGCGGCAAAAGAAGTGGCCTACCAGGTGAAGCTGCGCGGAATCGGGGGCATCATCATCGTCGACTTCATCGACATGGAGCGGGAAAAGAACCGGGACAAGGTCTACCATGCGCTCGTGGATGCGATGGCGCCCGATAAGGCGCGGACCAGGATTTCACGCATTTCCGATCTCGGCTTGATCGAAATCTCGCGCGAGCGCGTGCGGGAAGACTTGTTACGCTCGATGTCCGAGCCGTGCCGATACTGTGAAGGCAGGGGATACACCAAATCGCCGACGACCGTCGCCTACGAGATTTTCCGGGAAATCAGGAAAATAGGGCGCAGCAACGAACAGCAAAAGATCGTCGTGGGCGCCCATCCTTCCGTTGCGGGACTCTTGCAGGATGAGGAACGACCGGGGCTCGAAGCCCTGGAGCGCGAAAACGCCGCGAAAATCCTCGTCATGCCCGATGAACAGTTGCACCTCGAACAATACGATCTCGTCGTGATGTAGGCGCGACGCCCCATCGGACATCCGATGAGTCCTGTCCCCCCCCGACGTCAGCGGGAAATCATGAGTTGTTCGGCGGCTCAGCCCACCTCCTCCCCGTCGTCGCTTGAAGCATGGATGAAGCTTCGTGCGATCGACGGTGTAGGGGATTCGCTCGCTCTCGCGCTTGTCCGCGAATGGGGCACGCCCGATGCCGTACTTCGAGCGACACGAAACGATCTCTCTGATCGCGGTTGCAGCCTCCGACTTATCGAGGCCATTGTCCGCGGCCCGAACCTCGACGCCTGCCGGCGCATCGCCCGTGAACTCGAAGCGGTTGAGCGAAAGCACCTCCACGTGTGGAGTGTATCGGATCCTCACTATCCCCGCCGCCTGCTCACGATTCCCGATCCGCCTCCGCTCCTTTACGTTTCAGGGACGCTGCGCGATGCAGACGAACTGGCGGTGGCTGTGGTTGGCGCCAGGCGGGCGACCGCTGGCGGACGTCTGCTCACGGAACGGTTGGCCGGCGACCTGGCAGGGGCAGGCTTTACGATCGTGAGCGGATTGGCTCGCGGCGCCGACGCGGCTGCGCATCGAGGCGCGCTTGCAGCCGGCGGACGCACGGTCGCCGTCCTCGGGTGCGGGCTCGGACGAACGTATCCGATGGAGCACGAACGTCTTCGACGCGAAATCGAAGAACAAGGCGCCGTGCTGTCGGAAGTATCTCTCGATGCCCCTCCGCACAGTGGACATTTTCCCCGCAGGAACCGGATCATCAGCGGACTGTCCTTCGGCGTCCTCGTGACGGAAGCTGCAATTGACAGCGGGTCACTGATCACCGCCCAGCTGGCCGCCGATCAGGGAAGAGACGTCTTTGCTGTGCCGGGGTGCGTCAGCGTGGAAACGAGCCGCGGCACGCATGCGCTGATCAAAGAAGGCGCGATATTGGTCGAACAGGCAGAAGATGTGATAGATGTCATCCTTCCGCAACTCGAACCGGAGATGAAGTCGCGGGTGCGCAGGGCTGTGTCATCGTCAAAGGACTCGGCCAAAGATTTGGGAAATCAAGAACGGCTGGTGTATGATGCCCTCTCGCACGAGCCGCTGACGGTCGATCATCTGCTCGAGCGGACGCAGTTGCCGGTGTCGTCGGTCATGGCGTCGTTATTGTCGCTCGAGCTCGGGCGGCGCGTCCGGCAACTCGCTGGGCAGCGGTATGTGAGGCTGTAATCCGTCCATTGTTTCGCGGCTGGTTGCACTCATCTGCTATATTTGGTACGGATGTTAGAATGAGCTGTTGGCCAAACCGGAGTCGACATGGCGAAATCGCTGATCATCGTTGAGTCTCCCACCAAGGCAAAAACGATCACCAAGTATCTCGGACGGGGATATACGGTGATGGCTTCGGTCGGGCACATCAAAGATCTGCCCACGAGCAAGCTTGGCGTGGACCTCGATCACAACTTCAAGCCGCAGTATGTGACGATCAAGGGCAAGTCTAAGGTGCTTGCTGACATCAAAAAGAAAGCGGAAGCCGCCGACAAGATCTTCCTTGCTCCGGACCCTGACCGCGAAGGGGAGGCGATCGCGTGGCATCTCGCAGAAGAACTCCGCGGGAAGTCGAAGAAAAAAAGCGACGCGAAAGTCTTCCGCGTCCTCTTCAACGAGATCACCGAGCGGGCCATTAAGCAGGCCCTGCAGTCACCCGGCCAGATCGACATGAAGCTCGTGAACGCGCAGCAGGCCCGTCGGGTCCTCGACCGTATCGTCGGGTACCAAGGCAGCCAGCTGCTGTGGAACAAGGTCCGCCGAGGCCTTTCGATGGGACGCGTGCAGTCCGTGGCCGTGCGGCTCATGTGCGAGCGCGAGGCTGAGCGGGAGGCGTTTCGCGCCGAAGAATACTGGTCGATCACTGCCTTGTTGGCGGGCGCCAATCCGCCGCCATTCGAAGCCAAGCTTCACAGTATTAATGGTGAAGAGGCTTCGATCGGCAACGCCGAGCAGGCCCAGCAAATCGTATCTGCCATTCAGGGGAAAACGTTCGTCGTTACCGCGATTGAACGGAAGGAAAAGAAACGAAATCCCGTTGCGCCGTTCATCACCAGCCGGCTGCAGCAGGAGGCGGCGCGGAAACTGCATTTTACGCCTAAGAAGACGATGACGCTCGCGCAGCAGCTCTATGAAGGCGTCGAAATCGGTACCGAAGGGTCCACCGGCCTCATTACCTATATGAGAACGGACTCTCCCCGCATTTCCCAGGAAGCCATGGCCGAAGCCAGACAGCTCATTCAGGAGCGGTTCGGCGCCGAGTACCTGCCGGATACGCCGAACGTCTACAAGACCTCGAAAGCAGCCCAAGAAGCTCACGAAGCGATCCGGCCAACCTCGGCTGCTCGCGACCCGGAATCCATCCGGCCGTATCTCGAGCAGGATCAATATAACCTTTACAAGTTGATCTGGAACCGGTTCATCGCTTCGCAGATGGTCCCTGCGATTCTTGACGTTACCCGTGTCGAATCCTCCCCGTTGGACACGACGCCCAGATACGTGTTCCGTTCGAGCGGGACCATCGTCAAGTTCCCTGGCCATACGGTCGTGTACATGGAAGGCGTCGACAAGGAACTTTTGGCGCAGAAGGCCAAGCAGGAAGAGGAAGCCGAAGACAGCGCCGAGCGGCAGCTGCCCGAATTGACGGAGGGCGAGCGGCTTCGCCTCGTCGAGCAGGCGGAGCAGACAATTCCGGGCGTGACCTCGAAGCAGCACTTCACCCAGCCGCCTCCGCGTTACAATGAGGCGCTACTGATCAAGGAACTCGAAGAAAAAGGCATTGGGCGTCCCTCGACCTATGCCGCGATCATTTCCACCATTCAGGAGCGTAAGTACGTCGAAAAGGTCGACGGTCGTTTTTTCCCGACGGAAACCGGAAAGACGGTCAACGATTTTCTGCTCAAGGGCTTCCCGGACGTCGTCAACGTCGATTTCACGTCCCAGCTCGAAGCCGAACTGGATGAGGTAGAGGAAGGCAACAAACCGTGGGTTGACGCCGTGCGGGACTTCTACGATCCGTTTACGGCCGACCTGGAGAAGGCGAAAACCATACCGGGACCGAAAGATACGGTCGAGCCGCCCACCGACATCCCTTGCGAGAAATGCGGCCGAATGATGGAAATCAAGTGGGGACGCAACGGCAAGTTCCTGGCTTGTCCCGGCTACAAGGACGATCCGCCTTGCAAGAACACTCAAAACTTCGAAAAGCTTCCGGACGGCACCATTAAGATCATTCCGAAGCAGGAGCTCACTACCGATCAGGTCTGCGAAAAATGCGGCAGCCCCATGGTGGTGAAGACGGGACGTTTCGGGAAATTCATTGCGTGTTCGGCCTATCCGGAATGCAAGACGACGAAACCTCTCGCACTCGGAGTGAAATGCCCTCAGCCCGGATGCGGCGGTGACCTAGTCCAAAAGCGCACGCGCAAGGGCCGATCGTTCTTTGCCTGCAGCAAGTATCCGACGTGCGAATATGCCTTGTGGGATCGTCCGATTCCAAAGGCCTGTCCAACCTGCAGCGCCCCCTTCCTCGTCGAAAAAGTCAGCAAGCAGGCGGGCCGCAGCGTGCAATGTCGCAACGAAGAGTGCGGTTACCGGGAAGCCGGATAAAAGTTTCGCACCGGTCCATTCCAAAATCCACCTCAAGCCACGTTCGCTCATCCTGCGGAATTTGTTCGCCTGCCTGCCAGCGCTTCCACCGAAATTGAGAATTCATGTCGTCGAAACTGAGAGGCGGAATCAAGATGAGGTCATCATGTCAGTTGACCTGCGGTCAGAGCATGATGATAATGACTTACGGGAGTCGACCACACGTTATCTGTTCTCTTTCGTGAAGGGAGGCCGCTATGAAAGCAAAGGAAGGTGTCGTGAATCTTCTCAACAAGATTCTCACGGCAGACCTGACGGCGATCAATCAGTACTTCGTGCACGGCAAAATGTGCGAGAACTGGGGCTATGAGCGTCTTTATCACAAGGTAAGGGAACGCAGCATCGACGAGATGAAGGACGCGGACGAACTGATCGGCCACATTTTGTATCTGGAGGGCGTTCCGAACGTCCAACGGATGAATACCGTCCATGTGGGGGAAACTGTGCCTGAACAATTGAAGCTCGATTTAAAGGCAGAGCAAGAAATGCTCGCCCTGTTGAACGACGGTGTCGTTCATTGTTCCAAAGTGATGGATTTCACGACCCGCCATATGCTTGAAGACATGGCGAAAGACGTCGACGATCATATCGATTGGATCGAAACGCAGATGGAAACGATCAAGCAGGTGGGTCTGGAAAACTACCTCTCCGAGCAAATCAAAAAAGAATCTTAAGATGGGGGGCGGGGGGCCTCAGGAGGAAAAGAGGGCCCCCGCCGCTGGGAGCGGGTCAAGTCAGGTCCCGCTCCTATGCCGCTGACGCCAGGCACGACCTGCTTTTGTTCATATTCACACTATTCCACACTACTGATAATCCTCATTCAGCGACATGAGGAACGCGACGAGTGCGGTGGCATCTCCCGCGAGCAGTGCGATGCCTCGCAGCTCCGGGGCTCCGTTTCTCAGCATCGGCGGCACCGCCGCTCGTGCCAGCGTCGACGTATCCCGATAGAACGTAATGATGTCGGTCAGCGTGTTGAACTGTCCGTTGTGCATGTACGGCGCCGAATGGCTTAAATCGCGAAGCCCAGGTGTCTTGAACCGCGCGATCGCCCGATCCAGCAGTTGGGTAGGAGAAAACGGACAAGGGTCTTGGTTCTCGCAGAGGATGGCACTGATCTTTGCCTGTGGAGCCGGCATGTCCGGATTGTCGAAGATGTTCCAGACCCCTAGGTCCGTGACGCCAGGATTTGCTAACGATGGAATGCCGCGAAACGGTTCTAAAGCAGCGGGGTGTGCCTCGGTAGCCGGAAGGAACTGGTCAGGGTTCGCGTCTCGGGTCGCCTTGTTTGGAATCACCAAAGCTGCAAACTGATTCGCCCCATGAATCGCGTCATATTCTCGTTGCGTCGTGCCGGTATTGTGCAGTTTGAAATCGGTAAAGTTTGGCGCTTGATGGCATGCGATGCAATTGCCGATCTTTCCTGCTGCAATTTCTCCCGGCGACGCGACAGGGGCTGCCGGCTCCGCCAGAAACATTTTCAGGCCGTCCAGTTCAGTCGCACCGAATTGGAATGGTTGCGAGTGAAATTGGAATTGGCCATCCGTTCGGTTCGGATTCGACGTGACGAACTGCGGACTGCCCAGCCCGTTCACGAGCGTACGCAGCCTCCGGCTGTAGTCGAGGGCTGATTCATTGGGATCCGGCTGCTGCGGCAGGCCGTTGACTTCAAGGAACACGTCGAAGGGCGAACGGATCGGAGCACCGCTGTCTTCCGTCTGCGAGAACCGCAGGCCATTGACATAGGCGGCAACCACCCTTACCGCGGAATCAAAGATTTCCTGGTCGGAAGCCGTCGTGACAAAGGCGCGGAACTCAGGCGGCAGACGAAACTCATCCGGAATCGATGCATGTCTCCCACCAAATAGGAAAGCGTAGGAAAGTCCGTCGAACTGGCCAGATGGATCGAATGAGCCGTCGTCTCCGCGAATGACGTTGGCGATGTGGGCGATGGCTTGTGCGCGCTCGCCAGGCAGCCAGCCGAAATTGCGGCCGGTAAAGGTTCCCGAGACGAGATCTTCGATGGAATTAAATTCCGCGTCAAAGTGCAACAGCATCCCTTCGGGGCGGTCGAGGGTGGCGCTGACCAGCGGAGGGGAATTGCGCGGTGCATGCGTTTTGCCGTCGCCTCGGTCGGGAATGGGACTCCGTACGGCAAAGTCGGTGTAGGTGCGCATGCCGCCTTCCGGCACCGTCAGGAGGTCGTCCACGAAGTGACAGGACCGACAGTTCATCGACATGCCTTTGAAGGGCGCCTCCGCGGTGATCGGGGCCCCTGTAGTTTCCACGGAGTCGACGACAGGGTCTCCCGCATTTGGATCATTGACGTCGCCTCCGGCGTCCAAAAATGCCTTGAAGGCCTGGGCAAATCGAGTGTCCATGAACAGTCGCTCTCCAACCGCTTGTTCGGCTCCAGCGGTTCCCGTCGTGGCAGCCGTCGCAGGAGCTGGGGGGGTACCACTGGAACACCCTGCCGCGACCATGGTTGTCATAAGCAAGAATATAGAAGTGGACAAGAAACGACCGAAACGTGTTGCGAACATGTTGCCCCCGTGATCAGTTAAAAGAGAAAATAACGTTCGGTCGTTGCAGGCAGTGCCCGCATATCTCGACAAGATGCGGATCGA
>DATELB010000097.1:0-4669 GCA_035277085.1 Nitrospira sp. | reverse complement strand
GTTGAGGCCATGCGGCTTCTGGCCGCGCGCAGTCCGGTAGTAGTCGGTGGCCTCCAACACGTCGATATCGGTGATGCCACGTTTCCGACCTTCCTGCACAGAGGGCGGCAGGAGGTCATCGACATGCAGTTCCAGGCCACGCGCTTCTGCGGTGCGCTGCTTGGCCATGGCTTCCAGCGCCCCAATGGGGTTGTATCCGGTAAAGCCTTCCCGAAATAACCGACCGTAATTCGCGCCTGTGACCGTACCCACCGCCTTGATCCGGCGCTCCGTCATCGCCGCATTGATCGAATAGCCGCCGCCGCCGCAGATGCCCAGCACGGCGATACGGTCCTCATCCACGTAGGGCAGCGTTACCAGGTAGTCGGCGACATGGCGGAAGTCCTCGACGCGCAGGGTCGGGTCTTCGATGAAACGCGGCTCACCGCCGCTGGCCCCCTGGAAGCTGGCGTCGAAGGCGATGACGACGAACCCTTCCTTGGCGAGTGCCGTACCGTAGACGTTGCCCGAGGTCTGTTCCTTGCAGCTTCCGATCGGGTGCGCGCTGATGATGGCGGGATATTTCTTGCTCGTGTCAAAATCCGGCGGGAAATGGATATCGGCGGCAATATCCCAGTACATATCTTTGTTTCTGAATTTCACGCTTTCCATTTTCATCTCCTGGTTGAAGGAAATTTCTGAATTCTGAGACCATACCAGGACGCATCAACGAAGTCTTCGGTCCTCTCAGTCCTGGAAGAGGCCCTAGAGCTGTCGGGCCGGAGCGCTATCCAACCTTTTGAAGTCGGCGCCATTTGTAAAGGCGAGCTCATGATTAACCCGCTGATTAAGAGTCAGCGGAGATGCCCCACCTGTTGCCCGATGAATACGTTGTAGATAAGACCGATCCCGCCGCCACGCGCCGCGAAATGGTTTTTTATGGCTTAGAAAAAGCAGAATGTCCCTCTTTCTTTTCCGAGCTGTCGCCCTTGCCGAAGGGGACGCGCGCGGAAATCACCCTCGAGACGAAGCGCGGTCCGCAGCAGATCCAGGCATGGTCCTTCAGCGGCCGGCTCTGCGTGCACCGCTCCATCGCGAGGATCTCAGGCTACACGGTCAGCCATCAGCCGTCCGGCCATGCGGTGTTGACCAGCATCCATGACAAGGCGGCAGCCTTCGACCTGGTCCGGCGCTGCTGGCTCTCGGCGAAATCGACTGGCACGCGGACCGGCCGCTCGAGAATCCGGCCGCGCTCGACGCCATGCTCGCGGTCAGCTAATTGTTCTTCGGCACCAACCCATTACGTAAATTGTTCGCTCGTCCAGTCGGCCAGAGCAAGCAATTGGTCTTCGAGCTGGGAACTCGGTAAATCCGCGCCAGCTCCACCTTGTCGACCGCATCTTTCAAGCTGATGACGATATCGACCGTGCCGTCACCATCCACATCGGCGAGCGTGGGAACGGCCATGGATCCGCGATTGGGCAGTGGTTGCTCGAAGAGCTTTTTGCCCGTGGCGTCCAAAATGAACAACGCCGATCCGTTTTCCGCACTCGAATAGGTCGCAAAGACAATTTCGGGAATGCCGTCGGCAGACAAATCGGCCACGACGATTCCTGGCGTAAAGACCCCGGTGCTCGTGGTGTATTGCATTTGCCATAACTCGGTGCGGTCTGCGGCAACGGCATGAATTCTCCCGTCGAATCCGGCAAAGATCATTTCGAGGCCCGGTTTGGTGGCATTGATGTCCGCAATCGTCACCTGATTCGTCAGACCCACGATGTTGTTGCCCGGATCCCATAAGCCATCGAGATAATCACGCGCATGGAAGGGCGCTTCCCAGCCGGGAATTCGACTTGCGTCCGATCGTATTGCCCAGAGCCCCACCCCTTTGAAGCGATTGGTTTGGGACGCATTCTGCACGCTGCCCGTGAAAACCGCCTCATAAGCGCCATCCCCATTGATATCGGCGATGGCCGGGGCGGTATTGGTAAAATGCGCCTGCAGATCCGTGTCTTCGTTGTTGGCATAACCTTGAACGGCCAGCGCGAGGTCGTGCATGAAGCGCACGCCGATGACTTTTTTGGGCTTGAACATCGAATTGGCATTGAATGCTTCGCCCGTTCCCTTGTAAATGCTGACATAAGAATTGTCCTGCGGAGCGATGACATCGGCCTTGCCATCACCGTCGAAATCGCCGAGAGCAACATTCTGATCGTAAGCCCCGGCGAGATAACATTGAGCGTCGCAACCGCTCACGCCTCGCGCATTGGGAGGAAATCCGGGCACGGGGGTCCCGTCGGTATGCCATGCATTGACGACATCCGTGGGACCATTCTGACCGACTGACGCAACCAAATCGAGTTTGCCGTCCCCATCGACATCACCGGCCCCGAGGGCGCGCATTTCATATTGCCAAGTGACCGGAAAACCAGGCAATACTTGACCGGCCTTGTCAAGCACAAACACCCTGTCCCGCGCGGCAAAAGCTATTTCCAATGCCGAATCACCGACGAGGTTGGCCACGATGGGACTTGCCCATGCTCGCCCTGTGAATGAATAAGTCCAGAGCAGGTTGCCTTTTGGTCCGTAGGTTTCGACTCTTTCCGCGCGGAGGATGATGATTTCGTTTGTCCCGTCGCCATTCAGATCCGCGACCGCCGGTGAAGCGAGCCATCCCTCGTGGTAGCGATCCGCGAGCTTGACCAAGAGCTCGGGCTTTTGCACCGTGGATGTGCCGCTGGCCGTCGCATCGCAATTGGTGCTCGCACCACCGTTGGTCGCACCGTTGTTGCTCACCTCGTTGGTACCCGCGCCACCGCCGTTGTTGCTGAGGGGTCCATTTGGGACGCTTTCATCGCCTCCTCCGCATCCGGTCAGCGAGATGATGAAGATAAGGCAGAGTCCCGGGTTGATTGAAGACACAGAAGAGAGCATAGCCTTAGCTACTTCCTCGTCAGGGTTGGCAAAGAAAGACTGCCACACGCCTAGCGTTAAGGTTGAAAAATGGGCTTGCAGAGCGGCTGTACGATTACAAGGAAGGAGCGGGCGGATCAGTTTGCGAGGGGCTCGATGTGTAGCGGCAATCGTGTCGGATCGGCATGTAAGGTCCTAAAACTGTAGCGCCTCTAAAACTAAGCCGCCAAGGGCTGTCACGTCAATGTGGAAAGTTAGGGGCATTGGCTCGCCCTTAAGAAAATCTCGTTGGGGACGCCATTGTAACGGCAAAAAAGAAGGGCCGGTAGAGAGCTTCACAAAATTAATTTTTCGCCCTCCTCCTGCCTACACTGCGCCTACACAAGGAACTGTCGAGACCGAGAGGAAATGTAACCGCTTGATTTTTGGTGGGCCGTGTAGGGGTCGAACCTACGGCCCGCTGATTAAGAGTCAGCGGGTTGTCGCACCCCGCGGGAGAGAAGTTCAACGGGGATATAGGCGAAAGCAGCCCGCCGCGCGCCGCGAAATGGTTCCGCAACTGACTGAGTTGTCGCATATCACAGGGGCGGTTCGCTAGATTCGTCGGTTGAAAACTGCTTGTGTATCGCCTGACCGGTAAGTGTGAACATTTCATCGACTTCTTCTTCGTGGCATTCCTCGCACCTATTGTCGATGAAATGAACAATCATGCGTTGGCAGTGGTGGCGGTCGTGTTGATCTCCCGATGCCTCAACAGGAGTCAGACAATCCACACAGCCAGTACACTTGCAACGGTCAGGAGCTGACATAGCTCGGACGCTAGCATTGACCTCCAGAGCTGTCAACCAAGCCCGCCACGCGCCGCGAAATGGTTCCTGGCGATTGTGCGTTAGTCGACGGCCTGCTCCAGTAGTGCGCCGACTTGATTCAGTTTGGATGTAAGCTCTGTTGGCACACCATGCCGCTCGTGCAGCAATTCCGGCGAGTTGTAGGCGAGCCACACTTTGCCATCCTCGTCTTCCCATGCCAACGCTTTCATCGGCAGGTCGATGGCTGCCGTAGGCCTGGCCACCATTAGAGCTGTCCCGCCTTTAGGATTGCCGAAAACCAACAGTAAGGTGGGTCTCATCAGCAATCCCACTTGCTTTGCCTCTGCACCATGGTCAATCCGAGCAAAGATCTGCATGCCCTTGGCCGTGACGGCCTTCTCGATCCGGTCAATGGTTTCGGGAACGGAGTATTTGCTGGGCTTCGTCACTAGATTGCTGCCAGCCTGCGCCACTCCTGCCATTAGGGGTACCACCATTAAACTGTACAGCAATCCGTTTAGCAGCGCTTTAAAGGACTTCATGGGCCACCTCTTTTTTTCACGAAGAAAGGTTGAAGGCTAGGCGGGCGTCTGGAAGTGTCAAGCATGAGGGAGGGGTGGGATGGGCAAGGTGAACACTTTAAGTACCCACGCGCCGCGAAACGTTCCTGAAAATCGTTTCTCGAAGCTTCAAGCACTTAGCGAAGTAGCCTGTCCCCTTTGTTGTCCTTTTCCTGAAGAACCCGTCGATTATTTTCGTTCATATCCCTGCTGCTCATATTTAGTGATGCAGTCACGCTCGCGTTCGTCCGCGGCAGCTTTAGAGAAGATTCCAGACTCCATGCCCGTAAAATAGAAGGGACCACACTGCGCTTCTTTTGCCGATTGAGGATGAACGAGGATGACGGCATCTTTCACACAACCGGTCACGAGCACTAGCATCCCTACGAGGATAAAGGGGGACATGTA
>DATELB010000096.1:0-3666 GCA_035277085.1 Nitrospira sp. | reverse complement strand
AGGACGACGATCGTGACGCCGGTCGGCGACATCCACGAGACGAGGCGCTCGAGATGCGCCAGCCAGTCCTGCGCCGGAATGTAATAGAACGTATGAGAGCAAAGGACAAGGTCGCCCTGCACCGGCGGCTGAGCGGTCATGATGGGCTGCCCGATCGCCTCCGCTGCCGGGACGGCCTCTCGCAACTGCTTCAGTAAATGAAGATTCGGTTCGATGGCGATCGTCCGCTGAAAGGCATGAGCAAGGGTCCGAGTCACCTCGCCGTTGCCTGCACCGGCGTCGATGAGGACCTTGCGCGTCGGGAGACCGTCCACGAGGTGCTGGAGCCACCGCTTGGCGTTCCGCTTCTGGTCCGTGTGATCGAGGAAGATTTGAAACGCCTGCTTGTAGGCTTCGCCCTGGGAGTCGAAGATGCGAACGCGCTCTTGGTCGGTCATGCTGAATCTCCGTGGTGTTGCGGTTGTCTTACCATTACACGCTTGGATTGGGAACGACAAACCTGACCACACTCCAGGCGGAGGCTGGAAGAACCGGTGGGATTCAGGGGGATTCGGTTTTGCACTCGATCAACAGTCGTGTTTCAGGCGTGTCGCCAATTCCTGCCCGTGCCGTCGTGTTACGAGCGCCGGACGCGGCGGGAACAATGTCGTGTCCCTGTGGACATCGTTCGCGCGCTTGCGTCGCGCAATCGCTCATGGACTGACAGGAAATCGCATAGACCATTGTGCCGTTCGAGCGCATGAATTCCGTACGGGGTGCAGCGATACAGGACGCTAAGACCAACAGAGCGACACAGGCGCCGATAGCGTGCGTCACGAGACCTTCCCTCCAACCCATCCTCGTACTCTAGCCAAAGACCGGAATCAGCGCAACTTGTCTGAGACCGCTCTCGCGTGTGCGTGTACCGCCCCGCACTACAGAGTTCCAGCAAAGCGGGCCGATTGTTGTGTTTGAGCAGGGAGGGCGGTTATTGTGCGAGCCACCGACGAGGAGGTGGCTCGATGCGCCTGACGGTGTTCATCCTAGCAGGGCTGACGTTGTATTGGCCGACCGTTGGGTTCAGCTTCACCGCTGATAAACGTGACACCCTACGGGGACTGACGGACATCTCAGTGCTCGTGGAGTACCTCCCTGACGATGTCGAACGGGAAGGATTGAGCCGGGAACACCTCCAACGCGACATCGAAGTGCGGCTTCGCCAGGCAGGCCTGCATGTCTTGACGATATCAGAGGTGGCGAACTCACCCGGCGCGCCCTACCTCTACGTTGCGGTGTACCCGATTACGACGCCGGCGGTAAATTTCAACGCATACGCGGTCGCTCTCACGTTGAAGCAACTTGTTCAACTTTCACGGCATCCGACCACAGAGCTTTTTGCGACCACCTGGGAAGGCCCGCTGCATTTAGGATCGCTCGGTGACGCGAGGGTTCTTGGCATTCGCGGCAAGATCTTTGATGCCGTCGGACGCTTTATCGTGGATTATCGGGACGTGAATTCGAAGTGAGGGCAGCGGACGCCGGCGGGCGCCTCATCTGTCCCTGAACTTGCCCCGCATTTCTTTGATCATGTCTTCCAGATCGGCCTCGGCGCGGCTTCGTTCGCTGATCAGGCGATCTAAATTGTAGGGTCGGGACGAAGCGGTGAGCGGCGAAGAGGAGAAAGCGGGCGCCGGCGGGGCCGGCGGGTTGTCAGGCTGAGCCGTGTGCTCCCCGGGTGACGGGGCCGAACGGTGCGCGGCCTCGTCCATTGCCGGCTGGCCGGTCAGCTCTTGAAACGAAAGGCCCTGGTCACGGAGCCATTGCTTCGCCACGTTGGACTTCAGCGAGAAGCTGATGCTGGTGATCGGCACTCCGTCCGGTGCGAGCCGCGCAATGGCGGTATTGATTCCAACCATACGGCCGTACGAATTGAGAAGCGGTCCGCCGGAATTGCCCCGATTGAGGCCCGTTTCCGTCTGAAACACCGACTTGCCTTTCGTCGCCTGAAAGTTTTCAAATTGCGCGCTGACGGTTCCTGTGGTCAGCGTCCAGAGCCCGCCCTGTTCGGGATGCCCGATGGCGACGACGCGGTCGCCGATCTCGATCCGGTCGGAATCTTCGAGCTCGAGCACGGGAAACGGCCCGGACGGCCCATCGAGCTTCAGCAAAGCCAAATCCAACGGTTGTGAGAAGGCGAGGACACGACCTTTTGCGCTCCGCGATAAATCGGTTTTCGGGTCGCCGCTCACCCGGTCCGGCTTCAGATAAATCGTCAGGCGGGGATACGGTCTGCCTGTGTGCTCTTCAATCACAACGTGAGCATTCGTCAATATGAGTCCATCCCGTTGGATAATGGAGCCTGTGCCACCGCTGCCTCGCTGGCCGCTGTTGGAATATCCCATGATCATCACCACGGCCGGCGAGTCGATCTCGTAGATCTCGCGTGGTGTGAGATCGCGGTCTGCCGCTACACCGGCGTTCGGCCACATGGCCAGCACCAATAACACTTGGAGCCACAATCGTCTTAACACGCTCTCTTCCTCTTTCACCCGGCGGTCCCGTTCCCTGTCAAGAGCATACCGTTCAAGAGCCGTTCGTTCAAGGCTTATGAATTGTCAGGTGTCGCGCCTGGGCGCTGCAGCCGGCGGCCTGACCCTGTTGCGTATGGAAGTCGTATGGTCTGATTCTTTTTGCTATTGTCGGCCTTGTTCTGTGTACAATCCGCGGGGTCCCCTCAACAGCCGATTGCAGTGATGGATCTGCCGCCGGATCAATGAGCGCTTCACGATACCATGGGCTCGATCGCTATGTCGGCAACACCCCGCTGATACGCCTGCGGCGCCTTTCGGAGCTGACCGGCAGCGAGATTCTCGGCAAAGCTGAATTCATGAATCCCGGCGGATCGGTGAAGGACCGCGCTGCGCTCGGCATCATCGAGGACGCCGAAGGTAAAGGGCTCCTGCAGCCGGGCGGCACGATCGTCGAGGGGACAGCGGGCAATACCGGCATCGGCCTCACGGTCATCGGCCATGCCCGCGGCTACCGTTCGGTCATCGTCATTCCTCAGAACCAGTCCCTCGAAAAAATCGAGCTGCTGCGCACGTTGGGTGCCGAGGTGATCACTGTGCCTGAAAAGCCATATTCCAATCCGGACAACTATAATCACGTGGCCCGGCGACTGGCGGAGGAAAAAGGCTGGTTCTGGGCGAATCAATTCGATAATACCGCCAATCGCCTCGCGCACTACCGTACTACCGGCCCGGAAATCTGGGAGCAGACTGCCGGGCAGGTGAGCGCCTTCGTGTCCGCCGTCGGTACCGGCGGTACGCTGGGCGGAACCACAAGATATCTCAAGGAACGGAATGCAAACATCGTCGTCGGCTGCGCCGACCCCTATGGCGCGGCGATGTGGTCATGGTTTACCAACGGCAACACCGAGACGAACGACGGCGATTCCTTTGCCGAAGGCATCGGCCAGTCACGCGTGACTAAAAACCTTGAGGGCCTGGCCGTCGACTGCGCCTGGCGCATTCCGGACCAGGATGCGCTCACCATCCTATATCAGCTGCTGCACGAGGAAGGTCTGTTTCTCGGTCTGTCCTCGGGCATCAACATCGCCGGCGCCCTGCGGCTGGCCATCGAGCGCGGACCGGGCCAGACGATCGCGACGATCCTGTGCGACACCGG
>DATELB010000095.1:0-3120 GCA_035277085.1 Nitrospira sp. | reverse complement strand
TCCATCGTGCCCGTCTTGTCGATCATCGTCACGACGGCATCGGGCATGGCCCGGCGAATGTACTCCGTCAACGTTTCCTGGGTAATCAATCGTCCTCCCGAACGTGCGTTTCACCGGCCGCGTCGACCGGTTGATTGGCGTTGAAAAGCCTAAAGGCAGGATACCGTAGGCGCTTTTGGAAAGGCAATTCTCTCTCTGCCAGCTTACTGCGCGAATCGGTCTGAATTCGATTCATTGCTGGATCGATTGTGATTCCCTTCAGGACATCGAAGCCCATGGCGTCCAGGGTGAGAGAGATCTTCGCAAGCGCCTCACATAACAGGGCTATTCGCTGTTCTGGCTCTCATTCGCCTCCTTGGTATGGAAGTTGTTGTATGCCTCTCTCATTGAAGGAACCACGGGAGGAGGTCATGACAACAATGCTGACACTGACGGCAACCACGGTGCTCTTAAGTTCGCTGCTCCTGCTGCGTCGAATCTGGTGAGGACGCGCATGATGCGCCGGGTTCATGGTGGTGGTGCATTTGAGCCTTGCTGGTGGATCTCAACCGCCTTGCATCGAGCAGGTTCACCGCCACTGGCGGCCAACTATAGGAAAGTTCAGGGAACGCTGCCAGGAACCGAAGAGGCACATCGCTTGCTCTCTCCGCCAGGCAAACGAGGCCGCACCGAAAACGATAGTCACCGTTCACCATCCACAAGGAGGACATCATGGGAGAATTCACATCAGGATTTTTCATGGGTGATGCCGCCACGAATGGCCGTGTGTTGGTCGTCGACGACGAAGCGGACATCCGCAAGGTCGTTCGCATGACGCTGCAAAAAGCCGGCTATGACGTGCTGGAAGCCGAAAACGGCGAAAAGGCGATCGAGACCATCAATGCGGGAGAGAACCGACTTCTGCTGGACATCCTGATCTGCGACATTCGCATGCCCAAGATTAACGGCGTCGAAGCCATCGCATACTTCAGGGCCAACTATCCCCGCGTGCCCGTGATTGTGTTGACCGGGTTCCCCGACGCCGATATGGCGACCTCCATGCTTCGTCAAGGAGTGGTCGACTACCTCGTCAAACCCGTCGAAGGCGAAAAGCTGCGGGAGTCGGTTGCCCGGGCGATGGAACAACGAGAGCTCGCGCACCTCTAGCCGGCAGCTGCGCTGGTATGATGTCGGGGGAGGACAGGCGGTCCTCCCCTCCAGCGAGGAGTCATCGAGTGCAGCCTGTGACGGATAGCTCGGTCGTGTCCAAGGTCGTGCCGACCCGAGTCGCGATCCTAGGAGCCGGACGAGGGGGAACCGCTCTGCTCGACCTGCTCCACCTGATTCCCTCGATCGAAATCGTTGGAATTTCGGATCGCGACCCGGGCGCGCCCGGGCTCGTCCGGGCGAGAAACCTTCGCATTCCGGTGACCCGGCGGGTCGAAGAGCTCGTATATAACCATGGCGTCAACTTGATCATGGACGTCACGGGAGATCCCGAAGTCGAGCGATTCGTCCAACTCCATAAGCGCCCGGAAACTGAAATACTGAGCGGCTCGGCCGCGCGGATCCTGTGGGAACTCGTGCGCCATGAATCCCATCTTCAGGCCGAGTTGTTTCATGCGGAGAAATTGGCGGGCATCGGCTCCTTCGCCGCCGGCATCGCCCACGACATCAACAATCCGCTCCAATTGATCATGGGCCTGGCGGAGAATCTCGTTGAGGAGACCGACTTGAACGCGGTCCACGAACAGGCGCGCGAAATCATCGAAGCGGTGCGCCGGACGAGCGCCATCTCACGCGATTTGACGCAATACGCGAGGAAGAGCTCGGGCCGGGACGAAACAATCGTCTCTCTCGGCAATCGTCTCGACGAAGCATTGAAGATCGCCCGGTATGCCGTCAGCTTTCACGACGTCACCGTGCGGAAGGCCTACAAGGACGGGGCGGCCGCGAGGGGAAATCCCGACGAGGTCCTTCATCTTCTGGTCAATCTCATTACCAACGCCGTCCAAGCCATGGAACAGGGTGGCGGCACGCTGACATTGGCTACCGAGCAATGCGCCGGTGGAGCGACGCTCAGCGTTACGGATACGGGCTGCGGCATGCCGCCTGCGGTGCTGCAGCAGCTTTTTGAGCCGTTCTTCACCACGAAAGCGGCGGGCAAAGGCACGGGATTGGGGCTCTACAACGTCAAGACTATCGTCTCGAAGATGCGGGGGAAAATCGACGTGGAAAGCCGGGTTGGTAAGGGCACGACCTTTAGAATGACGTTCCCGCCTGTCACGGAGCATGAGACGTGAGCCACTCATCGCCTCAACCAGTGCCGCCTACCCGGGGATGGAGACTCCAGACCAAACTGATTGTCTCCATGCTCCTCGTCGGCGTCGTTCCGCTGCTGGTCGGGCTCGGCATGGCGTTCTGGCAAGGCTCGAAGGAGATTCATGAGGTCAGCGGAGAGAGCTTTAAAGCGCTGGCGACCGAAGCCGCCCGAAAACTCGACATCCTCGTCGGGGAAGAGATCGCAAGAACGTCTCGAATTGCCTCCGATGCGTTGATCGTACGCGAACTCGAACGCCGCCGCGATCTCGCAATGGCTTCAGACGGAAAACCGTCGCCGGCGCCTGGCGATGCTCAGAACAAATGGGAGGCGAAGGACGCCGCCGCTGTGAAAGCGGTGACCGAGAACCCGCTGGCGGGGCTGCTGCGGGAGTACTACACGGGCGCCAGGAGCGAGCCGGACGAACTCATCCCTCAGGTCGTCCGCGGTGCGACCAAAATGCTGTTCATCACCGATATGCAAGGCTACCTGGTCGCGGCGCTCACCGACAGGCCGCACTTTACCAATGGCGATTTCTCCTGGTGGAAGGGCGCCTACAACAAAGGCATCGGCCAACTCTATATCGAGGACGTCTATTTTGATGAGCGGGCCGGTACCTATGCATTTTCGATCAGCCTGCCGATCATGGACAGCCTGCGCTACGAGGCGGTGGGTGTCCTCCATCGCGTGATCGATGCCAAGGAGTTCTTCTCGCCCTCGACGCAGCCGATCCGCTTCGGGAAAACCGGCCATGTCATGCTGATCGATCACCGAGGGATCGTCGTCAGCTGCCCGATCCTTCCGACCGGCGTGAAACTTTC
>DATELB010000094.1:0-3132 GCA_035277085.1 Nitrospira sp. | reverse complement strand
GCGAGCAGACTCGCCAGGTCCTCCGCGTGTTCTTCTTCTTTGGCTGTCACTTCCTCCAACAGGCGCCGGGTCGTAGGATCGTCTCCGCCGATGTACTCAATCATCTGGCGATAGCTGTCGATGGCGATCCTTTCGGCCACGAGGTCCTCCCGGATCATGTCTTCCAACGAGGTACCCTCGGCGTATTGGGAATGACTGCGGTCCAACAGGCCTTCAGGCGAGAGGTTCGGCTCGCCTCCTAATTGGACGATGCGCTCCGCGATCCGATCGGCATGCTCCTGCTCTTCCTCCGCATGCTCGAGAAATTCGCTTTTGACACTTTCGGAGCTCAGGCCCTGGGCCATGAAGTAATGCCGTTTATAGCGCAGCGTGCAGACCAGTTCGGTGGCCAGCGCGTCGTTGAGGAGCCTCAACACGACCGGAGCCTTCGCTTTGTAGCCAGGCGTCATGGCGCCGTTTTCGATTTGACGGCGCGCGCGATCGCGAATCGTCTTCACATCGAGCACAAATTGTTGCTCTTGCATGTCAGCCTCCTTGTATGGACCTTGTTGTATGTGTTCGTGAACCGAGCCGGATTTCCTGGAAACAGGAAGGAATAGCGCCACACACTCGACCTGTCGCGGTTAGCACCGTGGACCCGGCACCGTGACCGGGCATGGGAAAAGTTGTCCTTGGTTCTTCCTAGAGGTCTTTGCCTGAAACATCGCCCATTTAGACCGACTGAAGGGTCTCGCCAAATCGGTTGACACTGGCTCTTGGTCTATTTTCTACCGTAAGCCTCGAACAGCCCGAGCGGACACTCGGAGGACCCCCAGGCCCCAAGGGGTTCGGCTAGGGGATGGCCTAGTTCTCGCATGCGGTAAGTAAAGGTAAAACAAAGCAGCGGTAGAACCTCCTTGAACCGAAGGGCGGGTTTGTACCATGATGGGGCGGACTTCCTTCACTAGGGGAATGGCATGTCCTTACATACGCACGCGGCAAAAGTCCTACTGGTCGACGATCATCCACTCGTCCTAGAGAGTATCCGTCATCTGCTGGAGCCTCATTTCACCATCGTGGGCATGGTTCAGGACTCCGGAGATATCATCAGCCGTGCTTTGGAGCAGCGGCCGGATGTGATCTTGCTGGATGCTTGCATGCCGGGCCTCAGCGGGTTTGCGGCGACCAAGCAGCTTAAGAAGCTTCTCCCGTCGGTCAAAGTCATCCTTGTCACCATGCTGACGGAAGCGATCTCAATCAGCGAGGCGTTCCGTGCCGGAGCGAGCGGCTACGTCTTGAAGCAGTCGGCTTCCGATGAGCTCCATGCGGCGATCGAGAGCGTGCTTGCGAACAAGCGCTTCCTATCGAAGAAGATCGATGCGGAAGTCCGAGAGGCGGTAGAACACGAATGGTTCAGGCCGGAAGGCTACTCAAGCGATTTGACCGGACGGCAGAGGGAAATCCTCGTATTGCTGGCGGAGGGACGCTCGACCCGCCATATTGCGCAGCAATTGAACATTTCTATGAAGACGGTAGAATTTCATAAGGCAAATATCACGCGAAAACTCGGTGTCCATACCACGTCCGACCTGATCAAGTTTGCCCTCGCCCAAGGCATTACGACCTTACAGTTCTAATCCGCAGTCAGCCGACTGCGGATTCAGATCTCATCTTTCAGCTCTCGTATTGACCACCAGATTCGATTCAAGGCTTTGAGATCTGCATAGGATACTGAGATTCATTCAGTGAATTGAGGTCAGCCCCGCCGCGATCGCATACTTCGTCAGTTCTGCTGCTGTCCGGAGCCGCAACTCTTTCATGATCCGCGTCTTGTGAAATTCGACGGTCTTCACGGAGACGTTGAGGATCGACGCAATTTCTTTCGTCGCTTTTCCCTCCGCAACCAGCTGTAAGACTTCCCGCTGCCGTGCGCTTAAAGTCTGTGCGAAACCGACCTTGACCTCTCCTGGGGCTGAAGCCGAGGAAGGATTGACGGCTTGATCCACGAGGCTTTGCGCCACCATAGGCGAGACGAACGTCCGGCCCTTCACCACTTCGCGGATGGCCTGAACCAATTCCGAGCCGACGGATTGCTTCAGCACATACCCGGAGACGCCGACACGGAATGCCTGGGTGACGAAGTTCGGCTCCGAGTGCATCGTCAGAACAATGATTTTGAGGTTGGGATTGTTCTTCTTGAGCTGCTGGGAGGCATCAAGGCCGTTCAACAGCGGGAGCGAAATGTCGACAACGACGATGTCCGGTTGAAGTTTTGCGGCCGCAGCCACGAGTGACCGTCCGTCCGCAACGATGCCGACCAGCTCGTATTCAGGTTCAAGGAGCTTTTGAATACCTTCAGCGACCAGCACGTGATCGTCCGCCAGAAGAATCCTGTACGTATCAGACATAGGAGGTACCCTCGCAAGCATGTAAGGGAAACGCTAGTGCCTGCTTATGTATGGAAGAAGTGTACCTGGCTTCGGTAACCCCACTCAAGGGGATGGAAGTGGCACCAAGCAAGGGGTTTTACCAGTCCATTTAGCCATCCGTTCCACCCGTGGAGAGAGCAGAGTGTTGGCGGATCAGTACAGCCTGTTGCAGTTCGACGTTCGTCCACAGCGCCACACGGAAGGACTTTTTGGCGCGGCGCATTCCACGCACGGGAGTTCTACGTAAATCCGCGGGTCGCGCGGAAACAGCTTGGCCAGCACAGCACCGACACGCTTTTCACGATGCTGCCACTGGCCGGGCAGCCACAGCAGGTGACCGTCACATACATGATGATTCCAAACGGTACATTTTCAGAGACGAGGCGAAAATATTAGCGGGAAGTTGTGGACCTCATACTCTCCTCGCAGTGAGCAAGGGTGATCCCGCGCATTCTGTTCGGCGTTTCGGACAATGTGTCTTTGATTGCCTGGTTTCAGGACACGTTGTCCGGATTTTTAGAAGCGTCTCTGGCAGCAACCCTTGAAAACCTCCAGGTTGTCCCGCATTACGCGACCGGTGCGGTTCTTGCTGAAGCACGGCAACGCGCCTGTCTATCGGTGCAACGCAAATGAGGCTGCGCGGCACTGGTGACCATTCACCCACGGGTGGGCGCCCTGCGGATGCAGGGCCGTGGGGTCTGTCATCGAAAGGAGATTGTCATCA
>DATELB010000093.1:0-3262 GCA_035277085.1 Nitrospira sp. | reverse complement strand
CAGCGAGGCCATCACCTCCAACCTCGAGACCATCCGCAAACAGATCACTCAATTGACCGCCGTCCATCAGACCAGCGCGGCGATTACGAGCACGCTCGACCTGCACGAGCTCATGGATACGGTGCTTCAGTTGCTGCGGTCCAATTTGGGCTTCTCGCGCATGGCCCTGATGCTGCGGCACGAGGACCGCGAGGTCGCATACATTGCCCAGGTCGCCGGCGTTCCACAGGAGATCGCCGACGCCGCTCGATTCCTGACCGTTCCGATCAAGGACGAGGACACCATTCTCGCCGATCTGTTCATCCGTGCCAAACCGGTCCTGGCCCGGGACGTGAACGCAGTGGCGCACCGGATGCATCCGGCGCTTCTCGAGTTGGCGCGTCGTGTGGATCTGCAGTCATTTGTCTGCGTGCCGCTGCAAAGCCATAACCAAAACCTCGGCTTTATCGCCGCGGACCGCGGCACGATGCTCTGCTCCGAAGAAGACCTGCACATCTTGATGACGATTGCCAGCCACGTCGCGACCGCGATCGACAATGCGAGGACGTATGCCGATCTCGCCCGCCTGACACAGCATTTGGAACAGCGCATCCAGGAGCGCACCAGGGAACTGTCCGTCGCCAACGAGCGCCTTCAAGAACACGACCGGCGGCGTACGATGTTCGTGTCGGTCGCGTCCCACGAATTACGCACGCCCATGACCGCCATTCGCAGCTTCGCCGACAATATGCTCGACGGTGTCGCCGGAGCGGTGTCCGAGCGTCAGAGGACGTACCTCGACCGCATTGGGCACAATTTGAATCGGCTCACACGCATTATCAATCAGCTGCTGGACTGGTCACGGTTGGATCTCAACAAGGAAATACTTCGCTTGGAACCGCTGTCCATCAACAAGGTCGCCATGGTGGTCGTCGACAGCCTGCGGACTGTCGCCGCAGAAAAAGGCGTGGACCTCCAAATCGATTCACCCGAGCAACTGCCGATGTGCTATGCCGACCGTGACAAGTTGGAACAGATCTTGTGGAACATCGTGGGGAATGCGGTGAAATTCACGCCGGCCGGCGGGCGCGTGACGGTCCAGTTCGAGCCTCTCGCGGACGGCATGGTCCAAACATGCGTGACGGACACGGGCTGCGGGATCCCTTCCGAGCAGTTGGACCGGATATTCAATGAGTTTTCGAAAGTCCAGTCGACGATGCCTACCTCGCAGGGCGCGCAATTGGGGTTGTTCATCACGAAGAGTTTCATCACGATGCACAAGGGACGCATCTGGGTCAAAAGCGAGGTGGGAGCAGGCTCTCGCTTTTACTTTACATTGCCCACCAGCTCGGCCGAGGCGGCGACGGCCCAGGCATCGCCGGAAATCGTGTCTCCGGGTTCAACCACGGGCGCCGGCTAAAGCGATTCGCCGAAGAGGAGGATCATCCGATGCGCGCACGTATTCTCATCGTTGACGACGATCCCGACATTGTCCTCGCGCTTGAGAACCGCATTACGTGGATGGGACACGAGCCGCTGACGGCGGCCGACGGCAAAGAAGCGCTGCGCATGATTCAAGCCGATCAGCCGGACCTCGTCCTGCTCGACATTCAACTTCCCGGTCTGTCGGGCCTCGACATCCTAGAGCAGATGCGGGAAACCCTCGGAAAGCAGGCATCCGCGGACAGGGAACCCTCTTCACTTCCGCCGGTCGTGATGCTGACGGCCTTCGGCACGATCGAACGCGCGGTCAAAGCGATGCAGCTCGGGGCCGTCGATTTCATCACGAAGCCGTTCACCGGAGACCACATCACCGTCGTCATCAACAAGGCGCTGGATGCGATCGCTCTCCGCCGGCAAGTCGGCGTCCTCAAGCAGGAACTGGACGACCGCTACGGCGGCATGGTCGGGAACAATCCCAGATTCCAGGCTCAATTGGCCTTGGCCAAGCAGGCCGCTGCCTCCACGGTGACGGTGCTCATATTGGGAGAGACCGGCACCGGTAAGGAGGTCGTCGCGCGCGCGATCCACGGATGGAGCCCGCGCAAGGACAAGCCGTTTGTCGCCGTCAATTGTGCGGCGATTCCGAAGGACCTGCTGGAGAACGAGCTCTTCGGCCATGAAAAGGGCGCCTTTACGGGGGCCGTGAAACGCGAAGCAGGAAAGATCGAGATCGCCGAAGGCGGGACCGTATTCCTGGATGAGATCGGCGATATGTCGCTCTCCATGCAGAGTCATTTACTGCGAGTCCTTCAGGATCAAACCTTTTATCGCGTCGGCGGCACGCAATCGGTGCATACCGACGTCCGCTTTCTCGCCGCCACGAACAAAAATCTCAAACAGGCCATTGGTCAAGGAACGTTCAGAGAGGACCTCTTCTATCGGCTGGAGGTCATTTCCCTCACCCTGCCGCCGTTGCGCGAACGCATCGACGATATCCCCGCCCTCGCCGGCTATTTCCTCACGAAAGCAGGCAAATTCGGTCTCAGCAAGCAATGCGTCATGAGCGACGCCGCGCTGCGCACGTTGTCACATTACCGGTGGCCCGGCAACATCCGCGAGCTCGAGAATGTGCTGACCCGCGCCTATATCTTGACGCCGGGGAAAACGATCGAACCTGATCACTTGTTCCTCTCCGAGAGCGGACCCGGACCGGCAAGCGATGGCGCCTCGGGGGCAAGGGAACCGATCGAATCCAGGCCGGGCGGAAGCGGCGGCTATCATGAAATGATGGAAGCCTACAGCCGCTGGGTTCTCGAGGACGCGCTGAAGAAGAACGATTGGAACCAGACACGGGCGGCCGAAGCGTTGGGACTGCAGCGGACCTACTTTACGAAGCTCCTTCGCCAAAAACAGATTCCAGGCCGGCAACCCAAGCCGCAAGCGCCGTCGTCAACGGCCGAAAGCGTGGATCGTTAATTTCCATCCGGAGCTCCGTAGACAGTCCGATCCCTCCTCGGGTAAGATTGGCTTCCCGCAAGCAACCTCCGATGTGGCGGTGTAGCTCAGTTGGCAGAGCAGCGGACTCATAAGCCGCGGGTCACCCGTTCGATCCGGGTCACCGCCACCAAACGACTTCACTAACGCATGTCGAACCGGTGACCGGGGGTCCCGAAGGGGTGCTCCCACTTCGTGGGGAGCGTACGAGGGGCTGGCCCCCCTCTGTAGGAGCCGGCGAAGCAGCTCCAGGGCTGAGCCGGCGAGGGAAGCCGTTCGATCCCGGTCACCGCCACCAGCTTTATCTTCTGGGAATAACAGCGGAATCAGCCCCGAATAGTCGCCA